>JAZQOE010000107.1:0-31345 GCA_045627705.1 Kiritimatiellia bacterium | reverse complement strand
AGTAGTGGAAGAGCGAGCGGAAGTTCTCGGGCTTGATTATCGCGTCGGCCGGGAAGTTCGGCACAAGCTCGAAAGTGATCTCGCCATTCGACGCGATCTCCTCCGTGAGCGGCGGGACGTCCTCCACGTTCTGCGCACCGGCCGCGCGCTGGAGATCGACGATCGTCTCAAGCTTGTCGTAGTCCGTCGATATGTTCGCATCGACCATGTTCTCGGGCGGGACGCCGTCCAGCACCATCGACTTCAGGTGGTACAGCACCATGTCGGAGTTGAAGACGCACTCCCTGCCGACCATCTCCCGCGAGAAGCAGTAGCCGTCGTACCACGGCTTGATCGACTTCACGATGGCCCCGGGGTCGCCGGAGGTGAATTCGCCGGCGCCCTTGAAATCGCGGTATATCCGGAGAACCTCCTCCTCGGAGAAGCCGAGCATCGCGTTGAAGCGGCGGTCCTGCGAGATGTTCGTCGCGATGTTGAAGCCGCTCGTCAGGTCGTCGAGCGTGACGGGCGATACGCCTGTCATGAAGATGCGGTCGACATCGCCCTTGAACTTCTTGAACCATTCGCGGTAGAAGCCCGTGCCGTGGGTGATCGACTTGTACGGCTCCTTCCCCGCGGAACGGATGAGCGAGTTGGTGAAGTTGTCGTACTCGTCGATGAAAAGGTAGATAGGGATGCCCTTCGAGCGGGCGCGCTTGACCATGGACACGAAGCGTTCGATGGCCGTACGGGGCAGGAATTCCTGGCGGAACCCGGCATCGAACACATCGGGATAGCGGTCGATGAAATCCAGGAAGCACACGGACAGATAGCTGTCGAAACATTCCTGGAGCGACTGCCCTCCCGAAGCGCCGGCCTTCGAGAAATCGAGCGCGAGGACCATGTACCTGTTGCGGTTCGGCGTGGGGTCCGCGGCGACGGCGAGGCCGCCGAAGTACCTTTCGAAGTTATCCTTCTCGTTCAGGTCGTAGTAGTATCTGAGCATATCGACCATGAGCGACTTGCCGAAGCGGCGCGGGCGCACGAAAAAAACGAACGATCCGGCGCGCTCCAGCGTGGCGATGAAGCTCGTCTTATCGACATAGTAATAGCCCTCGTTGCGGATTCGCCTGAAATCTGAGATTCCGTAGGGGATGCTCACTGCGCCCAGTTTGTTCATGTCGGCAGTGTAGCACATTTCACGACAGTTTTGAATATGGAAACATTCAATGTGCGATTGTGAATTGTTGGCCGTCTGCGCACACTGGTGACTTCTGCGCCTGCAAACCATCGCCCATCGTCCGAGCCTCCTTCCACCTTCGCCGAGTTCACGAACGATGTCGTGCGCACCAGCTGCTACCTCGGCGCGTGTTGCCAGGCGTTTGGAATCTGGAGTCCCGCGAAGGAATCGCGATGTGCAGGTGGATCATGTGTTTTCAATTGTTTAAACCCGCACTCAAATCGATATATCCTGAAGCATTGGTAGTGGCATGGCCTCTTTCGATCGCAATTCTGATATTGCGGATTTCTGGGGAGAGCGTCTGCGAAAGCGGCGGTTTGTCGAGCAGTACGTGCGCTGTCCTTCCATCGAAATCGGTTTCCACATGGAAGCGGGTACGCGGGATTGGAAGGGTGGGGGATACGTCATCAAGATCGAATGTGAAATCCGCCTTGCGTAGGGAAGGCGATATAAAGATGTTGAATCCACGGGGGCTGACGGCAACCGATGCCGAATTGGACATGCGTGGAATGACAGGGCAAATGCTTTCTGAGGGATACCGCATTGCCTGCGGCGCCGGAAGTTGGTTGTGGGCGGGTACCTCTAGCGGCATAGGCGGCAAGGGGAAAATCACAGGAGGCGGGACAAAGATGTCATTCGCTATTTTTTCCTGCATCACGCCAAGACCGAATCCCGAACGGCGCGAAAATTCCTCCGTCCTCATCATCGAGAAATTCGCCCGGGGAGGCGTCGAGAGATATTCGGCGGTTGGTTGTGGCCTGTCGGGGATGGCATGGGGTGGGACGGGGGCTGGGAAGCCGCTCCACAGACAGACGACGATGGCGGCTAGCACGGGCATCGGCCACCACTGCCACCATCTCCTGTGGGTTCGATAGGCTTTCCTTTCCACTTTGGAATCACTCCGGCTTGACCGAAACGCATACCCTGCTGAATCCGCTCTTGCGCGCGATGTCCACAAGCCTGACCACTTCGCCGTGCGGAATGCTTTCCTCCGCGAGGAGGAGTATTTCCCCATTGCCGGATGACTGGCTGGTTGAAGCCATGGATTTCTCGAGCTTCCTGATTTCGGACTCGCTGGAGAAATCATAGCGGACACCATCGTGGAATACGAGCGTCACAGGACCGTTCGGACCGTTTTTGCGAAGCATCACGATCGATGTGGCGTCCGCCGGCCATTCCGTGACGACGCCAGCTTGCGGGAGGTTGAAGTTTACGCTTGGCGTGAAAATGAAGCGTTCGCAGGCGATGCAGGCGAAAAGCGCGACAACAATCGCGTCAATCCACGGCACCATATAGAATAGCCCGCCGACGAAGCGATTGCGCGGAACGAAGCGCTTGCGGAGTTCCTCGGCGCTCCACGTTGTTCCCCATCTGGAAGCGAGTTCAGCCATGCTTTGCTCCCTTGCCGGCTGCGGAGGCATGGCTTGCGAAGAAACTGCGGATGTCCGATGACGCCTCGGTCATATCCTGGACGACGCGGTCTATTCGCACCACGAGGATGTTGAAAAACGCATGGCACACGATGGCGGAGATGATTCCGAAGATCGATGTGGTGACGGCGGTGATCACGCCATTTGTGATGTCAGTCGAGACAATCTCAGGGACGGATTCGTTGATGGTGTTCACTGTTTGGAGGATTCCCATCAAGGTACCAAGCAGGCCAAGGAATGGCGCGAGCTGGGCAATCGTGGAAATCATGACGAGGCGACGCTCCATGCGGGAGATTTCAATGCGTCCGGCAGTCTCGAGTTCCGCGGCAATCTCTTCGTTGCCTCCATCGCGGTGCATTATGGCGGTGTGCATCAGGCGCGCGACTGGTCCGGGGGTGTCATCGCAGAGCGATATCGCTTCGTCGATTCCGCCCTTCTCAAGGACGTTGAAAACTCCCTTTAGAAAATCCCTGAATAGAATCTGCGCCCGGCGGAGGTGGAACATCCGCTCGAGGAACATGGCGATCGCGAGGATAGTGATTGCGGTGATGATCCAGGCGATCGGGCCGCCGGTGACAATCCATCTGAAACCATTCATCAGTCGTTCTCCAAGATAGAATTAATGCGCGACGATCGAATCGAGTCGTTGATCCTGTCGAGTCGAGCCTTTGCTTCGTCGCTTCCGTCGATACCTTTCGCGGCTATGCGTTCGAGGATGTTCCGTGCGGATTTGATCGATTCGTACTTGCCCTGCGACACGAGGATGTCGGCAAGCTGGAGCGCCGCGCGGGAATACCATGACTGTGCGTTGCCATCCGAAGGCTGGGGATCGGCGCCTTCAAAACGGAGGATAACGCGGTCGTAATACTGCTTGCGCGCCTCGTCGGTCTTGCCGAGTTTTTCAAGGCAACGACCAATCTTGAATTCGGATTGAAGCGCTTGGACAAACGTCACGTCGGGATGCGACCTGACGGCAAGATATGCCTGCATCGCCTCCTCGTAGTGGGTTGCGTCTTCTGCGCCGAGCGAGAAAAGACAGTCTCCCTTGCGGCCCATCGCGGAATTCGCCATGTCTGAATCGGGCCAGCTGACGGTAATTTGGTCGAGCAGGAGAATCGCATCCTTGAAACGTGCCATTTCAATAAGCGCGCCGGCCTGCAGGAACTTGGCCTCCGGAAGGCGCGCGCTATGTGGATAGTTCTTCGCGACATTGTCGAAATTTGTCACCGCGCCCGCATAATCCGCGCGCCGGAGCGCCGAACGCCCTGCCCAGATTAGCGCGGCGTCCGCCCAGCGGTTCGATGGATTGTGGGCCACGGACTCCAGGAACAGTTTCTCCGCAGAAAGGTAGTCGGTCTTGTCATTGAAACAGTACTTCGCCAGCCAGAGTTTCGCGTCGATCCAGAATGGTGACTCAGGGAAGTCCGCGAGAAACTTCTCGCAAGCTTTCGCGGCCTCTTCATCGAGCTGGTCGTTGTAGAGTCCCTGGATTTTCAGATACGAGGCCTCTTCCCTGGTTTCTTCGAATCCGCATGCGGCGTTCAGGTCGGCTAGTGCGCCATTGCGAAGCGTGATGACGCGAATTCTTCCACGTGCCAGCCGCGCCCGCGCAATGAGCGAGGCGTTTGAACCGGCATCCGATGGCTCCGAAAGCAATTCGGAAATCGACTGGGTGTAGTTCTTGTTCGCGCCTTCATATCGGTTTGCGCGCTCGTGTATCAAGCCCTGCCTGAAGAAGGCTTCAGCCCTGGCGGCGGAATTGGTCGAGGCCTTTGCCGCATCGGCGAATGCCGCGAGGGCCGCCTGCTGGTTTCCGGCTCGCTCAAGGGCATCGGCGCGCAGGAAAATCGCGCGGTTCGCAATGTCTGTTCCCGCGAAATCCCCGATTATTTTGCCTAAGCATTCATCCGCATCCGAATACTTGGCCGCGCGGACAAGCGCACGCGCTTCGTCGAGATAAAACTTTGCGGCGAGATCGTTCCTTGATATCGCCAGCGAAGCCATGGCGGCCTTGCCGAATTCCGTGGCCGCAAGTTCGTTGTCGCCCTTGCCGAGGTACGCTTGCGCCAGGCCTTGGCGCGCGCATGTGAGGCTGTTTGTGTAGGTGTCGATGTATGTCTTGAATTCCACGATGGCGTTGGTGAAGCATTCGTGCCTTAGGTAGGCGTTCGCAAGATTCAGTTGCGCAACGCTTGCCACGTTGTCGTCCTGGATATTCGCGATCGCGGACTTGATGGCCTTCGCGCCACTGGCGAGAGTTGAAGGATTCTTCGCCAGTATGTCGCCGCAACGCAGTTCGATGTTGTTCCGTTCCGGTGCATTGGCGGGTATGGCAGCCAACGCCTTTGCGGCGAAATCGCATGCGAGGGAAGTATCTCCAAGGTTTTCATCGGCGATGCGCGCCAGTTTCGCGAGGGAAATGGTGCGTTGAATGGGCTCGGCCCAATCGGCGGAGGAAACTGTCGAAAGGAGATTGGTCGCAATGGCGATGCTCTTTGCGCACGGTTTGTCGATCGCGTCATTGGAAGCCAGTAGCAAATCGGAATGGAGGAGCATTCCGGCCGCAAGCGTGGCATTGGTGCAATTTGTCTTTTCTTGGCGAGCGAGATGTTCCATCGCGTCTTTCGCGATTCCGGCATCGACGCAGGCCTGCGCCCAATCGAGAAGGTTCGCGGAGCGTGTTTCTGGCGACGATGCTTCGCCGTCGATTCTTGTCAGCAGTTTGATGGTCCTGTCGGAGAGGCCTTCGATCTTGAGATGCGCCGCGGATTGCAAACGGAGCAAACTGTCCAGGGCCTTGCCTTTCGCCTGTCCTTCCGCGGCCTTTTCCACCACTGCGAGTGCTTCGGTGGGGCGATTGGATTTCAGCATCGAATCCGCAAGGATGATCTCCAGCTCGACTC
Source organism: Kiritimatiellia bacterium (assembly GCA_045627705.1). Taxonomy (GTDB): domain Bacteria; phylum Verrucomicrobiota; class Kiritimatiellia; order RFP12; family JBMNHG01; genus JBMNHG01. The sequence continues at coordinate 25,793 of JAZQOE010000107.1, read as the reverse complement.
GGTCGGCGGGGGCGAGGTTGGAATGCGCAAGCGCTTTTTCGCAGGTGGCGATCGCGCTTTCGTACATTCCGTCGTCAAACGCCACACGCGCGGCGTTCAACGGGGAACCGGCAAATGCGCCTGCACACGGAAGCGCGATCGCGAGCGCTATGGCGACGAATCTGGATAGGGTCGTCATTTGCGTTTCCTCAGAGTTTTTGCCTGCGCGGTTCCATCGATGCCCAGGACGCCGCGAAGCGCCTTGCCCGTGTATGATTCAGGGCATGCGGCGACTTCTTCGGGAGTGCCTGACGCGACGATGCGCCCTCCGCCCGAACCTCCTTCGGGTCCAAGGTCGATGATGTAGTCCGCGCACTTCATGACATCGGTATTGTGCTCGATGACGACGATCGTGTTGCCTGCGTCGCGCAGCCGGAGCAGGACTTCGAGCAGACGATGAACATCTGCGAAATGCAGACCTGTCGTCGGTTCGTCCAGCAGATAGAGGGTCTTGCCTGTCGAGCGCTTCGACAGTTCGGTGGCGAGCTTGATGCGCTGCGCTTCGCCGCCCGAAAGCGTCGTGGCGGGCTGTCCGAGATGGATGTAGCCCAGGCCGACTTCCTCGAGCGTGCGGAGCTTTGAGGCAATCGATGTGATCGGGGCGAAGCATTCGAGTGCTTCGGAGATCGTCATGTCGAGTACTTCGGAGATGTTGTGGCCGTTGTAGAGCACGTCGAGCGTCTCGCGGTTGTAACGTTTGCCGCCGCATTGCTCGCACGTGACGTACACGTCGGGAAGGAAGTTCATCTCGCGGCAGATCACGCCCGCGCCCTGGCAGACTTCGCACCTGCCACCCTTGACATTGAAGCTGAAGCGACCGGGTCCATATCCGCGCGCCTTCGCGACGGGCGTCGCCGCGAACAGGTTGCGGATCATGTCGAAGGCGCCAGTGTACGTGACAGGGTTCGATCGCGGCGTTCTGCCAATCGGGCTTTGGTCGATCTCGATTACCTTGTCGATATTCTCGACGCCGGTGATCTCCCTGAACGCTCCGGGAATATCGGAGGCATGGTAGAAGTGGCGCTTGAGGTACTTGCGGAGGATGTCATCGACAAGCGTGCTCTTGCCGCTTCCGGAGACACCTGTGACACATACGAAGCGCCCGAGCGGGATGGAGACGTCGATGTTCTTCAGGTTGTTCTCCGCCGCGCCGAAAATCTTGAGCCACGGTTTCCCTGCGGGGAGGCGCTTTTGCGGAACGGGTACCGCGCGCCTTCCCGTGAGATAGTCGGCGGTAATCGAATCCTTGCACGCAAGCAGTCCAGGCAGGTCGCCCTGATAAACGAGCCTACCGCCGTTGCGTCCCGCCCCTGGACCGATATCGACGATGTAGTCCGCTTCGCGGATCATCTCGGAATCGTGTTCGACAACGATCACTGTGTTGCCGCGCTGCTGCAACTGGCGCAGTGTAGCGATAAGGCGTTCGTTGTCGCGCGGGTGCAGGCCAATCGTGGGTTCGTCGAGCACGTACATTACGCCGACGAGTCCCGACCCGATCTGCGATGCGAGGCGGATGCGTTGCATTTCGCCGCCGGAGAGCGACGAGCTTTCGCGGTCGAGCGTGAGATAATCGAGGCCGACATCGTGGAGGAAGCGCAGGCGCCGGCGGATTTCCTTGAGCACTTCACCCGCGATGCGCATTTCCTGCGGCGTGAGTTCGAGAGTGTCGAAAAACTTCGCGCATTCGCCCACGGGCATCGCCATGACCTGGGCGATCGACTTGCCGGCGATTGTCGTCGCAAGAGGTTCTGGACGCAGTCGCGCGCCGTGGCAGGTTGGACAGATGCGGCGAGTCATGTACTGCTCGAGACGCTCGCGGATTTCGTCGATTTCCGTTTCGCCGTAGCGTCGCTGAAGGTTCGGGAGCACGCCCTCGAATGGGGCCTCCTTGACATGCCATGCGTGGCGCATCCAGAACTTGAGGCGTATGGGACGGTCGCCGGTGCCGTGCATCAGGTCGTGTCGGAAGTCCTCAGGAAGGTCCTTGTACGGCGTGTCCATGTCGATGTCGTAGGCGCCGGCGACGGCCTTGAGGAGATGGCGGTAGTAGATGATAGCGGAATAGCCGCAACGCCGCCATGCCTGTACCGCGCCATCGGCTAGCGAGAGCGATTTGTCCGGGACAACGAGATCCTCCACGAAGACAAGCTGCGTGCCGAGGCCCATGCAGTCGGGGCAGGCGCCGTATGGGGCGTTGAAGGAGAAGTCGCGCGGCTGCAGGACTTCGAAGCTGAGCCCGCAATCGGGGCAGGCGTTCTTCTCGGAGAAGATGCGTTCCTCTTCCACGCCGTCGGGCGTGGCGATGATCGCGCGTAGCAACCCCTCGCCATGCTTGAGCGCTGTCTCGACGGAATCGTTGAGACGCGAGCGTATGCCATCGGCGATGACGATCCTATCGACGACCGCTTCGATCGTGTGCTTCTTGTTCTTCTCGAGTTTCTTGAAGTCGTCGAGGGAAACGATTTCGCCATCGATGCGCAGGCGGACGAAACCATCGCGGCGCGCCGCGTCGGCGAGGTCTTCGTGTCCGCCCTTCTTCCCGCGCACAAGCGGGGCCATGATGGTGAGTTTTGTCTTCGGCGGAAGCGCGAGAAGAATATCGACGATCTGCTCGGCGCTCTGGCGGACGAGCGGCCTGCCGCACTTCGAGCAGTGGGCGTGGCCGACATTGCCGTAGAGCAGACGGAGATAGTCGTGGATTTCGGTGGTCGTGGCGACGATCGAACGAGGGTTGCCGCCGGAGTTGCGCTGCTCGATCGCGATGGCGGGAGAGAGACCCTCGATGCGCTCGACATCCGGCTTGTCCATCTGGTCGAGGAACTGGCGGGCGTAGGCCGAGAGGCTTTCGACGTAGCGCCGCTGCCCTTCGGCGTAAAGCGTGTCGAAGGCGAGCGAAGATTTGCCAGAACCGCTCAATCCGGTTACGACCGTGACGGTATCGCGAGGGATGCGGACGTCCACGCCCTTCAGGTTGTGCATCCGCGCGCCGGTTATCAGGATGTCTGCCATTGCGAGCCGCATCCGCTAGCGAAGGGCCTTGCCGAGTGCGAGATAGTTCGCGTAGGCTTCGTTGTAGATCGCGACGGTCGCGGGATCCGGCTCGACGCGCGAGGATTCGTCCAGACGGATGAAGCGCGCGGAAAGATCGGCGATCGAGGCGTTGCGGTCGGTCTGGCGCGCTACGCACCACATCGCCTGGAGCACGCCGCCCATCGCGCCAGCTTCCGCGCTTGCGGGGCATACCACTGGGCAACCGAAGATGTTCGCGACGATCGAACGCCAGATGCGGCTCTTCGAACCGCCGCCAACGAGGCGGATTTCCTTGGCGTCAACGCCAAGACGGCGCAGAAGCTCGAGTCCGTAGCGAAGGCCGAAGGTGGCGCCTTCCATCGCCGCGCGTGAGAAGTTTTCGCGGGTGCAGTTCGCGCTCGATATGCCGTGGAATGTGGCGCGTGCGCGGGGCAGGGGAGGCGTGCGCTCGCCATTGAAGTACGGGAGCAGGAGGATGCCGTCGGCGCCGGGCGCAGCCTTTTCGACCATCGCGTCAAACGCCTTGACATCGCTTTCGAAAAGCGAGCGTGTGAGTTCGGTCGCGACCGTCACATTCATCGTGCAGATCAACGGCAGCCAGCCGCCATCGCTCGAGCAGAATGCCGCGAGTTCGCCCGCAGGATCGATCACCGGGAACGACGAGCGCGAGTAGATTGTGCCGGAAGTGCCGAGGCTCGTGGTCACGATGCCGTCCGCGACATTGCCGGTTCCGATGGCGCCCATCATGTTGTCACCACCGCCGGCGGAGACGAGCGTATTCGCGGGAAGACCGACCTCGGCGTCGATTTCGGGTCGGATCGTGCCGATCGGCTCATCGGCCGCGATTACCTGCGGGAGGCATGATGCGAGTTTGCCGGAGGTGTCGGTCGCGGCGACGAGCTTGTCGGACCACTTGCGCGAGCGAACGTCGAAGAGAGCCGTGCCGGAAGCATCGCCGCACTCCATCTTGCGCTCGCCGGTGAGCCAGAAGTTCACGTAGTCGTGGGGAAGCAGGACAGTCGCGAAACGCTCGTAGTTCGCAGGCTCGTTTTCCTTCATCCAGAGAATCTTGGAAGCGGTGAAGCCTGCCGCGACGGCATTGCCGATCGCATCGACGACAGCGTGCGCGCCGCCAGCGCGCGAGGTGATCGTCTCGCACTGCGGAACAGTCTCGGTGTCGCACCAGAGCTTGGCTGGACGGATCACATCGCCCTTCGAATCGAGCGGTACGAAGCCGTGCTGTTGTCCCGAGACGCCGATTGCAACGACCTGCGAACGATTGACACCCGGGGTCGCAAGGCACTTTGCGAGTGTCTCTCGCGCGGCGTCAATCCACCACTGCGGATCCTGCTCGCGGCGGCCGTCGTTGTTTTCGATCAGATCGTGCTTCGCGTACGCCGAAGCGATGATCTCGCCCTTCTCAACGCTGAAGACGGCGCATTTCGTTCCCTGCGTGCCATTGTCGATGCCGATGTAAAGCTGGTCGCTCATTTCATCCTCCCTGTGGAAATCAAAACATAAAGATATTCTGATTATACCATGCCACATTCATGTCATGGAAATAAAAACCTAAAACCAAAGTACGGGGTAGATACTCAAGACAAGGTGAATGCGCCCCCGTCGCGCAACGAAGGTCGCCTTCAGGCTACCGCGTGCGACCGATTGGATTGGACGACTGGAAGTAGGTCTTCGTCCAGACGCGGGCGGAGTGGTCGCGGAAGAATACGCCGTAGGATTGGCCGCCGTACCATTCGACGATGGCCGAGCGGACGGCGCTGCCGCGGATGTCCTCGAACGATGCGATGTCGAACTGCGTGATGCCGCTTTCGTCGATGGTCGAGATCTGCCGCAGGAAATTGCGCTTGCCCCAGACATGGTCGCCGCAGTGGCTGTGTCCGTAGAAGTGGGCGATGGCGTTGTCGGGAAGCGGGAGCAACATGCGCTGCAACGGGCCTTCATCGTCGCGGTTGCCGCCGGGGAAGCCATAGTGCGAGAAGAGGAAGAACGGAGTGTCGATCCCGGAGAGAAGTTCGCGGACGCGCGACTGCGATGCATCCCATCGCGAAGGGTGCGCATCGATTTCGCCTTGCGGATTCGGACAGCAGTGTGTCGTCCACCACGAGCCATCCTCGGCCGCGCAGTCGGTCAGGAACGCGAGCGTCAATCCTCCGAGGTTGACGTGGAAGAACTGGTCGCTCACTCGCGGGGACGTGTGCCACTGGCTTTCGCGGAGGACGCGGTCGCGCATGGGAATCGTTACGCGGCCGGGAGGATCCTTGGCGCGGTGGAAGTCGAACTCGTGGTTGCCCATCGCGTAATAGATCGGCGCATCGACGCGAGAAAGGGCTTCGACCTGCATCTCGGCCATCTCCCTGAGATGTGGCAGGGAAGTGCCTTCAGTCGTGTCGCCGAGATAGCAGACGGCATCGACTGGAATTTTCAGCGAAAGAAAGTCGTCCACGCCGGCGATCATGCATCTGCGGGCGTTTTCGGGGACGCTCTGTTGCAGGTCGGAGAAGACCCAGATGCGCTTGATGGCATTTTGTCGAATTAAAGGGATGTCCATGCGAAGGATCTCGTGATGACGATGTCCAGTCGCGCCTCACAGTCAAAGGATGATTGTACAGCGATCACAACATGATTGCATCCTATCATGCGCAGCCACATTGTCAACGGGGCAAGCAATGTATGCGTATCCGCCTATCTCGACAACTACCTTTGTGTCGGCGGACCAACTGTACTTCTTAAAGGGACAGACTATTTAAGTATTGACTTGTCCGCAAGTTCCGTCGTATCCTTCGCGCAAAGGAGGAACTTATGCGCAAGGCAAGAGCAAAGAATGAAGGCGAGGGATACTACCACCTGGTGAGCAGGTGCGCGTTCAAGAAGATGGCGTTCGAGGACGCAGAGAAGGAGATGTTCGTGAGGATGCTGCGTAAGGTCGCGGCGTTCTCCGGGCTGGAGATCCTGGCGTACTGCGTGATGTCGAACCACTTCCACGTGCTGGTCCATGTTCCGAAGCCGATTGAACTTACGGAGGCGATACTGCTTGAGCGTGTCGAGATCCTGTACGGCTCGCTGAACGCGGCGGAGCTGAAATGCCAGTGGGACGAGTACCGATAGCACTACTGTACCAGCCGCCTGGAGGCGGAGCAGGGGATGCTGCGCCGTCGCATGGGCGACATCTCGCCGTTCATGCAGTGCCTTAAGCAGCGCTTCTCGGTATGGTACCGCGCCCATCACGAGGGGCACGAAGGCACGCTCTGGCAAGGCCGCTTCGGCAGCACTTTCGTCGAGGGAGGCGGATCGCTCGCTGCGGTTGCCGCATACATCGAGCTCAACCCGATCCGCGCACAGATTGTCGAAGACCCGAAGGATTACCGCTGGAGCAGCTATGGCGCGGCTGTCGCTGGCGACAGGTACGCGCGATTGTGCATTACAAGGATTTACAGGCCGGAAGCAAACAAGCCGGACTTCGGAGCGGTCGTGCCGCAGTACCGTGCGCTGCTGTATGCGAAGGGCGTGGACGCGCTCGACCACGAGGAAGTGCGGAAGGTACTGGCGGGGCATGGAAAGCTAGAGCTGCCGGTGATGCTGCGGTGCAAGGTTAGGCATTTCACGAAGGGCTTCGCAGTCGGATCAAAAGAATTCGTCGATGGATTGGTCGAGACATTCGCCGACCACTTCAGCGCGGGAAGGAAAACCGGTGCGCATGGCATCGGCATGTGCAGGGAGTGGAACGGGATACGGATCTGCTCCGCGAGGCGGCTGCAGAAGAATCCGGTGACGATGGCGTAACGACTTGAAAAGGAAGAGGATGATTCAAATGAAAACCTTGCATAAAATGCTTAAAGGGACAGACTATTTAAGAGTGGCGTACGTGATGTTGCCGATGATTGCGATGGCAGAGGAGGTAGATTATCGGTATGTGCCACGAGTGAAGGAAGAAATTGTAATTGATGGGAAACTTGAAGAAGAATGTTGGAAGGAAACACCGGCATACAAGGTGAATTATCTGCACGGGAAGAAGGGAGAGGCAAATGATGAGCCGCTGATGCTTGTCAAATGTCTCTGGGATGCGGAGTATCTTTACATTGGATATGAGACATTCGATTCGGATGTGACCGCGTACGGCACTGGCGAATTCGATGGACCTGCGGATAACCGGCGCGAAACGGCATGTATCGTGGACGGAAAAAATACTCCAGGTTGCGATGTCGTCGAATTCTTCATCTCATGGGATTCAACGATGTTCATGTGGGAATTGCACCATAATGCGTCGAACTGCTTTTCCGATGTGTGGTGCGTCGCGCTTCCGGAGGACGATCCGCAACGGCTTTCGAGTTTCTTCCAGTATGGCATTTATTTCGGTCGCGAGGATTTCATAAGAGATGATGGCGCCACGCGGTTTGCTTGTGCGGCGTCGCTTAAAATGCGCGCGGATGGACAACTATCGACAATCAACAATCACGATGATGCCGACGAAGGTTACTCTGGCGAAATCCGATTGCCATGGCGTTCGATTGGTACGCCAGTGACATACATGAAACGTCAGCGCGGCGTGCCGCCAACCTGGGATCTTTCAGATGCTGAAATGCGGCTGTTTACGGTTTTGCAAAATCCCACCACGGGCCATCGCTACTACCACGATGCACCAGATTTCCCCGGCGGATGGTTCCATCATGGCGCCGCATTCTGGCCTCGCTATCGCTTTCTCCCGTGACCACTTCAATGTGTTGCAGACAACGGATGAATGAAATACCATGTGCGCATGAAGTTGATTGAAGACCAATTGCGAGCTATTGCCAAAACGACCAGAAACGGCAGGGTGTCCCTTGGCGTTCTGAAGGTCGTGGCGGTTTCCCTCGCAGTGTGGCTCGCATGGTGCGGACTTGACAATCTGTTGCGCCTTCCTGGTTCCCTGCGTTTCGTAATGGCAGTGGTGGGTCTCGTACTGCCCGCTATTTCCGTCTGGCGCAATCTTCTTAGACCGTCAGTCTGGCGCATCAATCTTCAGCAGACAGCGCGCGAACTCGAAGTCAATCTCGGTGTCAACGACAACATTCTCATCAATTCTTTCCAGTTTGAGGACGCGCAGTCCAAGGCGCGAAAAAACGGCGCGCCGTTTTTTCCAGTGCAAAGCAAATCGGGCGATTCACGTGAGTTTATCGAACGCACATTGGCTGCGGGTTCCCAAAGCACCATGCACATCCCACGTCGAGCGCTTCTCGATCGTGTTTCGCTAATTCGCCTTGGGGTGGCGACTGGCGCTTTTTTCATCGCATGGATTCTTTATGCCAGCTGTTGTTCGCGGCAAGCGAAGAATGCATTTGCGCGATATGTCAATCCGTTCGCAGACATTCCCCCTGTGGGCGATGTCGTATTGACTCTCGATCCCCACGGCGACATGTTTGTTTCCGAGGGCGGAAGCCTACAAGTCCACGTCATGCTCGCTAATCCAAACGGCGAGCCACTTGCTGCAGTGCCGTTCATTCCCGTCCTCAGCATTGCGCAAAAATCAGGCGGCTTCGCGCACGACGCAACCTTCGAGATTGAACTGCGAGCCGATCCAAATTCGCCATCGACATTCTTCCACCGTTTCGACAATATTCGCGAGCCATTTGTCTGCCGAGCGGAATGCGGCGAAGATTATTCCACTTCCCTTCGCGTGAATGTGCGCCGCCTACCGCGCATTTCGTCCGCGTCGTTCAAGGTGACGCCGCCAGCATATCTTGGCATCGCCGATAAGACACTCCCCGGACCTCCCGCGGCACTTTCGGCGTTTGCCGGATCCCACGTTGCTCTCGATGTCGAATTCGACATGCAACCGATCGATCCAATGTGGCGGATTGGCGATGTGGTGATTCCACTTGCCGATGACACCAAGTCCACGGATTTATGGCACGCGCAATTCCACGTCGATACCGCGACCCAGTATGCGTTGCTTGCGCGTGGTGACAAGTCCGACGAGAGCGCAGGGGAAATTGTCCATGGGGCGATTTCGATTATCCCCGATATTGTGCCGTCAATCCGCTTTGCCAATGACGCCAGGAACATCCTTGCATGGCCTGGCGAAACGATCGATCTGCGCGTTGTGGCAGAGGATGACCACGGCACGAGTGCGATCTGGATTACCGCGCGTCAGGCGACTGCCACGCAAACCGAGCATGAAGTGTTGCACAGGTGGAGCTATGGCGATGCGCCGGGGCGCAAGGGCGAAATAGAGGAGCGGTTTGAACTTGAGATCGATCCGTCGCGTTTTGAGGCGGGCAATGCGTATTTGGTGGAGGCATTTGCCGCGGACTGTCGTCCGGACAGCGGGATAGCCGCAGGCAAGTCTGATCCGATCGTGATCCGCATCCGCACCGCAAGCGATGCCGATGCATCGAAGTCGGGAATGGTGGCGGCGCTTCAACGCGCCATTGCTGAGCAGCGGCGCGCGCTTGGACTTTCACGGAATCTCGCGCTGCATCTCGATGAGGCGATTGCGGGAGAAAATCTCGCGCCGCATCGGGACGCAATGGACGGGGCGCAGACACAGGCGCGCGAACAAGGGCGCTCGGCGCTTGCGGCAATGGAGGAAGGCGCCGGGTCGTCAAAGGACAAACTCAATGCGCTTGTGGAAGGCGAAATGGGGTTGGCGCTTGGCGACATCGCGAAGATTGCCCCGGAAAAAACGGGAGAACTACCGCGCATTCTCGAACGGCTTGTGGCCCGTCAACAGGCGATTTTCGACGGCCTTCTCTCGTTGCTTGGTTCGACTGCCGCTCGCGAAAAAACGGCGCGCCGCGAAAATGAGGGTGGAACTCCACAGGCGCCTTTGGCGACGGACGAGGACAATGCGCGCGATCTGCGAGAGGTGCTGAAGGATTTTACTTCCGTGCAAAAGCGGATATTGGAGCAATCGCGGTCGTTGCTGGAACGCGGGCCCGACGACCTTTCCGATGAAGACGAGGAAATTCTTGGGAAGCTTGCGCGCGAAGAAGCGAAACTTGCGGCGGCATTGAAAGACAAGGTCGATGACTTGAGCCGCAATCCGCTTCAAGACTTCGCGGATGGATCGCTTGCGGATGAATTCAACGAGGTCTATCAGGAAGTGGCGAAAGCGGCCGCGTCGCTCTACGAAAAGAAACTCGAACTCGCAGTGCCGATGGAACAAGGCGGCCTTGAAAACGCGGAGAGGTTGCTCCACAACCTCGAACGCTGGCTGGTGAACAAGCCAGACTATATCAAGTGGCTAATGGAAGATCCGCCGACCACGCCAGATGCGGCGATCGCAGAACTGCCAGATGAACTCGAGGACATTGTCGGCGAGTTGCTCGACAGCGAAGAGGAGATGACGGAGGACGTGGAGGATGTCACGAGCGCATGGATTGATTCGCTTGACAAAGGCGCTGGATGGGATGCCGCCGATGGCCCGATCTCAAGCATGTCGGCAAAGGGGGTAACGGGCAACCAGTTGCCAAACCAGATGGAAATTGGCGGACGGTCGGGAGAAGGGCGCACCGGGCGCAGCCAGGGACAAATGGTCGAATCTGCGGCCGAGGGCAAGGATGGACGGCAGACGCCATCTCGACTTACGGCCACGCCGTTTGAAAGCGGGAGCGTCGAGGATAGTTCAACGCAATCGCCAGGCGGCGCAACGGGTGGAGGCAAACTTGCTGGTTTCGCTGGCGAGGGTTTGCGCGGTCCGACACCCACACCACGGTTGCAAGGGTTGCAACGCCTTGAGGGAAGGCAGATGGAGATCCGCCAGGCTGCCGAGAGATTGAGCCTGCATTTGCGGGCGTATGGCTTGCCGTCAGGCGATGTCGAGCAGGCGATTCGCGGGATGAAGGAAGTCGAGGCACTTGCGCGCAGCGGCGATGGAGGAGTGCTTCGCAGGGCATACGACGAGACAGTTGACTCGTTGCGCGAGGCGCGTGGGAGCATTGCCACCGCAATAACGGCGCGCCGCGAACATGGCGCAATGCCGCGCAAGGAAGCGACGGAACTTTGGAACGGCCTACAGGACGAAATTCCCGAAGGCTACGAGGAACTTGTCCCAGCCTACTTCAAGCGTCTGGCCGAGGAGGCCACGCTGAAATAGAATCATGCGTTGGAGATACTCGAACACATTGCCTTGGTGATAAACGGCAAAGGCCGCAAGTTGCCATTTGGCGACTTGCGGCCTTCATAGAATGGTAGGGGTGGAGGGACTCGAACCCACGACCCGCTGATTAAGAGTCAGCTGCTCTAACCAACTGAGCTACACCCCCATTCAAAGGGTGAAAAAATGGAGCGAGCTAAGGGACTCGAACCCTCGACAACCACCTTGGCAAGGTGGCACTCTACCAACTGAGTTAAGCTCGCTCGTGAAAACGCGAAACAAATTACCAAATCCCTTCGCATAACGCAAGTGCTTTTTTTAAATTTTTATTTTCGGGCAAAAAACTCTTAAATAGTCTGTCCCTTTAAGCAAAACGAGGCGAAAATGGAACAGGAAAATAAGTGTATAACTTATTGGAGTCAAAGAGATAGCATGCGGTCGATGGATTGACGGGCAAGACGGATGGTCTCGGAGTCGAGTTCGATGCTAGGAGAGATGTCTCGGAGGGAATTACGAATGTCTTCGAGATGAATTTTCTTCATGTTCGAGCAGATTGGCTCTGGATCGAGCGGGAAGAATCGCTTGTCGGGATTCTCCTTGCGGAGACGGTGCAGAATACCGATTTCGGTGCCGACAATGAAGTCCTTGGCCTTCGATTCCTTCACGAATTTCAGCATCCCGCCAGTGCTGAGTGCGACATCGGCGGCGGCAACGGTCTCGGGACGGCATTCGGGATGTACCATCGCGATGGCGCCTGGATGGGCGGCGCGGGCGGTGGCGATGTGTCCGGGAGTGATGCGGTCGTGGATCGGGCAGCAGCCATGCCAGAAGGACATCGGGCGGGATAGCGTCTTCGAAACATTCGTGCCGAGATTGGCGTCTGGCAGGAAGACGATGGGTTTATCGGCAGGAATCGACGAAATAACCTTTTCCGCATTGCCGGATGTGCAGCAGATATCGACGGCCGTCTTTGTCTCCGCCGTTGTGTTCACGTAAGCCACGACGACTGCATCGGGATTTTCGGCGCGAGCCTTGCGCACGTCGGGCGCGTTCGCCATGTCGGCCATTTCGCATCCTGCGTCCGCGACGGGGAGCAGGACAGTGGCGTGGGGGGAAAGTATCTTTGCGGTTTCGGCCATGAAACGAACGCCGCAAAAGACGATTACCGGCGCATCGCACGCGGCGGCCTTGCGCGACAATTCAAGCGAATCGCCAGTGAAGTCGGCGATGTCCTGGATTTCTGGCAGCGTGTAGTTGTGCGCCAGGATGATTGCCCTGCGTTTGCGTTTGAGAGCGAGGATTTCTTCGACGATGTTCGCGTTTTCCATGGTGCATGAATGATACCCCACGCGGCTTCGATGTGCAAGGCAGGCAAAATTGTGGCGGGGCATCGGCAAGCCATTCATCATGGCCTCAAGTTCCAAAGTGTTCGAGCAATGGACAGGACGCGCGGATACGGGTACAATATGCCAATCTGTCGCATGTTCGATTCCGACAAGGAGAAAAGCCAGAATGTACACACGAGCAAAATCGATTTCCCTTTTCATCTGCGCCTGCATATTCGGCGTGGCACCGCTGTTTGCGCAAGAGAAGGCGCCATCGCCCGCGGAGGAGGCCTTCGATGCCTTCTTCAAGCAGGTGCAGCGCGATCCTGGCGCCGTCTCCCATGACGACATGGTGAAGGGTCTCAAGGCGGGCCTGGAGATTGGCCGTCCCGTGACCGCCGCCAGCGCCGCGCGCCTTTTCCTCGGTCAGACGCAGGCCCCCGCGCCGGATATCGTGCTGCTCGCGGGCGACTGCGCCTTCGAGGCGGGCGACCTCGTCCTTGCCGCGACACGCTACCGCCAGTACGCTGGCGTCGCGCAAGCCGATGCCGATACTGGCCGTGTCGCCGCGCGCGTCTGCACGATCCTCGTCGATTACCTGAACAGTTACGACGAAGCGTTCCAGTTCATGGTCGAGTCCGGCGACAAGTTCCGCGCTTCCCCGGAATTCCGCGCCTTCGACGATTGGTTCCTCTCCTATTCCCGCAACACCCGCAACTATGTGGCCCTCGCCAGTCGCATCGCGACAATCCTCGGCGAGAATCTCCCCGACGAATATGAGCGCTATCAGATTTTCGACGATATCGACTGGCTCCTCAACGAATGCCGCGCAATGCAGCCCGCGATGCTGGCCGCCGCGCCGCAGGTGAAGATTGTCGCCCAGCGCATCGACAACGATCCCGCCCGCAAGGCCCGCGCCGAGTTCATCGCCACCGCGATGGCCTACCGCGCCGGCGTCCAGGGCAAGGACGACACCGCACTCGACTCCGAGATCGACGCCGTGACGCGCGCCGCCTCGGCTTGCGTCGCCGCCCAGCCGACCTGCTGGAACCTGCAGCTTGTTTCGACCTGCTGCTGCAATGACGCCGGTCTCGCGCGCCGTACCGCGGCAAAGCTGCGCAATTGCCTTGTCGATGCATTCCTCAAGCTCCCCGCTGACCAGCGCGACGCCTTCGCCCCGCCGACGGATGGCGCATACTCGTGGTTCTATTCCCCGGAGTTCTGGACGCTTGCCGCCGCGAAGGACGCCGCATATTTCCAGAACTCGGAGAAGACGGCCAGCCTTCGTTTCGTGACCAGCGGCGGCAAGCCCGCGATGTTCGCCGCGCTTGGCCCCGCGCTCAAGAATGTCGCCAGCGCAGATGCCGCGGTGATCGCCGCGGTCGCCGGCGACGCCGATCCGCAGAACGCCGTGAACCGCCTCGTCGCGCAGCACGCCGGGCTCCTCACGATTTCGTCGTTCTGGGACGCCTACCACAAGACATGGGAAGTCGAACGCCAGCTTCCGCGCGAAGGCGCCGCGCTCGACGGCAACTTCGGCAACGTGCTCCTCTCCCGCTTTGCGCGACAGACCGCGCTTTCGTCCCCGCTCGCACTCCATGCGCAGCGCACTGGCGATGCGCTCCGTGCGCTTTGGAATGTGCCGGACGAGGCGAATCCCGCCGACAAGTCCGCGTTCCTCCCCATCCTCGAATCGCTTTCCTGGGTTCCGTATGGCACGGCCGAATATCGTCGACAGGCATTTGGCGGCGTCTCCGGCGACATCGCAAAGTGGGCCGAACAGGTGCGCAAGGATGCCAAGGCCGGCAAGCCTGACGCCGCCGCAAACGCCGAACTCGTCGCCAAGCTCGACAGCGCCATCAAGAAGCTGACCGCCGACGATGCCGTTTGCGATCCTTCCACCGCGCCGAATGATCTCTGCCGCGCGGTCGCTTCTGTCGGCGCAGCCATTGATGCCAAGGACCAGGCGACATTCGATGCGGCCGCCCGCGCCCTCTATACCGCCGCGCATGCGTGCAACGACGGCCGCGAGCCCTTCGCCTTCGCCGCGCTCCATTGGTTCATGGGGCTCAAATCGACTTCCGATGTCGATGTGCTTCCACTGCAGATCGAGGCGTTCGCCGACCAGGCCGCGCAGGATCCCGCCGGTCCGAATCGCGTGGCGTTCGCGCTTTGGGAGTGCATCCGCGCGAACCACAAGGGATGGGGCGACATGGGGCGCGCGCCGGCCGAGGACAAGCCCAAGGTAAAGCTTCTCAACGACGCGATCGGCAAGGTCATCGTCGATGGACTCGCGCAGGGCAAGTTCTCCCAGACGCTTTTCTGGTGGTTCCGCACCACGCGCGTCGGCGGCGGCTGGAAGGAGACGTCGTGGAACGCCGATGTCCTGAAGGCCATGATCGAACGCGCCCGCACCGCGCCCGGCAATCCGAGCTTCGATTCAATCGGCGGCGCAATCACTTTCGTCCGCCTCTGCCACGATGAGTTCAATGTGCTCCGCGAGGAGTTTCCGCCGAACAGTTACTTCGACGACATGATGGCCGCCGAAATCGCCGTCGGCACCACGATCGCCCCGCGCGACTTCTGGAACTACTCGCCCGACAACAAGCGCATCGTCCGCGACGCCATCGCAAACCGCTTCTCGCAGCTGCCGTGCTATCCGTTCGGGTGGAACGACAGTGTGGCGTCGATCGACCGCGCCACCTTCTGGGATGCCTACGGGCGCGCTATGACAGGCGCGTCCGATGGCCCGCGCAGTGCGCTTGTCTCCAAGGCATGGGGTGCTTTCAATACCACCTTCTTCGACTCCTACGCCGTTGGCGCGAGTTCGATTCCCGAATGCAATGCCGACGAGGCTTCCCGCCAGGCCTTCTTCTCGAAGCTTTCCGAAGTGTCCGACCGCGCGGCGCAACTCGCGGGCTCGCGCGTTTCCCCGCCGTTCCTCGGGGGACTCGACCGCATCAAGAATCCGTCCGACATTACGAACGGCGAACTTCCCACGCTCCTGAAGTTCTGCGATTCCTTCTGCGTCTATGCCAATCCGCACAACAAGAATGTCGATGATGCGCTCTATCTCGCGATCGGCGCACTCCGCGACCGCGGCCGCCGCAATGAAATCTTCCCGCTTCTCGCGAAGTACCTGCGCGTGGCGCGCGAACTCCGCAACGGCAATGTTTACAACCGCTTCGTCTCGCTGGGCAGTTCGTTCCTCGAGTCCGGCGACACCGAACTCGCCGCGACAATCGGCAATCTTGTGTCGTCGATGCAGGGGCTTGAACTCAACGGCGAACAGCGCAATGCGATTCTCGCCGTTCGCGCGAAGGCGCTTGCCGGAATCGGCGGGACAATCCCGGTTGACCGCGGCGACGCGCGCTATCCGATCTTCGCGGCGCAGGCGGATTATCTTGTCGGCAAATACGCGACGGCGTGGGAGTGGTATCGCTCCGCCGCCAGCCGCCTGCCTTCGACGATCAAGGAGCTCGACCCCGCGTTTGTCCTCTGGCTGCTTGAGCGCCATACGGATGTCGGCGAATACGACCAGGCGGAGGCGCTCGCACAGCAGATGATGCAGTGGGCGGGCGCGAGCGGACAGGGCTTCGACCGCGAGGCGCTTGCGATGCTGCAGTACGATTACGCGTCGATCGCGAAGGCCCGCCAGGAGTATCCGAAGGCGCGCGCGATGTACGAGCAGATTGCGGCCTCGAAGAATTTCGAGGGCACGCAGGGCTGCCGTTCAGCGGAACTCGGCATAGCCGAAATCGACCGCCTCACACACCAGTACGATTCCGCGATGACGCGTCTTGAGAAGCTCGCGCGCCGCAACGACCCGTTCCTCCAGACCGAGGCGAACTACCTGATGGCGCTCATCAAGTTCGACCAGGAAGAATACGCCGATGCGAAGAACTTCATCGAGAAGGTATTCGTGCTCGAGCCGAGCCATGTGAATGGCCGTCTGCTCGAAGGCCAGATCAACCTCCGCCTGAAGAAACTCATCGAGGCGACCGAGGTTACTGTCGGCGAGGCCGGCACGCAGGAAATGATCGTTCCCGGCAAGCCGCTCAAGGTCCAGCTCATGGACCGCAACCTCGCCGTCGTTGGCCAGGGCGCTTCGATCGAAGTCCGCGCATGGGCGGATTCGGGCGACGAGGAATTCGTCACGCTTCTTCCATTTGGCGACTCCCGCACGAAGTTCGAGGGCGTTGTCCCGACATCGCTTGGCGCGCCCAAGAAGGGCGACCGTGTGCTCCAGGTGCGCGGCGGCGATTTCGTGCACTACGATTTCTCCGAGCGTTTCATGAAGGCGAACAAGATCGAAGGATCGCAGGCGACGGCGATCCGCGTTGTTTCGCCCGGCGACCTCTTCGCCTCTTCCGGACGCATCCTCACCCGCGAGGAGCAGGAAAACCTCGCCCTCGAGCGCATGGTCCGCGAACGCCTCCGCAACAAGATCGAGGCGGACGATACGCTCCTCAGCACTGTCCGCGCTTCGACCGAGATCAAGCCCGGCAACCCAATCAATGTGCGCGTGGTCGATCCAGACCGCAGCGAAACCGGCGAGAAGGACAAGGTCTTCGTGCGCGTGGGTTCCACCAGCGGCGATGCGATCGACCGCTTTGAACTCGTCGAGACTGAACCATTCAGCGGCATCTTCGAGGGACAGATCCCGACGATCTCCGCGCCCGCCACTGCATTCGCCTCCGATTCAGAGGAAGGCCGCGAACCGGTGTATGCGATTGCCGGTGTCGCCGACCATCCGGGCTGGGCCGGCCTGCCCGATGGACGCCGCCCGAAGACGCTCTCCCTCGACCTTAACGAACTCGCCGATCTCGGCAAGCTCACGATCACGGCCGATGAGACTGGCCATCGCCTGAAGCGATTCGCCATTCAGACATCCACTACCGGCAATGATTTCCAGACTGTCGCCGCATGGCCCGACAATCTCCCGCCGTGGAATGGCACCGCGCGTTTTGAACTCGCGCGCCTCGCCGGCTATTCCCGTCTGCCCCGCTCGCTCAAGGAGTGCCGCGACTACATGGATTCCGGCTATCTCACCGACGGCGTAACCAAGCTTTACCTCCGTTCGCTCCGTCCCGAAATCGCGTTCAAGGAGGATGTCGGCGGCAAGGCCAACGACCTCCGTCTCGCCAACAACGGCGCGAACAGCTGGTACATCGGCCGCTTCTCCGCCGCTTTCTACCTCGACCAGCGTCAGGTCGGTTCGTTCCGCGTCGATATCCGCGGAGCACACACGCGCGATATCGCGGCGTATCTTACGGTCGATGGTGTTCCCGCCGATCCCAAGACAGGCGTCTTCTCGGGTTCGCTCGCGCGCGGCGGCCATGTGGTCGAGTTCTATTTCGCTGCGCAGCGCAATGCCAATCCCACGTGGACGCTCATGACGGATATCGAGAATCCGCCGGAGCTCTCCGCCTGCTCCGACCGTTTCTTCGATCCCGCCAAATTCCCAAGCGACGAGCGCAAGGCATTCTTCACACCCGCCGAGATCAAGCCAACCGAAGGCGCCGATGGCGTTTTCGACGTGACCTTCCCGGAGGGCGCCCAGGCGCGCACGATCCGCATCGTCGCCGCCGATTTCGAGGGACAGGCCCCGGCGATCCGCACGGTCACTCTCGACAATGCCGATGGCGAAAAGCTTCTCCCGCCCGACACGGATATCGTGAGCCTGCGCCGCAACCGCACACTTGAGATCGTCCCTGGCGACCGCGTCACAATCTCCTACGAAGACCCCTCGCCGATCGACCCCAAGAAGGCTGTGAGCGAAGCGCACATGACCGCGACCTTCAACGACGCCACCGTCGAGGCGTGCTTCGTGGAATCGGTGCTTGTCGGCGATGGCCGCCGCGAGGCGATCTACATCCCGATGCGCCGCTTCTGCGTCGGCGATGCCCTCACGCTCTTCGTGAACGATCCCGACATGGACGTCTCCGACAAGAAGGATCAAGTCGATCTCGAAGTCCGTTCCAGCGCCGGGGCGAAGACGAAGGTCAAGGCGCTCGAGACGGAAAACCACTCCGGTATCTTCCTCGCAAAGGTGTTCCCGGTCGCCGGCGAACCACAGCGCGATGTCGAACTCAATGTCGGCCCTGGCGACGATGTCGAGATTATCTACATGGATACCGAAAACACCAAGCCTGGCATACCATGGCCGCGCAAGGCGGTCCTCGAGCAGGCTGGCAAGGGCGATGCCGAGTTGCGCGTTTACAGCGCGACATCGCGCATGCTTGACGAGAATGAACTCGCCAATCCTCCCAAGGTCGCCCGCAACGCCCGTATCCGCGACGAGGAAGTGCGCGTCACACGCACGATTGTCGCGCGCCGTCCGAAGGATGGCTCGACGGACAATGTCGCGACCACCCTTATCGCCGCGCCGCTCATGATCGAATTGCTCCACCCCGCAGCCGCGCTTTCCGGCGAAAGCGAGGCCGTGATCTTCGTGCAGACCGAGCGTGGCCGCCAGGCGGCAGGCGTTGCCACCGCGCCCGATGCCTTCGATATCCGCGTGCCTGGCACGATCCGCCTTGCCGCGCGTCCCGGCAATTTCCCGCATATCGATCCGCCGGTCGGTTATCGCTCCGTCACGATCGAAGGCAATCGCTATGCCCGTTCGGCGCTTGACGACGGCCGCTTCTCGTTCGTCCTGCCGATGGAGCTTGCGGCTGTTCCGAGCGATTCCCCGGCGGTTGCCGCCGAAAAGCGCGCGCGTGCCGCCGAAAAGGCCGGTACGCAGCGTCACAATCGCGCGTACGAAGAGAATATCGCGCCGCCGGTGCTCGCTGTCAGCGGCGATGATACTGTCTATATTGGATTGCGCCACACCGATGCCGAGGGCAAGACTCTCCGTTGGCAGGTCCACACCGTGAAGCTCACCTCCGATCCGTGGCTGCATATCCTGGACCGGCGTTACGCGGAAGAACTCGCCGCAGTGCATGTCGGAGAGATCCTCTATCCGCGCGTGATCGACCAAATCCTCGATACCTCCGACAACAAGGAGAGCGTCGTGATGAAGGTTAGCGGCATGGCCGGCGAACCGCGCGAGATTCCGCTTACCGAGACCTTCGGCCACTCCGGCATCTTCAAGGGCGCGCTGCGCCTGACCTTTGCCGGCGATACCGAGGTGCCCGCCGGCGAAGGCGATCTGCCCGTAAGCTATGGCGACACCCTCCACTTCTCCTACGAAGCGCCTGGTGGCCGCGTCGAAGGCCCGCTCGAATGGGATGTGACGGTCTTCAAGGGCGCGGATGGCTCGGTCGCGCCGTTCACGAAGCAGTTCAAGGATCCCGATATCGCGATCCAGACGCAGTTCACAATGGCCGAAGCCTACTTCGAAATGGCGAAGAAACATCGCGAACTCGGACAAAAGGATCTCGCGAAGAAGGAAATCGCTCAGGGCCGCAAACTGCTCGAGGAGTCGCTCCGCGACTCGCCGAAGTCCGAGGCGCGCGCCCATGCCGACTATCTCCTTGCCGAGCTTTCGGTACAGTTCGCCGACGAGACGGAAGACCCCGACGCCAAGATACGCCACTACCGCGACGCCGTGAACCGCTTCACGGAGATTGTCGCGAACTATCCGGAAGGCGCTTACGCCCCGAAGGCGCAGTTCAAGAAGGCGCTTGCCTTCGAGAAGATGGGCGAGATCGATCTTGCTTGCGAAGAGTATGTAAAACTCTCGTACCGCTATCCCGACAACGAACTTGTCGCCGAAACCATCGCGCGTCTTGGCAACTACTTCACGACCAAGAACCGCGAGATGATGGAGAAGGCCAAGGCGGAGGCGGACATCGTAGAGCGCGAGAAGATCCTGGTCCAGGCGCGTGCTGCCGCCACGACTGCGGCGCAGGTCTTCGGGCGTCTCTCCGAGCGCTTCCCCGACCATGCGCTCGCGTGGAAGACGCTCGTGCTTTCTGGCCAGTGCTATCTCAGGGCCGAGAACTACGAGCGCGCGGTCGATACCTTCAAGGGCGTGATTGCGTCTGAAAAGGCCGGACCGGATCTCATCGCGCAGGCGATGTACTGGAGCGGCGACGCCTACATGAAGTGGAACAAGCTCGTCAACGCCTACCGCATGTTCAAGAAACTGACCTGGGACTATCCTGAATCCGTCTGGGCCAAGTACGCCCGTGGCCGCCTCTCCGAGGATGCCATGTCCCGCATCGAGGCGCAGGAAGCCGGCCAGTAGTTTTCTTTCGCCGGCAAGAACAACGCGCGGCGCGAGGTTGCATGCAACCTCGCGCCGCGCGTTATTCTTGCCGTAGTGCTTCTTCCCGGTTGAGGTCAATGTATCGTTCGACGGCATTTGCGGAAGGCAACCTGTGCGAGATTGTGGCGAGTTGTCCCAATGCGCCCCAACTGACGGGGTTTTGCAATTGCCTCCGTTATTTGGCCTAGTTCGGGATCCGGCGGTTGTGCTCGAGGTGGCCGCTATATCGCTAGGGAGCCTGTGAGTTCCTTCACCGAGCGCATGGAGTGCCGGACAAGATAATCGCGGATGCCGTCGATGACATGCAGTGATGTCGCGGGATCGATGAATGTCGCGGTGCCGATGGCGACCGCGCTTGCGCCTGCGATCAGGAATTCTATCGCGTCCTTTGCGCTCATGATGCCGCCCATCGCGAGCAGTGGAACGCTTGCGGCCTGGGCCGCTTCCCACACGAGCTTGACCGCGACGGGGTGGATCGCCGGACCCGATAGCCCGCCGGTGCGGTTCGCCAGCACAGGCTTGCGGGTCTCGATGTCGATCACCATCGCGGGAATCGTGTTGATCAGCGAAAGCGCGTTTGCGCCCGCATCTTCGGCGGCGTGTACGAAGTCCGCGATTCGCGGGACATTCGGCGCGAGTTTTACGAGCATCGGCAGGCGCGTGGCCTTGCGCACCGCCGCCGCGACTTTCGCGAGCGAGACGGGGTCAGTGCCGAATGACGCTCCGCCCTCCTTCACGTTCGGGCATGATACGTTCAGTTCGATTCCCGCTACGCCTTCGGCATTGTCGAGTCGTGCCGCGACTTCCGCGTATTCCTCGACCGAAGTTCCCCAGATGTTGACTATCACTGGCACTCCCAGTTCACGCAGCGCGGGAAGGTCATGCGCGATCAAGGCATCGACGCCAGGCCCCTGCAGTCCGATCGCATTGACCATGCCGCCGCGTACTTCTACATGCCGTGGAAGCGGATTGCCGGCCCATGGCTGGAGGCGGACGCCCTTGACGGTGATTGCGCCGAGACGCCTCACGTCGATTAGGTCGGCGTATTCGAGTCCATAGCCGAAAGTGCCTGACGCAACGGCGACGGGATTGGGCATTTCGATTCCGCCCAGGTTTACCCTCATGTCGGGTTCGAAATTATTCTGGATGTTTTCGTTCATGTGCGTTTCAAATCGCGTTCGGATGATCAATGCGCTTCAAGCCAGTTTGAGCCGGAACCGATATCGACTTCAAGCGGTACGCCGATGTCGAGCGCACCGACCATGGCTTCGCGGATAAGTGGGATGACGGTGTCGAGTTCCTCGCGTGGAACGTCGAAAAGAAGTTCGTCGTGAACCTGCAGCACCATCTTCGTATGAAGCCCTGCTGCCTTTAGCGTCTTGCGCGCACGGACCATCGCGAGTTTGATGAGATCTGCGGCGGTGCCTTGGACTGGGGTGTTGATGGCGTTGCGTTCGGCCGCCTGGCGCGCCGTGGCGTTGCGCGAGGAGATGTCGCGAAGGCTGCGGCGGCGCCCGAGCATCGTTTCGGCATAGCCCTTATCGCGGGCTTCGGCGATTGCGCGATCCATGTATGCCTTGACGCCGGGATACTGCTTGAAATAGTTCTCGATCAATTCCGCGGCTTGTCTGCGCGACACATCGAGTCGCTGGGCAAGGCCGAAAGCGGAGATGCCGTAGATGATGCCGAAGTTGACCATCTTGCAGCGCGAGCGCATTTCGGGCGTGACTTGTTCGGGCGGGATGGCGTAAACGCGCGCGGCCGTTTCAGTGTGGATGTCCGCGCCGCGGTTGAATGCGTCGATGAGTCCTGTGTCTCCGCTCATAGCCGCCATCACGCGCAGTTCGATCTGAGAATAGTCGGCGGAAACGAGCAGATGGTTTTCATCGCGCGGAACGAATGCGGCGCGTATGTGCTTGCCGCGCGCCGTGCGAACGGGAATGTTCTGGAGATTGGGGTCGTACGAGGAAAGGCGGCCCGTTTCGGTGAGAGCCTGACTAAAGTGTGTGTGGACGCGGCCCGTAGTGGGATTGATGAAAGTGGGAAGCTTGTCGGAGTAGGTGGACTTCAGCTTGCTGCATGCGCGGTATTCGAGAATCACGCCGATGATGGGATGTCTGTCGGCAAGTTTCTGGAGCGTTTCCTCATCGGTCGCGTACTGCCCTGACGGAGTTTTGCGCGCAGAGGGATCGAGCTTCATCTTGTCGAAGAGGAGTTCGCCGAGCTGGCGCGGCGATGCGATGTTGATTTTCTCCGCTTGCGGGGCGACTGCGGCGAAGAGGTCGTCTGAAGGAACGAACGATTGGCCGGTCGCCTCGGCTGCGAACTTCTGGAAGCGCTCTTCGAGGGAATTGAGTTCGGCATCGAGTTCGTCGCCGAAAGTGCGGAGTGCGGCTGGATCGATGCGCACGCCTTCCGCCTCCATTTCGATGAGCGTCTCGACGAGCGGTTCTTCGCTGTCGGCGAGGACGCGCGTCAATCCCGCGGCTTCGATTTCAGGTGCCAGGCGCTGGTACAGGCGGAGCGTAAAGTCGGCATCCTCGCATGCGTAGTCCGAAATCTCGCGGGGGGCGAGATCGGCCATGTTTTTCTGGGTTTTGCCGCGTGGGCCAATGAGACGCTCGGTTGGAATCTTTTCGTAGTTGAAGTACTGCTTTGAAAGGAAATCGATTCCGTGGCGCTCGCCTGCATCGAGCGCATAGTGCTCTAGGAGGGTATCGTGGATTTGGCCATTGACGGTGATGCCATTCGTGCGGAATACGGTCAAGTCGTATTTGAGATTATGGCCTACGCGCGTCTTCGTTGGGTCGCCTAGCACACGGCGCAGGAGGTCGAGCGCGATTGCATTCCCCTCTGAATCTGATGGCGGCGGAATGGGCAGATACCAGGCTTTGCCCGGGGTGGCGCAGAATGAGGCGCCGACGATGCGAGCCGTCCAAGGATCCAATCCGGTTGTTTCAGTATCGACTGCGTAAAGTGGCGCGGCGGAAAGTTCGGCTTCAAGCGTGGAACACAGTTCGGGTGTATCCGCGCAGATGTATTCGTGAGGAGAATTGGCGATGGACGAAACGGGCGCGGCGTTTTCTCCTGCGGATTCCGAATCCGGTATTGCCGTGCTTTCAGAAAGACCAAGGCGCTGGCCGATTCGTACGAGTTCGTATTTTGCGACGAACTTGGCTAGCGAGGATTGATCGGGGTCGTGACGGATTAGGTCGTCGAGTGAAACGCCCACGGGCGCATCGCGGCGGATTGTCGCGAGGAAATAGCTTTGGCGGGCAGATGCCGCGCCATTCGCAACCTTTTCGCCGAGTTTGCCGGGGATTTCTGCGGCATGGGCGAGAACTTCGTCGAGCGAACCGTATTTCTGGAGAAGCGAAAGGGCGGTCTTTTCGCCAACGCCGGGAATGCCGGGAATGTTGTCGGAGGCGTCGCCCTCCATCGCAAGAAGGTCGATTACCTGCGAAGGGGATGTGACTCCCCAATGTTCGCGCACTTCCGCTTCGCCGAAAATCTCGGCTGGGGCGGAGCCTTTGCCGGGACGGAAAAGGAACGTCGTGGCATCGACGAGCTGCGCGGCGTCTTTGTCTGGCGTTGCGAGAAAAGTATTGAGACCTGCGGCGGAGGCGATTGATGCGAGGGAACCGAGGACATCATCGGCCTCGAAGCCATCGATGCGCACGGCGCGGATGCCCATTGCCTCGGCGAGTTCAAAGGCCATCGGGATTGACGCCGCAAGGTCTTCGGGCATCTTTTGCCGCTGGGCCTTGTAGTCGGGAAACGCATCGTGACGGAATGTGGGGGTCGTGGAATCGAAGGCGAAGACGATGTGTGTCGGCTTGTGTTCCGAAAGAATTTGCGCGAGGCTTGCCGCGAGGCCATGGATGGCGGAAGTGTTGATGCCCGAGGCAGTCATTCGCGGATTCTTCAGGAAAACGAAGTGCCCACGATAGAGGAAGGGCATTACATCGATGACGAAAAGCTTTCCGGTCATGATGGACTCGATCAGGCGTAAGAGGGTTCTTTGACGTGTGCGACGAGGCGGCGGACGATTTCATCTGCGGAAATGCCGTCGCTTGCGGCCGCGAAATTGCGGAAGAGGCGGTGACGAAGGACAGAAAGCGCATGTGCGCGGACATCGTCGCACGAAACGTTGAAGCGACCTGAAAGCACCGCTTCGGCCTTTGCGGCAAGAAGAAGGCATTGGCCTGCGCGCGGACCTGCGCCCCAGCGCAGCCACTGGTTGATAAAGTCTGGCGCTTCGGGTGTGCCAGGGCGTGAGGCGCGGATCAGGGCAGAAGCGTATGCGGCAACATGTGGACTGATTGGCACCTGGCGGACAAGTTTTTGGTGCGCGATGATTGTTTCCGCATCGAGTACTGGCTTGACATCGACCGAAGCATCGGAAGTCGTCGCCATCAGGATTGCCGGTTCATCTTCGGCGGATGGGTATCCGATGTCGATTGCGAACATGAAGCGGTCGAGTTGTGCTTCTGGGAGCGGGTATGTCCCTTCTTGTTCAATGGGGTTTTGTGTGGCAAGGACAAGGAAGGGGGATGGGAGATCGTAAGTTGCGCCGGCGGCGGTCACGCGATGTTCCTGCATTGCCTCGAGAAGCGCTGCCTGGGTTTTTGGAGGTGTGCGGTTGATTTCGTCTGCGAGCAGGACATTCGTGAAAATTGGGCCGCGGCTGAAGCGAAAGTGCCGTTTGCCGCTTGCGGGGTCTTCCTCTAGGATATCCGTGCCTGTGATATCTGCTGGCATCAGATCAGGCGTAAACTGGATTCTTCGCGAATCTAGATTCAGTGCTTGCGATAGAGTCCGTACCAGAAGAGTCTTTCCCAGTCCTGGAGCACCAATCAGCAGGCAATGTCCCTGCGAGAACAATGCCACGAGTACTTCATCGACCACATCTTTCTGGCCGATAATGACCTTCGCGATTTCTTCCCGAAGTCGTTCTCTTGCCTCATGAAGTCTTTCGATTTCCATTCCCCAATTTTGCCAAACTCCCCCTTCTCTAGTCAACAATCATCTTAAAGGGACAGACTACTTAAGTGTTGACATGTCCGCAAGTTTCGTCGTATCATGCGTGCGA
>JAZQOE010000106.1:0-12542 GCA_045627705.1 Kiritimatiellia bacterium | reverse complement strand
CGCAAATGTCGGAAATCTCGACATTGCGATTTTTTCGCTTGGAGGGTAGAATTGACCGCAACTTTTTCAACCAACTAAGGAGTTCCTGCTACCATGATCAAACTAGGTGTGAATTCGGTTTTGTTCGGCGCCGTGGATTTCGCGACTGCGGCGCGCCAGGCCAAACTCTGCGGCTATGACGGAATCGAGGTGTCCGCGATCCAGGGCATGTGCGAGCATCTCGTGCTTGACCGCTGGGAAGAGCAGGCCGACGAAATCCGGAAGATTGCGTCCGACAACCAGCTCCAGCTTCTTTCGATGGAAGTCGCGTCTCTCGACGAGGCCCGTCTTGAAAAGGCCTTCGCCGCTGGCAAGGCGATCGGCATTCCCGTGATCAACGTCGGTCCGGGCGGCGAGTCCGAGAATGAGCCCACGGTCGTCGAATGCCTCGAGACGCTCAAGAAGCGCGCTGAACTCGCCGCTAAGTATGGCGTGACGCTTTGCTGCAAGGCTCATGTCGGCGGCGCGGTCTATAACACGCCTACGACGCTCCGCATGATGAAGTACGTGACCAACGACAGTTTTGGCGTCGATATGGATCCCAGCCACATCTGGCGTGGCGGCGAACTCCCGCAGGTCGCGCTCAAGCAGGTCATTTCCCGTGTCCGCCACGTGCACATCCGCGACTGCAAGGGTCGCCAGCGCAATCCCGGCATTCCGATGATGCAGGCCTGCGGTCGTGGTGACATCGATCTCCTCGGCTATCTCAAGGTTCTCGCCAGTGGTGGCTATGATGGCCCTGTCTGCCTCGAGGTAATTGGCGCCGGCGAGCTTCCGCTCGACCAGACCACCGCGATCGCAGCCGAGAGCTACGGCTACCTCAACGCCCTTCTCAAGTCCATCGGTGCCCGCTAGCCAAGGCCAATAGTAAGTCCAAGTTCGCCCATCGCAAAACTTCTTACTTCTTACTTCTTACTTCTTACCTCTTATCTCTCACCTCTTACATCTTACCCATCCCCACATCAACCACGGAGCATGATTCCATGACCAAGCATCCCAATCTCATCTTCATCGGCGTCGATTCCCTTCGCGCCGACCACATGAGCCTCTATGGCTATCCCCGTCTGACGACTCCGCACATTGACAAGTACATGCGCGACGCGGCGGTCTTTACCCGCCACTTCTGCCCGTCGGTCCCGACAACCTCCGGCTATAGCTCGATGCTCACCGGCCTCGACTGCTTCGGCGATGGCGTTGTCGCGCTCCGTCATGAAGGCGACATGGCGCCAGGTGCCCGCACGCTTGCCGAAACGCTCGGCGACGCCGGCTATGAGACAGTCTGCCTCGGTTTCTCCGGCAACGTCGGCTCCCGCGGCTTCCAGAAGTACCTCGACTACGAAGGCACCTGGAAGGGCTGGGAGGGCCGTCCTCTCCGCAAGGCCGAGAACCTAAACCTTGTCGCGCTTCCCGAACTCGAGCGCCTGGCGAAGCAGGACAAGCCGTTCTTCTTCTTCATGCGCCACATGGATCCCCATTCGCCCTATCTTCCGCCGTCCCCGTATGACCAGATGTTCTATCAGGGCGACTACGCCGATCCGAACAACCATTCGCTCGATCCCGTCTATGCGTTCAAGCCCTTCGCGCAGTACCTTGCCAGCTGGTTCCCGCCGGACTGCACCGACAAGGATTTCGTAATCGCGCAGTACGATGGCGAAATCGCGTATATGGACGCCTGCATGGCGCAAATCTTCGAGAAGATCCGTCTGCTCGGCCTCGAGGAGAACACGCTCGTGGTGCTTACCTCCGACCATGGCGAGACGCTTTACGACCACGACTGCTACTTCGACCATCACGGCACCTACGATTGCACGCTCACGATCCCGCTCGCCTTCCGCATGCCGGGCCGCGTCGCCGCCGGTCGCCATGACCTCATCACCCAGCACCCTGACGTCGTTCCGACTGTCCTGGACATCCTCGGCATTCCGCTGCCTGAAAATCACCCTGTCACGGGCCACAGCATCCGCAAGGCGATCGACGGTTATCCATGCGAGCAGACCACGGAGTTCTACATCACCGAGGCGACCTGGATGCGCAAGCACGGCTGGCGCACGCCCGAATGGAAGCTCATCCACGCGCTCGAGCCCGACTTCCACTTCAAGCCCGAGGTCGAGCTTTACAACCTCATCGACGATCCCGAGGAGAACCACAACCTCGCTGCCGAGCGCCCCGAGATCGTGAAGATGCTCGAGGATCGAATGCAGGCGCACATCAAGGCCCGCGAGGCCGCAACGGGCCGCACGAACCCGATGTACACCGCGCTCAACTGGCATGGTTGCGGCTGCGGTCCGTTCAAGACCTCGCAGCAGGCTTACGACACGATGTTCATCGGTTCCGCCGATGGCGCCCGCAAGCTGCAGGAACGCAACAAGGAAAAGAAGGCGTAAGGTGTCGAAGCTCCGTGTCGCGGTAATCGGGCAGGGTCATATCGGCCGTCTGCACGCCCGTCTGCACAAGGAAGACGAGCTCGCCGAGCTCGTCGGCGTCTTCCATCTGTTTCCCGACCGCGCCAAGGCCGGCGCAGAGGAAAACGGCGTGCCGTTTTTCCTCGATGCCGCCGAGATGCTTGAGAAACTGCACCCAGACGTGGTGAGTGTCGCCACCGGCGGTTATGAGTATTCGAGCGACCATTGCAAGCCCACGCTCCAGGCCCTCGAGGCTGGCGCGCACGTGCTTTGCGAGAAGCCGCTCAGCAACGATCTCGAATGCGGCAGGAAGATGGTCGAGACCGCGAAGCGCCTGAACCGCTGCCTCGCCGTCGATTTCAACCACCGCTTCACGCCCGTCGCCCTCGCCGCTAAAAAGTGGCAGGAGGAAGGCCGCCTCGGCGAACTCCTCTTCTGCAACATGGCGCTTTGGATCGGCAAGTTCGGCCCATTCGAATCTCCCTACTACCACCTCAAGGCGCTGAATCCCCATTCGGTGAACATGATGATGTGGTACTGCGGGCCGATCGAGGCCGTGCAATGCTTCGCGAAGATGGCGGAGGGGCGCAACATCTGGTCGAGTTCGTCGATCAACATGCGCTTCGCCTCGGGAGTTGTCGGGCACCTCACGTCGAGCTACGACATCGCGCGCGGTCATCCGATGGAGCGTTGCGAGGTCGCCGGCACGAAGGGGCGGATGGTCGTCGAGGACATGTGGCGCGAAGCCACGCTCTATCCCGCGGGCGATCTCGAAAAGCGCGTTGTCACGAACCCCGTCTTCGGTGGCTACGGCAATTTCGACGACACCTTCCGCGCGCGCCTGCACCGCTTCCTAGAACAGGTCGCGGCCGGTACCCCGCCAGGGCAGATCGACGGCACGGGTGCCGACGGCCTTGCCGCCATGCGCGTGATCCATGCGGCCATCCGCTCGCTCGACGAGGACAACCGCATGGTGCGTGTCTCGGAGATGGACTGATTTTTTTTGAACGAAGCAACCCTACAAGGAGTCTGATAATGGACGAAGTTAGAATGGGAGTAATCGGCGTGGGCGGCATGGGTTCCGGTCACGTCAATCGCTTCCTTGAAGGCCGCGTGAAGCGCGCCCGCGTCACCGCGGTCTGCGATATCGTGCCTTCGAAGATGGACCGCTATGGCTCGGACATCGCGAAGTTCACCGACAGCGCGAAGCTCATCCGCTCTGGCAAGGTGGATGCCGTGATGATCGCGACCCCCCACTATTTCCACACCACGATCGGCATCGACTCGCTGAACAATGGCATCCATACGCTCACCGAGAAGCCGATTTCCGTGCACAAGGCGGACTGCGAGCGTCTCATCGCCGCGCACAAGGATCCGAAGGTCCTCTTCGCCGCGATGTTCAACCAGCGCACCGACCCGCACTATTCGATGGTGCGCGACCTCATCCAGCGCGGTGAACTCGGCGAACTCCGCCGTGTGAACTGGATCATCACGAACTGGTTCCGCACCCAGTCCTACTACAACAGCGGCGGATGGCGCGCAACCTGGAAGGGCGAGGGCGGCGGCGTGCTGCTGAACCAGTGCCCGCACCAGCTCGACCTCCTGCAGTGGCTCTGCGGCATGCCTTCCCGCATGCGTGCCTTCTGCAATATCGGCAAGTACCACGATATCGAGGTCGAGGACGAGGTGACAGCGTATTTCGAGTACCCGAACGGTGCGACCGGCGTGTTCATCACGACCACAGGCGAAGCCCCCGGCACAAACCGTCTCGAGATCGACGGCACGCTCGGCAAGGTTGTCATCGAGAATGGTTCCGTCAAGTTCACCCGCAACCTTACGGCATCCGATGAGTTCCTCCGCACCAGCAAGAAGAGCTTCGACACTCCATCAACCTGGGATATCTCGATTCCGGCTCACGGCGATGGCGGACAGCATCTGACGATCACCCAGAACTTCGTTGATGCTATCCTCGACGGCATTCCGCTTATCGCGCCTGCCGAAGAGGGCATCCGCTCCGTTGAACTCGCGAATTCAATGCTCTACTCGTCGCTCACCGGCAAGACTGTCGAGTTCCCGCTCGATTCCGCCGCTTTCGAGCGTCACCTTAAGAAGCTGATCAAGGATTCGAAGTTCGTGAAGGCTGCCGAGACTGGCGGAGTCGCCGATCTCTCCGGTTCGTTCAACACGCAGTCGAAGTAGGCTGTTTTTGCGCCGCGGCGGTTTGAGGCAAACCGCCCTACCGCATGGCGTCGTGATGGATGGGGAATGGTAGGGCGCGCTGCCCCAGCCCGCCGCGGCGGTTTGAGGCAAGCCGCCCTGCCGCATGGCGTCGTGATGGATGGGGAATGGTAGGGCGCGCTGCCCCAGCGCGCCGCATGTGTTTTAATGGAAAGGTTAACCCCCCAATGTATCTAACAGGTTTTGCAGACGAGGCCGCGAAGGGCCTTGCAGATCAGATTCGCGCCACTCGCGAACTCGGCTGGTCGAATATCGAAAGCCGCGCCATCGACGGCACGAACATCCATGACCTTGACGATGCCGCGTTCGATCGCGCCGCCTCCCTTCTCGAAGAGTCCGGCGTGAAGATCAACTGCTTTGGTTCCGCGATCGCGAACTGGGGCAAGAAGATCGACAGCGAAGAGGACTTCCAGAAGGATCTCGCCCAGGTCGCGCGCGCCATCCCGCGCATGCAGCGCCTCGGCACGAAGCTCATCCGCATCATGAGCTATGCGGTGCTTCCCGACCGCAAGCCTGACGACCAGATGGAGAAGGAACGCTTCCGCCGCGTTAGCGAAATCGTTAAGCGATTCCTCGATGCAGGTATCCAGCCTGTCCACGAAAACTGCATGAACTACGGCGGCATGGGCTGGCCCTACACGCTCCGTCTCATCGAGAATGTGCCTGGACTGAAACTTGTATTCGATACAGGCAATCCCGTATTCACCCTTGACCGCTCGAAGCCCGAGCCATATCCCTACGAGTCCGCGTGGGAGTTCTACGAGCATGTCCGCGACCATGTCGTTTATGTCCACATCAAGGATGCGGCACGCAACGCCGATGGTTCGCCCGCGTTCACAATGTGCGGCGATGGGCTAGGGGATGTCGAGCGCATTTGCGCCGATCTCTTCAAGCGTGGCTACGACGGCGGTTTCTCGATGGAGCCGCATCTGGCTGTCGTCTTCCACGACGCTTCCGTGCAGTCGTCCGACGAAATCCGCTACGCAAACTACGTCGAATACGGCCGTCGATTCGAAAAGATCCTCCGCAAGGTGGGATACGCAGATAACAGATAACAAATGCCGGAAGTGCTTGAGCCTAGTCTCGTGACGGCCTGATCGCATCGTAGCCAGGTGGTGTCGTGGCGCGGAGGAGGTCGCCGTGCGGAACGACATCGATGAGCAGGTTGATGACCGCTTCCGCGACATCCACGAAATCCTGCATGATGCTTCCATCGCGGTCGTAGAACGAAAGGCTGTGGCCGCAGATCACTAACTCAGGATTGAATGCGGCGATTGCGCGATATGCCACGACGGGCGCGCGGTCCGGGAAGCCATTGTCGTTCCAGCAGAATGGAAGCGCCGCGCGTATTGGGCCTGAACCATACTGCAGGG
This sequence comes from Kiritimatiellia bacterium, assembly GCA_045627705.1. GTDB lineage: Bacteria > Verrucomicrobiota > Kiritimatiellia > RFP12 > JBMNHG01 > JBMNHG01. The sequence continues at coordinate 6,490 of JAZQOE010000106.1, read as the reverse complement.
CATCGCCTGGACAGAACACACGCATTCCGCGCCATTCTATCGCGAAGCCTGAATGGGCGTAGCAATGACCTGGCGTGTGGACTGGCGTGATTGGCGTTCCGCGCCAATTTTCGATTCGGCCATATTTGAGAAGCCCATCGACGTGGAAGGTGTCGAAGGTCGGGAAATCATACCAGTGCAGCATGCAAGGGTAGGGGTACGCGCGCGGATTAGCGAGTATGGCGGCAGTGTCGGGCGTCGATAGAATGCGCGTTCCATAACGCTCGCGGAGAATGCTTGCATCCTGCATGTGATCGCCATGGGGATGCGTGATCAGGGCGATTTCAACGCGCTTCAGCCCCGTCTCTTCCTCAAGCGTCGCGAGATCCTCGCGGAATGACTCGAGTGAATCCTCCCAAGGCGTCCATACGCAGTTGCATGGGTCGATCATCATTCCCGCGCCTGATGCGGAATCGACGAAGAGGATTATATTTCCTGCATTCGTATTCTGGAAAATGCCGGGCGCGACTTCGCGGAAACGGCCGAAAGTGCGCACTGGTTCATAGTTCGTGAGCTTGATTGGCGTGCCTGCGCGACGCACTATGCCGCCGAGCGGGCGGGCCATCCATGCGTTCAAGTGTGCGATTGCTTCAGGCGGATCGTCGATCGACGGACCTGTCGAAGGAAGCAGCATCCGTGGCGAAAGATTTTCGACGGTTGCGCAAGAAGACCGCATCTGCGTCCATCCGCCACCGCCATTGTAGCAGCGTTCGATGTCGTAGAAGTTGACCAGTTTTCCGCCTGCGTAGATCAAGTCTCCGCTGAAGATGATCCCTTCGCTTGCCCAGCGGAATCCAACGGCGCGCCGCGAACTGCCGGGAAGCGCAATGACTTCAAGTTCGATTCCGCGCCAGTTTATGGTATCGCCAGGCGCGAAAGTCGAGACAACGTTCAGCGGCTGTCCCGGAGGACGGGCTGTCACGCATCCCGCGATACCATAAGGGTCGGCGCCAAGGCTAGCCCATGGCCGGTCCGGCGGCCAAAGCGTTACGCATGCGCGGCGGAAGGCGTCGGACACCAGTGCGAGTTCTTTTGCCTCGGCATTCACCCGCACTGGAACGCGCGGCAGCGACGACCATTCGCGGCAGTGCTCCTCCTGGATGTGCGTATGGAGGATTAGCTCCGGGAGTGGAAGCCGCGCCGCTTCGATCGCGATGCGCGCGTCGTGGCACGGGCAATCGATCAATAGCGACGCGCCATCGCGAACCAAAAGATAACCATTCAGTTCATCGGGCGCGCGAAGGCGCCACAGGCCATCGACGCCCTTTATGCGTTCGATGGTTGTTGCGATTGACTCAAGCGATGTCTTGCGCGCCATGATTGGGGGTATCGAAACGATTGGCTACCTGTGTTGCTTGAACATCCAGTCGAGGACTTCGGGATTGGCGTATGTCGCACCCCAGCAGCCGTGGCCGACGCCTGGATACTCATGATAGCGGATGTTGCCGTTGCAGGCCCAGAGCGCGGCGACCATGTCGCGCGAGCGGGAAGTGGGGACTGTCGTATCGGCGGAACCATGGAATGCCCAGATTGGGATGTCGCGAATCTTCCATGCGAGTGTGGTGTCTCCGCCGCCGCAGTTTGGAATCGCGGCCGCGATGCGGTCCGGGAAGCGCTGGCAGAGATCCCATGTGCCATAGCCGCCCATGGAAAGCCCCGTCACGTATATGCGCGATTGGTCGATGGGAAGCGACGCGAGTTTTTCGTCGATGAGCTCGATGAGAAGCTTCATTGGCGCTGAAGGTTCCGCGGGCATGCGGTGGGCGAGATCGCCCCACGGCGTGTCAACCCACTGCGCGGGATTCGGGCATTGCGGAATCAACATCGCAAAGTGGATGTTGTGGTCGATGGCGAAGTTCATCACCGAATCGACGCCGTTGCCAAGCTGGCGCGCATTGTCATCGCCGCGCTCGCCTGCGCCATGCAGGAAGATCACCAGCGGAATCTTTTCGCCATCGGCGAGATTCCCGGAGACGTACTGGCGATAGGGAAGTCTGCCGCCATCAGTTCCCTCATGGACGAGTGCTTCGGTGACTTCGGCAGGGTTTACGCCGCAGAAGGCGGACGCCGCCAGCATAATCCCGCTAGCGGTAAGGCATGCGATCTTTTTCATTCGATCAATTCTATACTTTCACCGTTGCATTCGCAAATGGAGATGTCGCGATCGGGCTTCCGCAAAAACAAAGGCCCCCGATTGAAGGACATGGAATCATGTCGGACAACCGGGAGCCTTCGCTGTTTTGAAGAAGCCGCTACCTCAGCATGAGGAGCAAGCCTTCGACCGAGACTTCGTACGGGCCGATATCGACGGTCTTGCGGGCTATGCGCATCGCGCGGCCATCGTAGTCGGTTTCATCGGCCATCCAGTCGAGGTTGACGCCGGCATTCACACACGGCGACCCATCGAGGATGCGGTACTTGCCGTTCGCGTAGTCGGTGAAGCGCGGATCGTCGAAGACGGAGCCTTCGGAGGCGTCGATCTCCTGGCGGGTGTAGCCGACATCGCCCTGGACATTCTCGTAGAAGCAGCAGTGGTCCGCGGTGAGAGTATTGCCGCCGCCCGAGATAAACAGTCCGTAGTTGGTGTTGCCATAGATGATCGTGTTGCGGATTGAGCTGGGACGTGCATTGTCCTCGAAGGCGATGCCCGTCGATGCATTTCCGGCAACGAGGCAGTTCTCAATATTGAAGCAACCGAAGTTGCCGGAATGGAAGCCATCGGATCCATTGCCAAACACGAGGGACTGGCGGACCGTGAGTCCGGCGGGGGTGCCATGCCACTGTCCGTTGGAGTAGATGCCGTAGCGGCCGTTGCCCGTAGCGATGCAACGATCGACGAGCAGATATGGCGTGCCATTGAGTTCGAGTCCTTCGTAGCGGTTGCCAGTGAAGGTTGAGCGCTTGAAGGAGTCGTTCACTACATGATATGTCGCTTCGACGCCATACTCGTTGTTGGAGCAGACGATGCCGGAGAAGCGGCAGTCGTAGGAATCGCGCAGGAGTATGCCGGCGCGGGACTTCAGATAGTCCGGATTGCCGACGTACGTCGCCGCGAAGTCGAAGAAGTCGATGCCTTCGACTTGGTCAACGATCATGGCGTATCCATTGGCGGGCGCGGTAATCACGACGCCTTCTTCGCCAATGTAGCGGATTGGTGCCGTCGCCGAGGCGAAGGCGTTGGAGACGACCACGGGACCGGCATAGATGCCCTCCGCAATATGAACGGTGTCGCCGGCGTTTGTGGCGACGGCCGATGCCGCGGAGATGGTCGCGAAGGCGCCTTCCGCCGTGTCGGCGAGACCGTCGTTTCCGTCATTGCCGTCGGGGCGCACGTAGTATGTCGTGGCGGAGGGAAGCGCAATGCCAGGGCCCTGGTAGCAACCGTAGTTGCCGCCACCGGGGGCGGTACCAATCGCGGGCGAGTCGGCATAAAGGGCGCCATCCTCGTTTGCGAACCAGTTGCAGAAGGCGGGATTGAGCTCGAGGTTGCCGCCCTTGTCCGAATCGATTGCGAGTTGCCCGCCATTGCCGTCGAAGATCGGTGCGCTGGCGTTTGCGTGGAAGATGTTGCCGCCGATGATCTGGCGGCAGTTGCAGATGTAGATGCTGCCGCCGGCATTGAAGGCGACGATGCTGTTCGAAATCACGATGTCATCGGACCAGTGGCCGCCGCCGTTGTAACCGAAGGCGCAGCCGTTGTTGCCGAGGATCGTGCAGTGGTCAACGATCCAGTACTTGCAGTTGTCGCCAGATGTGTCGATGCCGTATCCACCGTTGCGCGACGAAAGGCAGTAGCGCAACTGCACGCCCGTGGACGGGTTGTTGCGGTTTTCGCCGGCGCGGAAGCCCGCGCCGCCGTTGCCGACCATCGTGCAGCGCGTGAAGATGGAATCGTTGGCCTTGCGGATGTAGATGCCGTACGAACCGTTGTGGCTGGCATCGCAGTCGATGCAGGTAACACGCGGATTGTTTTCCGCATAGAGGCCATATTGAGCGCATGCGCTGAAGGTGCAGTTGCTGAAGAGCAGGTCGCCGCCCTGGACGAGTGACACGCCAGAATCGTCAAGACTCACGAAATCGATTCCGTAGAACTCGTTCCAGGTCGCAGCCGAGAGCGAAAGGGCGGGGCCGTTGTTGGAGACGATCTCAACGCGGCCATCGCAGGCGATGTACTTCACGGGCTCGCCATCCATGCCTGTCGCGCCGGAGGAGATCGCGACGGTTCCATTGTAGCTGCCGGCCGCGATCGAAATCACGCTGCCGTAGGAAGCGACGCTCGCGGCGTGCGCGACTGTCGCAAATGCGGTGTCCCAGCTCTTGCCGTCCGCGGAATCATCGCCATCCTGCCTGACATAGTAATTGCCGCCGGCTTCGATCGCCTCGGTCGGGCCTTCGGGGAACATGCCGATATCGATGCCGGGGGCGCCATAGCCGGCGTCGATGCACTCGGACCCGTCCCAGAGATGGTAGTCGTGAGTCGGGGCGTCGACGAACTTTGGATCGCTGGTAACGCAGTGTTCGCCGATCTTCACGCTTGCGGCGTCGTTGTGGACTTCGCCATTGCCGTAGATTCCGCAATAGTCGGCAAGGATCGTGCAGGTGCCGCCAGACTGGAAAGCAGTGTTGCCGTTGTTGGCGACAATCGTATTCGTCACGAAAAGATAGTGGCGGGTAGCAGCGCAGATGCCGTAGAAGCCATTGCCATTGACGACGCACGAATTGACTTTGTTCGCGAGGATGAGCCCGTCGCCGCACTCGCCCCTGTCGCGGCCCATCGCAATGCCGGCGGAGTAGTTGCCGGAGACCGATGATTCCTTGACCTCGTTGCAGCAGGAGTAGCCGGTGCGCGTGTCGCCAAACGCATTCGCGTGGACGCCATACTTCCAGTGCGACTTGCCATTGTTGTCGATGTGCGAACGATAGATCATGTTGCCGGTGGCGCAACCGAGATTGACGCCGTGAGATGTGTTGGTGGCGACAAGGCATCCGGAAATCATGCCGTCATACGCGACGGATGTGTTGATGCCGATGCTGCCGTTGGCGGTGACGAGGCAGTTCGTGATTGTCCAGCCATAGCCGTTTACAATCGAGATGCCGTAGTTCGAGCTGCCGGAAATATCAAAGCCTTCGACCGTGACATGCGAGACATTGCCGAGCGTAAGACCATTGCCGGAGGCGCCGGTAATCTTTGCGCCGGGTTCGCATGCGATCCGGATGGGCATTGTCGCGGAGCCAGAGTGATTCTCGATTGCCGTAGCGGGATACGAGCCGGCGGCGACATGGATTGTCGAACCGGGGGTGGCGAGGGACAAGGCCTTCGCGATTGTCTGGAACGGGGCGTCATCGCTCTGTCCGAGCCATGAGTCATCGCCATTCTCGACATCGACATACCAGTCGGTTGGGGCGGGGAGGGCAACGGCGTCGGACGCATTTGGATAGGCGCCTACGACAGAGCCATCTTCGCAGAGATTCGCGGCGAGAAGCGCGTCGGAGTCCGCGTAGAGGCGGAAGTCATCGTTGAACGGATCGACGAACGACGGCTCGCCATCGAAGTTGTCGATGAGGATTGCGGAACCAAAGTCATCGGGTCCCGTGCCCTGCTTCTGCCACTTGATTGGACCATTGGCACGCATGAGCGACGTTGCGATCACATCGTTTACGCTGCCGGCCTGGCGCCACTGCGATGGCGTAAAGTTTGTGCCGACGATGATGCTGTTCGTGATCGTGCCGCCTTCATAGTGTCCGTAAAACACGCCGGCGCGATTGTCGAAGAATGTGCAGTGGTCGTGGACAACGCCAAGGCCTGTATGGTCTGCGACAAGATACGCCGCCCAATTCGTGTTGTGGGCGAAGATGCAGCGATAGAAGCGCTGGTTCGCGGAAGGGCCGTTGCGATCATTGCCGGCGAAGACATCGTAGCTCATTGTGCCGCAGTCGTTGCGCAGGAAACGGCAGTCGGTCCACGTGTCGCCAGGCATATTCGGGCCATACCAGCTCTCGTAGCGCTGGAAGAAGAGTGCGCCGCTCTTGGTATTGCCTATGAAGTCGCAATTCGCGGCGACATTGCCAACGCAGTTGGAATAGACGAGACCATACTTGTTGTTCGCGAAGATGCAGTTCGTGATGTGCGCCGCAGTCTCGCAAGCAGAGCGGTTTGCGCCGGTGCTGAAGAGTATTGCGCCGGCGGTCTCGCCTCCGGTGAAGGTGAGCGAGTCGAGCGTCGTCCCCATGCCGGCGACAGAGATTGCGGCGTAGGCGCCACCCGCGTCGAGCGTGACATCGGCGGGATCGCCTGACGTGCCGCGTAGCGTGAGATTGTCGAAGTCATTTGCGATCGCGCAGGAGTAGTTGCCGGGCGCGAAGAGGAATGTGTCGCCGCTGCCGCCCGCTGCGAACGCGGCGGCCGGCGTCGCGAAAGGCGCCTCGGCCGTACCGGGGTTTGAATCGTCGG
>JAZQOE010000105.1:0-8043 GCA_045627705.1 Kiritimatiellia bacterium | reverse complement strand
ATCACATCGCCGACCTTGCAGACGCCGTCCATCGACTTGAGGTAGGTGTCGGAGAACTCGCTGATGTGGCAGAGGCCATCGATGCCGGGGAGAATCTCGACGAAAGCGCCGAAGGGCTTGACGCCCGTGACCTTGCCCTCGTAGAGCATGCCCTCTTCGGGCTCCGCGCAGGACTTGTTGATCTCGCGGATCGCGCAATCCATCGACTCCTTCGAGGTCGCGAAGACGGACACCTTGCCCGAATCGTCCTCGGCAATGTCGATCTGGGCTCCGGAGAGGGCGCAGATGGCGCGGATGTTCTTGCCGCCTGGACCGATGAGGGCGCCGATCTTCTCGGGGTTGATCTGGACGACCTTGATGCGCGGGGCTGTCGGGGCGAGATCTGCGCGTGGCGCGGGAAGAACCGACTCGATGAAGTCGAGGATCTTCATGCGGGCGACGCGGTCGCGCTCGATAGCCTGCTCGACGAGATCCCATGTGAGGCCGCGGATCTTGAGGTCCACCTGGAAGCCGGTAATGCCGTCGCGGGTCCCGCCGATCTTGAAGTCCATGTCGCCGCAGTGATCCTCGGCGCCGAGAATATCGGTCACGAGAATCGCCTTCGACTCATCCTTGGTCGTGAAGAGACCGCAGGAGATGCCGGCGACGGGCTTCTTGATTGGAACGCCTGCATCCATCATCGCGAGGGTGCCGACGCAGATCGAAGCCATCGAGGAGGAACCGTTCGAGCCCATGATCTCGGAGACCATGCGGACCGCGTATGGGAAATCCTCGGGGACGACAGGGAGAAGGGCGCGTTCGGCAAGGTTGCCGTGACCGATTTCGCGGCGGCCGGTGGTGCCGAGGCGGCCGACTTCGCCGGTGCAGTAGGGCGGGAAGTTGTAGTGGAGATAGAAGCTCTTCTCGATCTGGCCGCCGGTGATCGCATCGATCTCCTGCGAATCCTTCGAGGTGCCGAGGGTGCAGATGCCAAGCGACTGGGTTTCGCCACGGGAGAAGACCGCGGAACCATGGACGCGCGGGAGCACGCCGACCTGGGCGTAGAGCGGACGGATGTCATCGAAGCCGCGGCCGTCGATGCGCTTGCCGCGCTCGAGGACGTTCTTGCGGACGGTCTCGATCTCGAGCTCGTCGGCCATGGCGCGGAACTCTTCGTCGGTCGCTTCGGGGAAGGACTTGAGAAGCTCTTCCTTGATCTTGGCATGAACGCCGGAAACTGTCTCCTGACGCTGCAGCTTGCCGGGGATCGTAAGCGCTTCGGCGAGTTCGGCGCCCGCGAAGGCGCGCGCGGCATCGAGGAGGTCGCGGCGGCAGTTATCGCCATCGACGACATTCTTCGGGGCCTTGCCGAGCTTGGCGCGGAGTTCTTCCTGGATGGCGACGATCTTGGTAACCGTCTCCTGACCGAACTTGAGGGCGGCGAGGAAGTCGGCTTCGGGGATTTCCTTGGCTCCGCCTTCCATCATGAGGAAGCGGTCCTTAGTGCCGGAATAGAGGAGGTCGAGATCGCCTTCCTGGCGTTCCTTCTGCGTCGGATTGATGATGAACTTGCCATTCACGCGGCCGACGCGCACGGCGCCGATCGGGCCCATGAAGGGGACGTCGCTGATGTGAAGGGCGGTGGATGCCGCGATCACGGAAAGGAAGTCCGGCTCGTGCACGCCATCGGCGGCGAGGAGCGTGTTGTTGACCTGAACGTCGTTGCGGTATCCGTCTGGGAAAAGCGGACGGATCGGACGGTCGGTGAGACGCGCGGTGAGAATTTCCTTCTCGGAGGGCTTGGCTTCGCGCTTGAAGAAACCGCCGGGCATGCGGCCGCAGGCGTAGAACTTCTCGCGATATTCGACCTGCAGCGGGAAGTAGTCGATGCCCTCGCGGGGCGAGTCAGTGCAGGTGACCGCGGAGAAGACGACATTGTCGCCTAGGGTGACGGTCACGGCTCCGGCGGCCTGCCGGGCGAGAAGGCCCGTCTCGATCACGAGTGTCTGGCCACCGACTTCGGTTGATACCGATATGGTGTCTTTCATTGTCTTTTTCCTTTTCTTTCGTTGGTAGATGGGCTTGCTTCCGGGATCTCTCCCTAAAGCGCGGAATGCAGACACGTCATGGGCGGCAAAGGTCCTCCGCTAACACAACAAGTCCAAGACACAATCCATTGCCCCCGTCTCAACGGTCGGCTGGGTTGCGCTTGGACGCATTCCGCAGATAGAAGAAACCCGTCGACAGGGGCAGTCCTGCGGCGGGCGTGATGATGCCGCGGATTAGCGGCGGATGCTGAGCTGCTTGATCAGGCTCTGGTAGCGCGCCTCGTCCTTGCGCTTGAGGTAATCAAGCAAGCTGCGGCGGGAGCTGACCATGCGGATCAGGCCATAGCGGGAGCTGTGGTCCTTCTTGTTGGCCTTGAGGTGCTCTGTGAGAGCCTCGATCTTCTTGGTCAAGACCGCGATCTGGACTTCGCTGGAACCAGTGTCCGTCTCGTGACGCTGGAACGGCTTGCGGGCCGCCTGTTTGTCAATCTGACTCATGCGATTGCAATTCCTTAGTCCCATGCGGGACATATTCTGGGTTTTCGTTGTGAAAGTTAGAAGAATAGCCGATTCACGTTGTGGATGTAAAGTCCAAATTGGCGAATCGCGCAGGGAAGGGTGTCTGATTAAGAAAGTGAGAACACAAAACCTTCCACGGAAAATTGCCGCGGAACGAAGCGGCATTTCGTTGAAGGCCATCTGCAATCTTGAAAGCGGAAAGAATGCATCTGTTCTTTCGCTTGTCTCGCTTTGTGGAACGCTTGGAAATATTGACTGGATTGATACGCTGGCGACGCCGGAACTTGATCGGTCCGCCTTTTAAAGAGCCATCCCCGGACAACCACGGCAAAGTGTTCGCCGAACACGGAAGGAACTTCGCAATGGGCAGCCGACTATGTCAAAATTCCATCATTGCGCTATTGCAACTGTGTGATTGGCATAAGTGTTCCACGTGGGTTCGTATTCGGGCACAGCCTGATTGCCCCACATCGTCCAACCTTTCCGAGCGCCGCGAGCGAACAGTTCCAGATATGGCCCGGGTGAACAGGATTCAATCAGCGATATCATTTCGTCTGGCTTCCGACTGTGCTCGCGTTTCATGGATCTCACGATATTGACTTGCGACCGCGCCGGGGCCAATGTCCTGTTGTTTTCACCTCGAATTCCAAACAAGAGCACTTCTGTTACATTTCTGAAATAGAATCCGACACCACGGCCATCTGGCATCCCGTCATGCCTGACCTTTTCCCAGATGATATTCGTCTTGTAGTCAAAACCCCAGGCGCGCATGACTTCAAGCCCTTCTGGGAGCAGCGCATTTGGAACCCAAAGATACAAGTGACATTTGGCGCTTGCCAAATCATACACAGGCAATCTCTTTATGTCTCCAATTGACATGGTTGGGTATCTGTTGAGGCGTTTGTGCTCTGGAGACACTTTGCCTGTTCTGTTTTGAAACTGCCATGGAGGATCTGCATAGATCGTATGGAAAGTACGACCTTGGGCAAAGCATCTTAAATTCGCAATCGTAATCTCAAGAGGTGTCATGGTTCCCATCCTTCCACACAAGCGTTCCTAATCCCCACGGCAAGGATGGGGCACCCACCATTTCTTCGCGCCTTAAGCCTATGAAGTAATTTCCCAATCCATGTTGTCGACGCGCCGTATTTGGACATTACTCCATTGGCCTTGAATATGTCATTTAACTCTGCGGAACGGGTAACTATGATGCCAACATCGATCAATCCACAATCGAAGTATGTCCGCATCGCCAACAAGTCTCGATCAAAAGTTTGATCCTTGCTGTTCCATTCCAAATCGAATGCAACCTTGTTTTTGACAAAATCAATGTTGTGTCCATCAATGAACCCGTGAATGGTTTTCTTGTCAAAAGGATTGTCCGCAAATTGCCCTCGTTTTCCAGACACTCTTCGAGGGAATAACTTGATTAGCAGATCGCCAGTGATGCGGATCTCTCTCCATCCCCTTGGATATAAGAGATCGTCAAATCGCTTTGGGATGGGACTTTCATTGCCACCAGCCTTGATTATATCGACAAGCGGGATCGTCAATGATCGAAAACATTCCTCCATGTCTGCCCATTCTGATTTGCAGGATTGGGTCAGGATCTCAAGAGCATGTCCGAAATTATAGAATTCAAACTTGGACTCGATATCTGAAGGAAAACAACTTGAAACCCTTGAGTCCGTCCCATCGTCGATTCGTGTCTGATCGTTTTTTTCTATCGCTCCCATCACAAAACCACCTTTGACATCGGAGTATAACAGCCTCTTGTTATTTTGCAAATGGAAGTGTGTCTGTTTTGTCATAAAACACATGGGCTTCCCGTCGCGATGGTCTGTTTGCAGACTATCGCGACGGGGAACCCATGCAAGCCCCAAAAGGGATTACGAGGTGCGGACTTCGACCTTGAGGGTGTTGCCGAGGATCGTGGTGATCTTCGTCATCGCGGCGTTGATTTCGTCGTCGGTCAGCGTGCGGTCGGGCGCACGGAACTCAAGCGTGTAGCCGAGGCTGCGCTTGCCTTCCGGAATGCCCTTGCCGCTGAAGATGTCGAAGAGGCGCAGATCGACGAGCGTCGCCGGAGCGGCCTTCTTGATCGCCTTCGCAAGATCGCCCTGCGCGAGTTCGACGGGCGCGATGCACGCGAGGTCGCGGAAGATCGACGGGAAGCCCGGGATCGGCTTGAGGGACTTGACGCGGTTGAGGTTCGCGATAAGCGGCTCAAGGCGCATTTCCGCAACGGCGATCGGGTCCGTCACGCGCCATGTGTGGCGGATCGACTGCGATACGAGGCCGATGGTGCCGATCTCGCGGTTGTTCAACTTGATCGTTGCGCTCCATCCCGCCTGGCAGCCAGGATGCGCGGCGGCGACGAACTCCACGCGGCCCGCGCGGAGCAGGGCGACGAGCTGTTCGATCGCGCCCTTGAGCCCCATCGCTGCTTCTTCGTTGGAGATCGTGCGCTTGCGGTCGAGGGCGGAGCGGCCGATTGGCCCGCAGAAACCGAGCGAGAGGCGCGTTTCCTCGGTGGGCTTGCCATCCTTGCCGTGGAAGAATACGCGGCCGAGTTCGAACAAAGCGACGGTCTCGATCTGGCGCGCCATGTTGCGGCCGATCGACTGGACAAGCTGCGGGAGCAGGGTGTCGCGCATCACCGCATAGTCCTTGCTCACGGGATTGGGGAGCACGAGACGATGCTCGGGCGTGCGGGAATCCCATGCGTCGAGCTCGGCGGCGGAGAGATAGCTGTAGTGCATCGCTTCGCTGAAGCCCATTCCCGCGAGGGTTTCGCGTGTGCGGGCGAGATCGCGGAAGGGGGCGTCGTCGACGCCCGGCACCGCCATCGCGAAGGGCGCGGTATCGGGAATCGCGTCGAGTCCGTGCATGCGCGCGACTTCCTCGATGAGATCGGCGTCGCAATCGATGTCGCGGCGCCAGGAGGGAACGGCGAAGGTCGCGCCTTCGGCATCGCGCTTGTCGATATTGATTCCGAGCGAGGCGAGGATGGAGACGATTTCGTCGTCTGCGATATCCACGCCGATCAGTTCGCGGGCGCGGCGGAAGCGAAGGTCAACCGGAGCTTGTGGGGCGGGACGGTTGTCGATATCGATCACGCCGGCGGCGACTGCGCCACCGCCGATCTTCGTGATCAGGTGCGCGGCGCGGCGGCTTGCCCAATCTGCCAAATCGACATCGACGCCACGCTCGTAGCGGTGCGAGCTTTCGGTGTGGAGGCCGAGGGCTGTCGCGGTGCGCTTGATGCAGGCGGGATCGAAGAGGGCACTTTCGAGGATCACCTCGCCAGTCGCCGCGGTTTCCGCCGCGATCTCGCTATCGGCTCCGCCCATCACGCCGGCCACGGCGACGCCGCCATTGGCGTCGCAGATAAGGAGCGTCGAATCGTCGAAGGTGCGCTCGATATCGTCGAGCGTGCGCATCTTCTCGCCCTTTGCGGCGCGGCGCACGGTGATGGCCTGGCCGCCAACGCGCGAACGGTCGAAGGCGTGAAGCGGCTGGCCGCATTCAAGCATCACGTAGTTCGTGACATCGACAAGCAGGCTGATTGCCCTTACGCCGCAAAGCTCGAGGCGGCGCTGCATCCAGTCGGGCGAAGGGCCATCCTTGACGCCGGTGATGACGCGCGCGGTGTAGCGCGGGCAGAGATCGGGGGCTTCGACCTTTACGCTGGCGAGGTCTTCGACCTTGGCCGCGCCCTCGGCGAAATCGACCGCGGGCACCTTGAGCGGACGGCCCAGCAGCGCCGCGAACTCGCGCGCGATGCCGATGATCGAAAGGCAGTCGGAACGGTTCCAGGTGATCTCGAGGTCGAGGACAGTCTCGGGCTTCGGGAGAATCTGCGCGAGGGGCGTGCCGGGAACGGTCTCGGGCGGCAGCACGAGGATGCCGCTGTGGTCGGAGCTGATGCCGAGTTCGGCGGCCGAGCAGAGCATGCCGGTCGAGACCACGCCGCGGATCTTCGCGGGCTTTAGGATTGTTCCGTCGGGCATCTTCGCGCCAACCTGCGCGAGGCAGACCTTCTGGCCGGCGGCCACGTTCGGCGCGCCGCAGACGAGCGGGAATTCCTTCTCGCCGTCGAAGACATTGCAGATGTGCAGGTGATCGGAATTCGGGTGGGCGTCGCAGGTGCGTGTCTCGGCGACGACGAAACCCTCGTACTCGCAACCCGTGGTCTCGATGCCCTCGACCTCGACGCCGGAGAATGTGAGCTTGTCGCACAGTTCCTGCGTGGACAGACCCGAGATGTCCACGTATTCGTTAAGCCAACTCAATGGTACTTTCATGATGCAAATCTCTCTCTGGTGATCAGGCGAACTGCGCGAGGAAGCGGGCGTCGTTCTCGTAGAAATAGCGGATGTCCGGCACTCCGTAGCGGATCATCGCGATGCGCTCGATGCCCATGCCGAATGCGTATCCGTAGGTCTTGGCGGGATCGTAGCCGACATGCCTGAAGACGCGCGGATCGACCATGCCGGCGCCGGCGATCTCGATCCAGCCGCTTTGCTTGCAGACTGCGCAGCCCTTGCCGCCGCAGACATGGCAGGAGAAATCGACCTCGACGCTCGGCTCGGTGAATGGGAAGAAGTGCGGACGGAAGCGCACGCCCACGTCGGGGCCCATCATTTCGCGTGCGAAGTAGCTGAGGGTAGCCTTGAGGTCGGCGAGCGAAACGGGCTTGGTATCGACGTAGAGGCCCTCGCACTGGTGGAAGTTCGCGGAATGCGTGGCGTCTGTCGTGTCGCGGCGATATGTGCGGCCGGGCGTGATGATGCGGATTGGCGGCGGCTTCGCGAGCATCGAGCGAATCTGCACCGGCGAAGTCTGCGTGCGGAGAAGGAGGTCGTCGTCGAACCAGAAAGTGTCGGACTGATCCATCGACGGATGGTGCGCGGGCGTGTTCAGCGCGGTGAAGTTGTTGAAGCGCGTTTCGATATCGGGGCCGTCGGCGACGGTGAAGCCGAGACGCCCGAAAATGCGCGCGAGCTCCGCGGCGACCTGCGAAAGGGGATGGATCGCGCCGCGGCCCGACCATGAACCGGGGATGGACCAGTCGAACCCCTGGCCCGGGGCGGGCGGGACTTCGGCGAGAGCCGTCTTGCGGGCCTCGAGACGCTCGGTAAACGACACGCGCCAGCCATTTGCCCGCTTGCCGAATTCCGGCTTGTCGGCGGGCGGGACATCCTTAAGCTGCTTCATCGCGGCCGGGATGGCGCCGTTGCGGCCCATGTACTTGATGCGCACCTGCTCGAGCGCGGCGGCATCGGATGCGGCGTCAATTTCCGCCAACGAGGCGGCCTGCATGGTTGATAGTTCGTCCAAAGTCATAGTTTTACTCCGAAACGGAAATTGTACCCCAGCCTTGCTTTGCGGGGCAATAGCAAACATGGCGTCAGCTTGGAATCGGCGGCTAAAATTTAGTGTTCGAAGGCGGAAAGAAAAACGGCGCGCCGCGAAATTGAAGCCAATTTCGCGG
>JAZQOE010000104.1:0-29836 GCA_045627705.1 Kiritimatiellia bacterium | reverse complement strand
CTTGAATATTTCATTGTAGCTTTTCAGCATGCCATCGAGGGGTGACTCGGAGCGGCCGTTTAGAAACGGAGCGGCGCAGACGCCAACGGTCTTCAGTTGGTCGCATTTCTTCAGTAGGTAGGCAAGCGCAAACTGATCGTCGATCTCGTTGTAGGTGTCGGTATCGAGAATAACGTCAACCATTCCCTTCGGCGGCCTGAGATTCGCCAGATACTGTTCCTTGGTCATTTGTCCAAACTCCTTTTTTGCGATTTTTCGCGTCCTCACGCACGGAATTTCACACATCATACCAAACTGGACTTCGCTTCCGCAAATGCCATGTCCGCACCACCGCGCCCCCCACTCCATGATCGGTCTAAGGCTTTCGATTATCAATTACCGCGCAGAAGCAAGGTTGATTCGTGGATTTGAATGATGTACATACATCCGCGAGGGTTCGGTTTCGCCGTCTCCCAGCACCGGGCAGAGGAACGTCCAGCCGTATCGTTCATAGAATCCTGTGTGGTCGGTCAGGAGGTACAGCGTGTCGATGCCATGCGCCGCCATGTCCGTACAGACGAACTTTAGCAGTCTTCCGGCGATGCCAAGACACCGATAGCCCGGCTCGGTATAGACGGCACAAACGTTCGGCGCCAGATCCTTTCGTTCGTGGAAGTCGTTTTCGATAACGCCCATTCCGCCAACGATCCGGTCGCCGTCGAGACACAAGTACCAACTTGGAACGGTGTCCGAAAACGACGCCTCGATGCTTTCGCGATACGCCGCCAAAGGATGACCCCACTTGGCTGAAAACCACTCTGCGGCCTTGTCTTTCATGTCACGGTGGTCTTTCAGCGCGACTAACGTGAAGGACTCCTTCCAATGGTCTTTCGTCAAGATGTTCGTGTGTCCCACGGCGACCTCGTACAGGGCATCTGCGTCCGCGTCTCGCCAAGGACGCAATAAAAGTCGTTGCGTTTCAAGCATCGCTTTTCTCCGCCAGGCAGCATTCCAGTTGGATGTCACAAGGTTTACCAGCGCATCCGCAAACTGCTTCAACTGGCTTTCGTTCAAGGATGATAATATCAAAACAAAGAGTCTCATGGCGAATGCAAGTTGCAACACAAACATCTTGTGACATAAAATGGAACTCGCGTTCAGCAGTTTGAAACGCAGGAAAGAACCACAATGAAAAGTCATTTGATCGGTATTGGCGGCGTCGGCATGAGTGCGCTGGCCCAGGCCTTGCTCGACATCGGCGAAGAAGTCTCGGGATCGGATCGCCTTGTCGATGGCGGCGATGCTACTCCCAACCTCGCGCGACTGCGCGCGCAAGGCGTCGCAATCCACAGACAGGATGGGTCCGGCGTCCGCAACGGCGCCAACCGCGTGATCATGAGCACGGCGATCGAAGACGACAACCCCGATCTAGTCGCCGCGCGCGAACTCGGCATTCCGATTGTCCACAGGGCGGACGCGCTATCCGGCGCGTTTGCCGGACGCAGGCAACTCGCCATTGCGGGAACATGCGGGAAGAGCAGCGTCACCGCTATGACAGGCTGGCTACTTGCCGAAGCGGGACTCGACCCGATGGTGGTGAACGGCGCAGGCGTTGTCGGCTGGGAAAGCGATTCCCGTGTCGGCTCTACGCGCAAGGGCTCCGGCGAATGGACGGTGTTCGAGGCAGATGAAAGCGACCGCTCGCTCATGGCTTTCGATCCTTCTGCCGCAGTGATCACAAACGCATCCGCCGACCACTTCCCGCTCGCGGAAACCGAAGCGCTTTTCGCAAAGTTCCGCGCGGGCGTACGTGGCCCCATCATCGATGGCGAAGGCGAGCAGCCCAGTGATGTCAAATTAAAGGGTTGGAGCGGGTCGTTCACTTGGCGCGGACACCGTTTCACCATCAACCTGCCAGGCGAACACAATGTCCAAAATGCGTGGATGGCGCTTCGTGCCGCGGAAGCATGCGGCGCAGACGCAGATAGACTCGTTGCTGCTCTCGCGTCATTCCGTGGAATCGAGCGCAGATTAGAGAAAATCGGCGAAGCAAAAGGCATAACGGTCGTGGACGATTACGCGCACAATCCAGCCAAGCTTTCCGCGGCATGGCGCGCACTTTCCGCAGCCTTCCCGCGTGTTTGCGCCGTATGGCGTCCGCATGGCTACGCGCCGCTTCGCAAACTCAAGGATGATCTGGCCGATGCGTTCGCTTCCGTAATGCGCCCAGAAGACACCCTTGTGCTTCTGCCCGTTTACGATGCAGGCGGCACAACCGACAGGTCAATCAACAGCGATGCCCTCGTCGATGCGATGAAGGTTCGCGGAGCGCAAGCGATTCTCGTTGCAAACGCATCCGAAGCGGAGGACGCGCTTCTTGAACATGCCGCCGCGGGTGCGGCGATTGCAACGATGGGTGCGCGCGATCCCGACTTGCCTCGCATGGCTCGTCGCATCTTGAAACGCTTGGCAATGTGATTTGGGGAAGGAACACATGGTTGCGAACAGAGAGACATCGCCGGTAATACGAAAGCTGGATCAGCCTGTCCTTTCAGCAAAGGATATCCCATATTCCGCGTCGTTGATCTTCAACGCGGGCGTCGCGAAATACAACGGCAAGTACGTGATGGTCTTCCGCAATGATTATGGCCACTTCGACGGACATTGCTTCGAAGGCACCAACATCGGCATCGCGACGAGCGACGATGGCATAACATGGATGCCCCACCCCACTCCCTGGTTCGAGATGAAGGATGCCGAAATCCATCGCGCCTACGATCCTCGCCTCACGGTCATCGACGGTGTTTGCTACGTTTGCATGGCAGTGGACACGCGACACGGCCTGCGCGGATGCGTCGCCAAAACCGAGGATTTCGAAAAGCTGGAAATCCTAAGCATGAGTCTTCCCGACAACCGCAACATGGCGCTCTTCCCCGAAAGGATCGGCGGCAATTTCATCCGCCTCGACCGTCCGATGCCAGTCTATTCGCGAGGCGGAGACCGTTTCGACCTTTGGATGTCGGAATCGCCGGACCTTGAATTCTGGGGCAGGCACAAGCTCGTGATGGCTGTCGAGGATGTGCCATTCGCAAACAACAAGATCGGCCCCGGCGCGCCGCCAGTGAAGACGGCCAAGGGCTGGCTCACTCTTTTCCACGCCGTTGAAAAAGACACTTCGATCGGCAAGAACGGCTGGGAGGCAACTTGGCAGAAGATGTACTACGCAGGCGTGGCCTTGCTCGACCTCGACGATCCTTCCCAAGTGATCGGCTATTCGAAAAAGCCATTGATTGCCTGCGACATGCCTTTCGAGGATGGCTTCCGCAACGATGTGATCTTCCCCGGCGGCATGATTCTCGAGGATAGCGGAGAAGTCAAAATCTACTATGGCGCGGCTGACACTGTCGAATGCCTCGCCACGGCGGATGTCAACGACTTGATTTCATTGTGCCTGGAAAAACGCGGGAGAACCGCACCGCATTGAAAATTCAAACCGCAAGCGAGCACTGGGCTTTGTCATGGAAAAAAAGGAAAACTACAAGTATCTTCTTTCGGATTTCGTTCCGCCGCCAGCACAGCTGAAGCACATGGACATTGCGCTGTCATTCGGCACCGATACCGTTGATGGCGAAAACACGCTTTCGCTGGTGGCGCGCCGTGCTCTTTCTTCCATCGATTTCGATGCGCAGGATCTTGAGGTGTTCGCTGTCGAACGAATCGCCTATGATGGTTCATCAACGCCGCTCGAACATGTAATGGACCTGGAGGCGCGCAAACTGCGCGTGACGCTGGACAAGCCAGTCGCGAAGGGCGAAGCCTTCAAGATTCACACGCGCGTCCGCTGCCGTCCCTCCGAGACGAAGCTCGAAGGCATCTACCTCGATGCCACCCCGGAAGGCGCGCCGCAGCAATTCATGTCGCAGTGCCAGCAATGGGGCTTCCAGCGCATACTGCCAGTTTTCGACGATTGCGCGGCGAAATGCACCTACCGCACGACGATCGAGGCGGATGCCCGTTACACGCATCTCATTTCGAATGGCGACATCGACCGGACCACTAATCCCAGCGGACACCCCGAACCCGTTCCCGGCAATCCGTCGAGACAGCGCGTGACATACGTCAACAACGTCCCGATGGCGCCATATCTTTTCATTGTCGCAGTCGGCACATGGGACTCGATTTCGGGCGAGGTCGTAACGCCGCAGGGCAAGCATGTCCGCCTCGAATACCTCGTTCCGCCAGGAAGGGCCGAGGGAGCGCGCGTGCCGCTGGAGATCCTCAAGGACTCAGTTCTGTGGCAGGCCCGCGCGCAACGCTTCGAGTACCGCTACGACACCTACCGCACGATCACGATGGAGAAGTCGTATTTCGGCGGTATGGAGAATGTCGGCAACACGACAATCATCACAGATGCCGCGCTTATCGACGAGTGGACATCCGATGCGCGTCTGATCTACGCGCACGGCGTGATCGTCCACGAATACGAACACAACCAGTGCGGTAGCGAAGTCACGATGGCGACGCCCTTCGATGTCTGGCTCAACGAGGCATACACGGTCGATGTCGAACGCCGCTACCTCGACACCGTCTTCGATCCGTCGTTCATGCGCCTCCGCGAACTCGACGCGATCCGCGATCCACACGTGGGTCCGCTCGCGATTGAAGAGGCTGGCTTCCTCGGACGCATCGTGCGGCAGGGTTTCAACGACCCTGGCGAACTCATCGACGGACTTACATACGTGAAGGCCGCAGAGGTCATCAGGATGCTTCGCTTTGTTCTCGGGGCGGAAGCATTCGACCGCGCCTTCGACCTTTACTTCTCGCGCTTCTGCGGAGGCAATGCCGATACGGACCAATTCATCGCGACAATCGAGGAATCGACAGGACGCAACCTCTCGCAATTCCGCCGCGAATGGCTCGAGACAATCGGCTATCCGATCGTGCGCGTGCGCCATGCGTACGATGCGGTGCGCCGCGAACTGTCGATCACGCTGTCGCAGACGCGCCGCGGCAAGGGCGGTGCGTTCGTTATTCCATTCGCATGGGCCGCTGTCGATGGCGCGGGACATGACATCCCTGGCGCTTCGGGCACGCTCGTGCTCGATTCCGCCGAGAACACATGGACATTCCCAGTCGCCGAAGAACCGGCATTCATCTCATGCAATCGCGGCGCGACATTCTACGGCGTCTGCGAAGATGCCGATGCAACGCCAGAATCGCTTCGCAAGCAAGCGTTGCTTGATCCAGATTTACTGAACCGCGTCGAGGCGATGCGCCGCCTCACCGAAATCCAACGCAAGCGGATACTCGATGGGCTGCCGATCGAAACCGCCTCATGGGGCGCGCTCTTCCGCGAAATCATCGCGATGCCGGGATTGCCAGATGGCCTGCGCGGATATCTGCTGACAATCGAAGAGCTTCCCCTCGACCGCGACCTTCTGCGCCGTCCGACCGACCTGCGCCGAGCGATGCGCGAATTGCGGCACGCCGCCGCGGAGGCATGTGGCGATGCGCTATTCGACGCATACGCGGCGCTTGATACCGTGACTGGGGCGCGTCACCTCGCATCCAACGGGCTTGGCGCCCACATCGAGCGGCGCATGCTCAAGGGAGTTTTGGGCGGACTGCTCGCCGCGCTCGACAAACCGCGAGCGCACGATGCGCTCGTGGCGCACTTCCGCGAGGCGGTGAACATTACCGACAAGCTGAATACGCTCTCCTCGATTTGGACGAGCAGCTATGCCGGACGCGATGCCCTCATGGAAGAGATGCGCGAAATCTGCGCCCCGCACCTTTCGGCATACATGGGATATCTGACGGTTGTCGGCCGCTCGCCGCGCGCGGATGTCTTTGATTGCGTTTCGCGGGAAGCGGCGCGCCGCGAATACAACCCCGCGAATCCCGGCATATCGCGTTCGCTCGTTGTCGCCGCGACTCGCAACAATGACCAGTTGTGGACTGATGCAGGAATGCGCTGGCTTGTGGATGCGACTGTCGAACTCGCCGCCTCAAGCGAAAACACCGCGATGCGCATGCTGTCCCCATTGCAATCCGCGCATGATCTCGCGCCGATGGAACGGGAACTGGGGCTCAACGCGCTTCGCGAACTTCTCGCAAGGCTCGATCCCGACGCCTTCCCCGTCCTCTCCGCACGCATAAAACAGTACCTTGGTTAACCGCATGGAAACAGGAAGCCAACACTCGGCCCGCATCGATGAAGTAGCGTATCCAGGACGCGGCGTGACACGCGTCGACGGCAAGGTGGTTTTCATCGACGGCGTACTTCCGAACGAGGATGTGCAGATTCGCATCACGCGCATCAAGCCGCGCTTCGCCGAGGCCGAGGTCGTCGCAATCAACGTCCCCTCCCCCGACCGCCTTCCATCCGCATGCGACCCCGCCACATTCCGCCATGCTCCGGGATGCACCTACGACCATGCGACACACGAAGCCGAATTGCGGATCAAGCAATCGCAATTGGAAGCGATGCTGTCGCGGGTCGCAAAAAACGGCGCGCCGTTTTTTGAACCGCCATTTCCGTCGCCGCTCGCCGAGCACTACCGCAACAAGATCGTGCTCCATGCGGCTTGGGGCGAAAAGGGCGATGAAGTCCCCGAAGGGTTGAAGCGCGGGAACAGGCCGATGCGTCTCGGATACGTCCGCGACGATGGAATCGAGGGCGTAATCGATGTGCCACAATGCCTCCTTGCGCGCGATCAGATCAACGAACGCCTTGCGGCGCTACGCGGCAAACCCGCCACTCTCGCCAAACTACGCGCGGGACAGACCGTGACATTGCGCTGGACAGAAACCAATGGCGTCCTTTGGTGGATCGATACGCCAGCCAACCCTATGGCTGTCACTGAAATTTCGGCGATTGGGCCGTTCGAAGTTCAAGCCGATGGCTTCTTCCAGATGAATCCCGAAGTGGCTCGTGGACTTGTCGAACATGTCCGCGACTGGTTCGTTCGCGAAGGCGGCGTCTCGAAACCGATCATCGATCTCTATTGCGGCGTCGGCGTATTTGGCATCACATGCGCGAAAGCGGGCGGTGCGCCGCTAATCGGCGTTGAATCATTCGTGCCAGGGGCGAGAGCGGCGCGTCGCAATGCCGCGGCGTACGGAGTACAGGCGCATTTCGAAAGCATGGATGTCGCAAAGTGGCTGCAATCAAAAGGCGCAGATGCCGTCGAGTGGGATGAAGCGACAGTGATTGTCGATCCACCACGCGCAGGGCTTGCCAAGGCAGTCGTCGAAGCGATCGCGACGCGCCGTCCCGTGCGCATCGCATACGTCTCATGCGAGCCATCGACGCTCATGCGTGACCTGGGTAGAATTACCGCGGCGGGCTACGGAATACAAACGGCGCGTCTCTTCGACATGTTCCCGCGTACCGCGCACTTCGAAACCGTGGTCTTCCTCTCCAGGGCCTAACATCCCACGCCTTTCGTCCGCATTTTGCGAAATAGGCAACCGTGCGTCCCGCGCAGTTCAATCGCGCAGGGGAGCCTTGGGGACGGCACACCCAGCGTCGCTTGTTATCTATTCTCTGCTATCTGTTATCTCAACGAAACCTGTGTCTCCAGCCTGGACAACAAGCGAATAGATGCTTCGGCAAGTGATTGCGGGATGGAATCCGATTCTGGAATCAACTCCGCATTCGGATAATCGTGCAGTTGTTCTGCCGGGCCTCCGGAATCCATTGCCACTATCGGAAGCCCAAACGCCTTGGCCTCGGCTATGACGCGCCCAAAGGGTTCACCGATGGCAGGATGCACAAGACAGTCAATTGCCGAAAGGAAACACGCGCCATCGACATCGCCAAGCAAATGCAAGCGCCCCGCAAGCGATGGATCATTTGCGGCGGAAAAAAGCATTCGTGAAATGCCTGGATTGTCATTGCCGATGTCGATGCCGGCGACTGCGAAGTGAATGCGATCAAGGTAAGGGGTAAAAGGTAAGAGGTATGAGGTTTCGCGGGAAGAGATGCATTTTTGCGAACTGCCTGTGATTGTGTTTGGCTGCAACATTAGTTTGGCCATGGCGACAAAGTTGTCATGATGCTTCCATGGCGCGAAGTGCGACATCATGCCAATCACTATTGCGTCGGGCGGAAGTCCAAGACGTTTCCGCGCCTCGAGACGATCGACTCGCTTCTTGAGGATTGCATCGCTATCTATGGCATTCTGGATGCGGCGAACCTTGCGGTGTAGATCGTTCGGCAAAATGTTGAGTAGATGTGACTCGACCGCATGCGATATCGCGACAATGCATGAAACGCGGCGCGCCGCAAAACACATCGCACGAGCCGGAAAGCGCATGTCGCGGACATGCATAAAAAACGGCGCGCCGTTTTTTATGCGTTTCGAAAAGACCGGCGCCGTCGCCAGTGCCGCCTGAAGACTATTCGCATGGATGATATCTGGCTCAAAATTGCGAATGGCGCGATTCACCGCGTTCCGCGCCTTAAAAAACAGCGCTGCATCCGACACAATGCGAAAAGGGTTCGCGCCAATGCGATGAAGACGGAACTGCGGAATCGGATAGACCTTGATGCCACCATCGCGGATTGCGTTCGCCGCAGCGCCTTCAGGGATTGCCACTGCGACATCTAGTCCATTGGAATCGATGGCGCCAGCAAGCTCAATCAGGCTTCGTTCCGCGCCCCCCTTCCCTCCAAAGGAATTTACAAACAATACGCGCATCTGGGGAAATGTCAGTGCACGCGGCCGGATGGATCGACCTTGATTGCCGAACCATCGTTGGAGAGGCGACGGCGCTGCGTCTGGTTGGCCAGCCACCATTCGCCCACGGCGAGGAAAAGCACGATCCAGAAAAGTGTCTCCGAAAGCGGACGGCCGCGACGGCGTTCCGATGCGGCGCGAAGCATGTCCGCCGCCGTGCGCGCGACTTGCAGCGAATCTATGCCGGTGACACGCGCGGCTTCGACAGGCTCGATCGGATCGAGCAGAGATTCAGCGCGCGCGGCATTGACGGCGAAGGCGGGCTGCGCGGAGGCGGCACCGGACTGGACCTCATAGATACCTGGCTGGGAAATCGAATCGACGATGAAACGCGCGTCGCCAGACTCGTTGCGTCCAGTGCGGACATTCAGAGGCGTTCCATCGGGCGCAAGCAACACATCGCCTTCCTGGTATCCCGGCAGGCATTCATCGACAGGCACATTCTCGCCATAGCCAATCGCAGGCGGAGGAAGGCCAAGACCACTCGCGAAGCGAGACATCTGGTGGACAATCGGGAGGAAGATCGCAGTAAGCGGAAGGGTGCTCCATTGGCGGTCGGCGGAAAGGGCGGAGAAGAAGACGCGTCCGCGACCAATTGTGCGGGAAAGGAGAATCGGCTCTTCCTTGTCGGTATCAAGGATCACGGAAGCATCCTGCTCAAGAGGACCAAAGACAAGATGACGCTTCAGGGCGGTCGTCGGCACTACGCCTGGAGGGAGCGCGAAGTCGGCGAAAAGCGGATCGCCACGGGCGAGCAAACGCAGCAGGCGCGCCGAACCGGCGTTCGGGACATCGCGAATCTCCGTTGGAATGGCCGGAAGGATGCGCCATCCATCGTAAGCGGAAAGGCCGGCATGGTCTCCAGGCCAGATTGAGACGACACCGCCGGAGCGCACATACTCCTCGAGGCGGAGTACGGCCTGTCCGTCAAGCGGGAGGGCATCGACGAGATACACGGCATCGAAACCATGGAGGTCAGTCGAACCGAGCGCGGAAGGGTCGATGCGATTCACTTCGGGGCCCTCGCCGGAAGGACGGAGCGCCGTCACCAGGAAGCGCGCAGGAGTCGATTCGCCGACGACAAGCACCGGGAGGTCAGCGCGCACGCGAAGGACATAGAGGAGCGAATCGTCGAATGGAAGCGCATCGGCGGGAAGCTCGATGCTTGCCGCGAATGTCCCGGCTTCAAGTTCATCGATCGGCGCGTTTGCGGCAAGGCCAATGCCGCCAGGCGAAGGGAGCGCTTCGCGGCGCGCCGCTTCACGTTTGCCGAGCATGAATCCGGCGGCAAGTGCGCGCGTGGTGCCGCAACGGCCGAATCGCGCTGTGACATGCGCGGTGCCGCCAGCCATGAGGAGAGCGGGATCGACTTCGACGGATTCGACCCACGCATTCTCCGGGGAAAGGGCGCCGGAGAAGAGGGCGAAGCAGGTTGTCTGGTCACCAAGAATCGACGGATCCCAAGATGCTGCGGTTGGGGCGGAGGATTCTTCGGCAGATGCGGATTCCTCGCCCGATACATCCTCTGGCGACTTCAGTACAAAGCCATTCCACGGAAGCGCCTGTCCGTCTGTAAGGATGTATATCTCGCGTTCGCGTCCGCCAGATGAACGCGCGAGCGAATCGGCGGCCATGCGCAGTGCGTCGGAGATACTGGAAGAGCCTGGAAGCCAATCGAGGGAACGGATCGACTGGCGGACAGCGGCAAGGTCTGAAATTGGTTCGGGTACGATCGGATCGACTTGGTCTCCAGCGAGGAAGACGCATGCGCGATCGCCAGGAGCAAGCGTATCGACAACACCTTCGGCCGCCGCGCGCGCAGCATCCCATGCAGTGCCGCCCTCGACTTCGTAGGACATGCTATACGAGGCGTCGATCACCAGCGCGACATCGCGCGGGACACGTCCTAGCCAGTCGCCAAAGCGCGTTTCGCGGATCACGGGAAGCGAGAAGGCGAAGACAAGCGCGAGAATCAAAAGCGTACGGAGAAGCCAGAGCAGGAAATTCTCGAAACGAAGCCGGCTTGCGGAACTCTTCTGCGCGGCCTTGAGAAAGCGGATTGTCGGGAAGGTCTGGTGGACGGTGCGATGGCGTTGGAGAAGGTGTAGCGCGAGAGGGACAAGCGCAGTCGCCGCGAACCAGAGGAAGAATGGCTGGAGGAATGTAAGCATGGTGGTTCCCCGCTAGCGCGAAAGGCGCTTGCGCTCCTCCAGATATGCCCGCGCGAAGGTGTCGAGCGGTTCTTCGGTACTTGCAAGGCGGTAGTCGATGCGCATTTCGGAACAAGCCTTGCGGTAGCCATCGATGAATTCGCCGAAGAGCTTGCGGTATGCCTCGCCTACCGCACGGGGATCGACTGTTACCTTCTCGGTTGTCTCAAGATCCTCGAATTCCCCTCCCCGCTTGAAGCGAAGATCAAGTTCGCGCGGATCGAGGACATGGAAGACGATTACATCGTGATGCTGCTTGCGGAAGTGCGCGAGAGCCTTCACGATCGCACCCTGGTCATCGAGCAAGTCCGAAATCACGATCACCATCGCGCGGCGGCGGATTGATTCGGCGACAAGGTTCAGTGCCATCGCGGTGGAAGTCGTGCCGGCGGGCTCCGTGCGCTTCAGGTACTTGAGCGCGTTGTTGAGTTCGAGGAGCGAATTGCGCGCGGGGAGAGAGGCATCGATCTTGTTCGAGAAAATCTGCCAGCCGACCGCGTCGCGCCCGCGCACAACGACATACCCCAGCGCAGCAGCGAGCTGGCATGCGTAGTGGTACTTCGTGGGAAGAGACGGGTCCGACGAATAATTCATCGAGGCGCTGCGATCCACGAGGAGATACACGCGCAGATTCGTCTCATCCTGATAGCGACGGATGTAGTGGCGTTCGGTGCGGCCTAGGACCTTCCAATCGAGACGCTTCAGATCATCGCCTGGGATATATGGACGGTGATCGGCGAACTCCGTGCTTTGTCCGCGCGAAGGGCTGCGATGGCGACCGGCCAAATTGCCTTCGACGACATCGCGCGATTGGAGTGTAAGGCGGGCGAGCTTCCGCAACTGGGCGGAATTCAAAAAGTAGTTCAGGCCGTCTGTGCCGTCGCCAGCCATTACCTGTCTCCCTTCGAAAGCGGGGCTAGGAACCAGTTGTCGCCAGAGGAAAAGAGCGCGTGCTGGCCGACGATCATCACGAATCGCATGCCGTCATGGACGCCGCCCGCGCGAAGTGCGGTACGCTCGCCCGATGGTGTCGTCACAATGATGGTATCGTTTCCTCCGCCACGCGAAACTGTCCAATCCGCCGGGAGAGTCGTTGTCGCGCGAGACTCGATGGCGCGATTGAGGTCGGATGTCCGGCCCATGTTGCGGGATTCCAGCGTGTAGCGCTGCCCCTTCACGCCTTTGAGCAACTTGAAATCTGCAAGCTTGTATATCCACTGGTCGCCCCAACGGTCGCGCATTGGAGGCGCGGGCTTGAGATTGCGGATAGGTTCGAGCGTGTCTGGATATTCGACGTTGTCGGCATAGTATGCCTTGAGTAACACGATGATTTTTTCGCGATCGAGACGCGAAAGCCAGCGGCGCGCATGGGTGTCGGCGGCACGCGCGACAGGATCGGCATTCATTGCGTCCTGGACAATGAGTTTCGCGAGCGTCTTCACGGCCTCATCCGTTTGCCCGGAGGCAAGCAAGTCCGCGCCAAGCAAAGACTCCGCCAGCGGCGCAAAGCGCCCCATCGCACCAGATGCAAGCGCCTTGCGGCAGGATGCGGCGGCGGATGCGACATCGCCCTCGGCAAGTTGCTCGGAATGGCGTTGGAGAAGAGCCGCGACCGCGGCCTCCGGTGACGGAGGCGCGGCGTGCAGTGTAATTGCAGCGGCAAGCGCGAATGCGCAGATGAGAGCTGGACGAAGCGTCACTTTGTTGCCCTTCTCGACAATGGCAATGAAAGCCGAAGCACTTCCCTTACTGCGTAATCGCGTACATCAGGAGGTTTTCGCCGAGAAGGAGCGACGAAGCGTCATCGTAGCCAAGGGCATACGGGCTCTGCGAGAGCTCCCATCCGCCGGCCATGCCATACGGGCTGTAGATCACGGCGAGATGTCCGTCCTGCTCGACGCCGAGGAGCGTCGGCTCGATTGCGCCCTTGCCGCCGTTTTGGCGCGACATCGCGGGCGTCACCGTGAGTTTCGAAATCTTGTTCGGCATGCTGTAGAGCGGATGTCCGGGCATCAGCTGCTGGAGCTTGCAGCCAGGGAGGACCTTTGAAAGCATGTCGCGGAAAGCCATGTCAAAGCCCTTGCGGCCGCAGCAGGCCTCGCCGATGAGAAGACCGCCATTCGCGAGATAGGTGCGGAGGGCGTTCAGTTCTTCGGGTTTGAGCTGGAAGTCCTCGTGTCCGGTCATGTAGAGGACAGGCGCATCGTGGAGTTTCGGATCGGTAAGCGAGAGTTCCTTGTGCTCGAACTTCACGGGAATGTCAGTCTTGCGGTTGAACTGCTGGAGGAGAACCGAAAGACCGGCATGGCGCGTCTTCCATTCGCCTGCGTAAACGATCTGCGCGATCGCCATGCTGGCGCCGGAGGAAACGCCTGGCTCATCGACGAACTTCATCGCCTGCGCGGCCTGGCGCGCCCACGCGCGCATCGACGTCGCGTAGGCGAGGATGTTCATGCCGAGCTTCTGTGCATCGGCGGGCTCGTAGGCGAGCAGCGATTCGTCCTCGACAGGATCCCAGCCGACTTCCATGCCCCAACGCGAGATGATGGCGACAGTGCGGCAGTTGATCGTCACACCCTCGAGCCACGGCTCGTTGCTGGAATATCCGGCATTGCGGACCGCCTGGCGGTACTCGACCTTATCGACATCGTAATACGAGTGGAATACAGGATGGTCGGGGCTAAGCCTGCGCACCTGGGCTTCGGGAAGAACCTGCTCCATCACCTTTCGCGCGGAATCGTAGAAGGGCTTGGAACCCATGCCCGCGTTGAAGATGATCATGCCGCCGTTGAGAAGGTACTCGCGGAGTTTCGCCTGTTCGGCGGGGCTGAGCGAAAAATGGAAGTGGCCGGAGCGGTAGAGGATCGGATTTTGTTCGGGGTCCGCGTTAACCTCGGCGAAGGACTTGGCCTCGCAGGCGAAGTCCACATCCGCCATGCCCTTGAGCGACTTGAGCAGATTGTTCAAGTCGTTGGGGCGCGCGGCCCAGTCGATTTCGCCATACTGCGAAGTAAGCTTAGTGAACATCACCGGAGGCTTCGGCGGAGCCTTCTTCTCGGAACGGCTCTGCGGGGTGACAGGCGGACCGGGGTAAGGAACATACGATTCGCCGCCGGACATGTTGGCGGGAGGTGGCGGCGGTTGTGGCGGACGCGGTGGCGGCGCGACGAAACCAGGCTCGTCGGAACCGTCGCCCGCAAAGATGATTCCGGCAGAGGAATCAAGCGGTGCGAGGGCAAGCAGACCGGCTGCCGACCCAAAGAGTATGTATTGCAGTTTGTTCATGGCATACCTTTCGCCAATTTGAGGTTAACAAGAAACTGAATCATACATCGAACCTGCCCTTCGAAATCAAGACATATCGTCTCGTATTTTGAAGGACGGGTTCGCGTGCAACTAGAATTCGACCGTCTTGCGGGTATCCGCGGCGTCGCGCGCGAAGAGGCAGGCGCGCGCGACGTCGAGCATCTCGTCGCGCGTAACCGGCGGCTCGCCCTTGCCACGGATGGCGTCGAGGAATGCGCGGAAGAAACCGTCGGGAGTGGGCCAGAGATCCATGCGGCGTTCACCGGCGGCATCGCCGTTGATCAGGTAGCACTGGTCCTCGCGCACTTCGACAATGCCATCCGTGCCGACGATGCGCAGGCGGTCATCGCCATGGCTCGCGGCATTCGGCGGACGCAGATAGTCGAGCGACACGGATGCGAAAGTATCGCCTTCAAGCTCGAAGAGCATCTGCGCCGCGCTTTCGAGATCGCCATGATCGTGGTTGAAGCGAGTCGTATGGCGGGCCGAGACGGAGACGAATTTCTTGTCGCCACAGCACCAGCGCACCCAATCGACAGCATGGACGCCAACCCACGGGATGATGCCTGTACCCGTGAGGCGCTTGCGGAAGAAGTCCTCGCGTGTGCCAAAGCGATAGGACTTCTGCGCCTGGATGAGACGCACCTCGCCGATTCGTCCGGCGGCCACGATCTTGTGGGCAAGCCAGAAGGCGCCGATGTAGCGCATGGCGAGAAGCGGCACCACGACCTTGTTGGGATGGGCGGCAAGGGATTTTTCGAGAAGCGCGAGATCGTCGTGGGTGCCAACCACTGGCTTTTCCGAGAACACATGGAGACCGCGGTCTAGCGCGGCGGCGAGCATGGTAGCATGCTGGTCGAATGGACCGCAAAGCACGACGGCATCAACATCGTCTCGCGCGATCAACGACTGCCAGTCGGGACATACCACGGGATCGTAGCCACGAGCGTGCGCGGCATCGACGATCGGCTGGATGCTTTCCTCGGCGGGCGCGGGCGCGATGCAGGTCACCGGCGTGTCCGCTCCGCCCTTGATATCGCCCATCGCGACGCCCCAGTGTCCGCGCGTGCCAACAAAACCAATGCGAATCGTATCGGAAGTACTCATTGCCTTGCCTCGAATTGTTTGTGGAAGTAGAATCAAAGTTGCTCGCGCATGGCGCAAACGAGATTGTGGAAATACGCGAGATGCATGTCCTCAAGCATCTCCATGGAGTCCGTGGGAGCGATGAGGATTTCATCGCAGAACTCCTTCATCCTGCCGCCATCGCGTCCACCAAAACCAAAGGTCGCCATGCCGATTTCGCGCGCGGCGCGGAGTCCGTTGACGATGTTTGGCGAGTTGCCGCTGCCGCTGAAGGCAATCAGGATGTCGCCCGGCCTGGCATAAGTGCGGAGAAGAATCGCGAAGACATCCTCATAGCGAAAGTCATTCGCAAGACAAGTCAGCAAAGTGCTTGAGTCCGTAAGGCAAACAGCCTTGAACCCCGGACGATCGCAAACGCGACATCCCTTGACCAAATCGTTCGTGACATGCGAAGCCGTCGCGGAACTTCCGCCATTCCCGATCAAGTAAATCGTGCGATCAGTCCGCTTCGCCTCGACAAGACGCTCGCCAATGCGGGCGAGAATCTCGTAGTTCGATGCCTGCAAGCCCCTGGCCAATGCCGCGGCGTATGTTTCAAGTTGAACCTTCATTGTGGTGTCCTCGCGGGAATTCCTTAAACGATTAGCGCCTCAATCGGAGCAGATCCGACATCCTAAACGGCGACTTCGCATTGGCCCGCGGTGCTTCGGGCGCGATGCCCGATTCAGGCTGTGCCGGCGCGGAATTGTCCGATGCAGTTCCGGAGTCGGCGGCGGGATCCACAGGCTGCGCGACTGGCGCGGCGGATGAAACGGCTGAAGGAATGACAGCTTCAGGGTGAAGTTCGGTGTCAGCCGTGGCATTGATGCGGCGTTCCAACTCCTCGACACGCGCGGAAAGATCCTTTTGGACTTGTTGCGCCTGCTCCTGCTCGACTTTGCGAAGGTAACGCTCCTGCTCAAGTTCGATCTCGCGCTGATGGAGCGAATCCGTCGCGGAACGCAACCTGTGGTTGATCTCATCCGCCTCGCTGACGCGGGCGCGAAGGCGCGTCTCCTCGGATTCGAGGGATCGCACGCGACGGACCAGATCGCGTTCGCGCTCCTCGGACTGACGCACCGTCCTCTGATGGAGCAGACGCAATCCGTCAAGTTCGTCACAAAGGCGCGATGTCTCAAATGAACGCGCGGAACCAGTGGTATGGGTCTCTGCGGAATCAACGCCATCAGATGCCGCATCCCGAAGCTCGCGAAGGGATTGGACTCGCTCGCGGAGCATGTCCTGTCGCTTCAGCGTGGCATCGCGGTACGCCGTGAAATCATCGTGTTCGGCGGCAAGAACTCGCTCGATTACGTCAATGGCTTCTGCGAGTTCAACAGGAAGATGCGGTGGCATCTTGCCCATGATCGGCGTGCCATCGGGAGCAGTTGCCTGTGAGGCTTCCTTTTCCTCGATCAAACGCTGGTATTCTGCATCGCGCTCGTTTGATGCGGCGAGAAGTTCGGCAAATTCCTGGCGAGAAGATTCGAGTTCGGTCTTCGCAGTGGCGAGTTCCGATTGCAAGCGAGTGCAGTCGGCCGCGCTCGACTGCAACTGCGCGCCCTCCGCAACCGCGGCGGCAAGTTCGGTCTTCGCGGCGGCGAGTTCCGATTGCAGTCGATCGCAGTCGGCTGCGCTCGACTGCAACTGCGCGCGCTCCGCAATTGCGGCGGCAAGTTCGGCCTTCGCGGCGGAGAGTTCCGATTGCAAGCGAGTGCAATCTGCCGCATTCGCATCTTGGGCGGCAGTATTTTCCGCTTCAAGCTCCGCGATGCGAGAGCGAAGGGCGTCTGCCTCGCGCTCAAGCATGGCTTTTTCGTCGGCGAATTCGCGGCGCGCCGTTTCAAGTGCATCTTCCAGGCTGGAATTGGAATCGGCATTTTGGCCGTTCGCCGCAATGCTCTGACGCAAATCCTCCTGTTCTCGTTCGAGTTCCGCGATCGTCTTGCGAAGTGATTCCTTCTGGCGTTCCTGGGCGCGTGCTTCCTTCTCGGCATTGCGAACCATCTGGCGCAGTTTTTCCTCAAGTTCGTTCACCTGGAGGCGCAGCGATTCGCGCTCATCGCGAATGGATTCCATGCTTTCAGCCGCAGTTTCAGCGCCGCCGCCAAAATCGAGTTCCCCCTGGGGATCTGAAGCGGAGTTGCGCGCTGGGGTGGCTGGATTGCACAGTTTGGAAAGGTCGGCTTCCGAGGCGGGGATGATTTTCACATCGCTGCCGAGACGTCCGTCGCGGGCGAGCAATTCCGCAGCCGCGCGGTTGAATGGGCCATGCAGCGCACCGGAAGCAGTCTCGATGTACCACGACATTCCAAGTTCCTCGAGCGAAGCGGCAGGATGCCAGTTTTGGTTGTCGTTCGACACTTCGTTCGATGCCATCACGCGTCCTTGCCTAGCCCAATCGACAAGCGTCGCGATCGACACCGGGCCGAAGACACCGCCATCGCCCAACCTCAAATACCATTGCGCATTTGCACCATTGGAAAGGGAATCGGAACCCATCTCAATTGTCCCCCTTTGAAACCCTGCCGTGTCCATTCGCGCCGAAGCGATTCAGTTCCTGCCTTGCCTGCGACTCAAGCGCGTCGATCGTGCTCATCGAAGGGGTTGCGACGCCATCGGCATCGACAATGACCTCCACGGCCTCCCGCGAAGAAATCCGTTCGGAACCGGAAACATCGTCGATCGCCGAAAGCGCCTGCTGAAGATGTTTCCTGAAAGATTCCTCTCGCAATTTTGCCGCGCGGAGCGCAGCCTTCGCATCCTCGCCCTGCTTGCGGAACCTCAACACCTCCGTGCGGGCGCTGGCAAGGCTCGCCGCGGAACTGCTTGCCTCGTCGCGTGCCATGGCAAGAGCCTTCTCGAGTGCCGCGCACGATTGTTCGGCCTCGATCGCACGCTGTTCAAAACTCGCGGAAGCAGATGAATCGGCTATGCTCTTGGCAAGCGCCTGCTCCAACTCCGCGCTCTTCCGCTCGAGCGCGGCGATCCGCGCGTCTCGCTTCAGCACCTCCGCATTCAATCTGGCCACGGCGGCCTGATGCTCCTGCCTTTCGGCGTCGGCCTCCATGTCTCGCGCCGCGACGGAACCCTTGGCGGATTCCGATTCCACGCGTGCGCTCCGCAACGACTGTTCAGCATCCGCAAGCGCTTTTTCAAGGTCGTCAATCCGCTTCGCAAGGGAACGCTCGTGTTCCTCGCGTTCCGCCTCTCGCGCCGTCTTCCGCGGATCCTCGCCCACATGCCGTTTGAACAACCTGGCGTCAACCGGAAGCGATCCATCGACCTTCAGCGCATCGATCGCGGAATGATGGACCGGGCCATAGAGCACGCCGGGAGAAACCTCGGCGACCCAATCCATCGCCAGCGCTTCGAATTCGTTGGCGGGAGACCAGGGGCCATCGTCGATCGAAAGGGATGTAGTTGGCGCGATACGGCCATCGCGCGCCCATTGCTGGAGTTCTTCCAGATTCGAGGCGGCATAGATTTCGCCGCCATCCATGCGCACGCGCCACGAGCGCCCGCCGGCAGTTTCCTGCGTTTTCCTTGTTGAAGACATTGTCTTCGAATTATAGCAACCTTGGCCCGATGATGTCTATGTCCGCGTTGTCTGACGACAGGGTCTTTCTTCCACGCCAAATCGCGCATGGCACCAAAGTTGCTATCCATCAAGGCACAAGGAGAAACACCATGGCCAACTCGACGAAATGGATCATCGCATCCTTCCTGCTTTCGGCAACTATCGCCTGCGCAAGCGGACGCGGACGCAACAGGCAGATCTACGCGACTCCAGTGAACGGCAAGATTGCGATCGATGGCGATATCTCCGACTGGGACCTTTCCGGTCAAATCCTCAGCTATGTCGTGCCCGAAACCCAGGACATGCAGTCGGCGCGAACAGCGATGATGTATGATTCGGAGGCGCTGTATGTCTGCGGCATCGTCCGCGACACGTCGCCGATGATGAACCGACACGACCCAAAGACCGACGCCAACATGGCCTGGGATGCGGATGTCTGCCAGATTTTCTTCGGCGCCGACCCCGACGCCGCATGGCCGCTCCCCTACTCTTCCTTCGATCCGAAGCACAAGTCCGTCGATGCCGGCACGATGATGCTGTGGTATTTCACCGACCGCCAGGAGCCGTGTCTCGCGGTTTTCCGCGCGATGAACTTCGGAACGCCGATGCGCCCTGACCTCGGCGACAACGGAGTGATCCCCGCAAGTGAATTTTCGGCCGCATACCGCAAGCAGGATGACAACGGCGGCTTCACCTTCGAGTACCGCATTCCCTGGCCAGTGATGGGCATGGTCCGCACACCGAAGGCGAATGACATCGTCCCTCTTTCGCTCGCGGTTTTCTGGGGCCGTCCCGATGGCCTCAAGACCGCTGGCGGACAAGCCTGGGCCTACGATGTGATGAATGGATCCGGCTTCTCCTTCCAGAACGCGGGTGTCTGGGGCAAGCTCATCCTCTGGCCCGAAAACAATGTCCCGCGCGCGCTCGTGACCGCCGGCCTTCCGCCAGAAAAGCCGCTTCCCCTAAAGTTCACCTACGAGGTGCCGGAGGATAGCGAGGTGACCGTCCAGCTCTTCGACGGAAAAGGCGAATCAAAGCGTTTGCTCGTCGCCCAGCAGTTCCGCCGCGCCGGCGCCAACACCGAACTCTGGGATGGCTGCGACGATGCAGGCGTTCCACTTCCGCCCGGCAACTACACCTGGAAAGGCGTTTACCACAAGCCCATCACCGCCGAGTGGCGCCTTTCCGTCCACAACTCCGGCAACCCGCCCTACCCGACCGACGACAACCGCGGCGGCTGGGGCGGCGACCATGGTGTTCCCGCCGCGTGCTGCAGCATCGGCGACGACCTGTTCCTTTCCTGGAACGGTTGCGAATACGGCTGGGGCGTAATCCGCGTCGATGCGAATGGCCGCAAGAAATGGGGCTCGAAATATTGCGCGTCGCACATGGCCACCGATGGCCGTCTGCTTTTCCTCGATGGCGCAGGCGGTTTCTTCACGAAGGTCGGCGTCCAAATCATCGAAGCCGCCGATTCCCGTCCCGCAAGCCTGCCAAACGGCAAGCCGACATTCGTGGATCCAGAGGCCGATGATGCCGCAAACAGCGGCATAAGCGGCATCGCGTACAACGACGGCAGGCTTTACGTTTCGTATTCCGCCAGGAATCTCGTGGTCGTTTACGACGCCACGAACGGCGATGTCCTCGAACGCATCGCGATCCCCGCGCCCGGACGCATCGCGATCCGCAAGTCGGACGGCGCGCTTTTCGCCATCAGCGATGGCGCGGTCGCGGTGCTGGAAAACGGCGCGCCGCGAATTGTCGTCGCCGCCGACGCCCTCGACAATCCCGTGGCGATCGATGTCGCCGCCGATGGCTCGATCTTCGTCGCATGCAGGGGCGGGCGGCAGCAGATCGCAGTCTTCGCGGAAAACGGCGCGCCGCTCCGCACGATCGGCAAGGAGGGCGGACGCCCCGCGTTCGGAACCTACGATCCATCTGGAATGTTCCAGCCCGGCGGCATAGCGCTCGACTCAAAGGGGCGCATCTGGGTCGCGGAAACAGCCGATGGACCCAAGCGCATCAGCGTCTGGAATGCCGCGACCGGCGCATTTGAAAAGGAGTTCTTTGGAGGTTCCAGCTACTTTGGCTATGGATGCATCGATCCCGACAAGCCAGGCCAAATCTACGCACACCACACGATGTGGGACATCGACTGGAAGTCCCTTTCCGGCAAGCCCTCCAGCACGGCGTGGCGCGTGACGGCGCCGAACCAGATGCAGCCTCCGGGACCAGAGGGCTACAACAACACCCCGCGCGTGATAACCGCCAACAACGGCCGCCAATACATCTGGGGCAATGGCGGCTTCAAGTCCGTGATCATGCGCTCGGAAGGCGACCACTTTGTTCCGTTCGCGGCCTTGCTCAACATAAACAGGGGATACGTGTTCTACGGTGCAAAGTCCGAATTCCCGCTGTTCGAGTCCGACCCCGCGAAATTCCCGAATGGCGCCTATTTCTGGCAGGACGCAAACAACGATCAGACGATGCAGGAGGAAGAAATACGCAATCTGAACATTCAATGGGGAAGTCCGAGTTTCGTCTGGCTCGACAAGGATCTCAACGCATGGATTTCCAACGGCCGCATGCTCCGTCCGACGGAGATCACCGCGGACGGCCAGCCAATCTACGATTACGATGCGGCGATCGACACCCCGTTCTCCACAGCCGGGTCCCCCGCCAAGATGACGCTCGGCCACGGATATTTCGCGATCGATGCAAGCGGCTCGGCATACACCATGCACAACTCAAAAGGCCCGTCCCTCGTGAAGTGGTCGCGCGATGGCGAGATGCAATGGGATTACCCCGGCATCGTAGATTGGCACAATGCGCTCAACATGCCTATCACCGGTCCCGGACGGCTCTGGGGCACGACGGGCATCATGGGCGTCGCCGGCGACTATCTCGCGATGATGACGTATTTCGGCGTGAACCACATAATCCGCAACGACGGCATCTACATCGCGGCCGTGCTCAAGGATGGACGCGTCGCGGGACAGGAGACGCCCGCGCGCGGAACGAATGAAGGCCAGCCCGAAGGCCAGAACGGACAGTTCGTGAAACTGGCCATCGATGGTGCCGAACGATACTTCCTTGTCCATGGCGGACAAGACTCTCGCATCTGGGAAGTACTCGGACTCGACACCGTTCGAGATCTCCCCGGCGGTGTTTACGAACACACCGAGGCGCTTGCGACACAGGCCGCAGACGGTCTTGCCGAGTACAATCGCCTGATCGCGGAAAGCAAGGGCATGCCGATTGTCCGCGGCCGCGATGCCCTTGCCGCCGCGACCGCAGTCGGCAGGCACATCGATGGCGAACGCTCGTTCGAGACGCGCCTCGCATACGATGCGGAAAATCTTTATGTCGCGTATTCGGTGACGGCACCGGCGGAGTTGACCAATGCCGCCGACGATGAAAAGCTGCTCTTCCATTGCGGCAACTGCATCGATATCCAGATTGCGACCGATGCGAATGCGCCGCTTGAACGTGCGCAGGAGCAAGGCGCCGACATCCTTCCGGGCGACATCCGCATACTCGTGACGCGCCGTGATGGACAGGTCTTCGCGCGTTGCCTCGCGCCCAAGGTCGCGGGATTCGAGGGCGAGCCGGACATGGTCTATCGCTCGCCGACTGGCCAGGAACGCTTCGACCGCATCTCCGAAATCGAAGGCCTTGAACTCAAGTACAAGAAAGGCAACGGCGGTTTCGAGGCGACTGTCACGATTCCCCTTGCCTCGATCGGTCTTGGGCAGCTGAAGCCCGGACAGAAGATACTCATGGATGTTGGCTACATCTTCGGCAATGCGGAAGGAACGCGCACAGGCGTCCGCGCCTACACCCACAACAGCGGATTCTCCGCCGGCGTGGTCAACGACATCCCCAACGAATCCCGCATCGAGCCGCGCTATTGGGGCATAGCAACAGTTGAATAGCAATCTTTTAAAAAACCTCCCATGAAAACAATCTATCTCGGTGGCGGTTCGCTTCGCCTCATCCCCGTTCTTCGCGGCACTTTCAAAGCATCTCCCGAAAGTTTCATCGGCGGCGAAATCCATCTCGTCGATATCAACCTCCGCGCCGCGCAAGCGGTGAAGAACCTTCTTGAGCGCTCGCCTGAATTTCCCCGCGACTGCAAGGTCTTCGCGACCGACAATGTCGACGAAGCCCTCCCTGGCTGCGATGTGCTCTACATCACGATGGCCGCAGAGCGTCCGCCGATGAACACGCAGGCGATGCTTCTTTCCGATGAATACGGCTACATGAGTTCCGACCAGCTTTCGGTCCATGGCGCATTCCTCGCCGCGCGCATCGGCGGCCTCATCTTCTCGCTCGCGAAGAAACTCGAAAAGTATTCGCCTGACGCCATCATGCTCATCTTCGCGAATCCTGTCGCAATCTACAGTGCGATGGTGAACAACCACACAAAAGTCCGCGCCCTCGGCATCTGCGGCGGCTTCAACAACCACCGCTGGGATCTTTCCCGCCTCTGCGGACGCGACGAGTTCGACCCGGACTGGGATGTTGTCGCGGCCGGAGTAAACCACCTCTCGTTCATAATCCGCGGCAGCTACCACGGGCGCGACATTCACGACATCCTGGCCGAGCACCTCGTGCCAAACTGGCGCTGCATGCGCATCGGCACCGGCTACACCGAAAACTTCAACCGCTACATCGAAGGCACGCTCGAATGCTATGTGCGGAACTATCGCCGCACGGGAACGCTCGTATTCTCGACGGAAGGCGATGGCATGGGACACCTCTTCCATGCGAAGCACATTGCAGAGCAACACGAAGCCGCCGCCGCAATCCGTCCGACATACGATCCTGACAAGAACCTGCGCGACTCGATTGCCGCGCGCGATGCAAACTACAAGCGGCTCTACGATGCCGCGGCTTCATCATCGGATCCCGACTGGACGATGAAGCACGGTCTGTTCAGCCGTGACGACACCGACATCACGCGGGACATCTATCGCGCATTATCAGGAACAAAGAAGATGCGAATCATGGCATCGCGTCCGAACATTGGCGCGGTAAAGGGCTTCGACGATCGCGCCGCGCTCGAATACACGATGGACATCGACGGCAAGACCATCACCCCGGTGCCAGACCAGTTCGTGCCGCATCCGTGGCAGGGTCTCATCGCGTCGCTGTCAGAATTCCAGACGCTCGTCGCGGACGCCGTCGCGACAAAAGACCCCGCACTCTTCGCGCAGGCCCTCGACTGCTATCCGATGAACCGCGGCCCAGGGCGCGAGCATGAATACTTCAGGAAGATGTTCGACATCTACAAGGGTCAGATGATGCCCGAACTCGAAGCAGCAAAAGACTTGCTCTGATTCCCTCCCATTAGCCAGATTGCGGTGTGTCCCCATTCCAAACGGGGACACACCTCGATTTTTGCCTCCTGAAACCTAGATTCCCGAAAGGCATGAACGAGAGACGCCGCCTGAACGCGGCGTCTCTTCTTTTTTGTCAAAATTTCTTAAAATATCCCCTTGCATTCGTCATCGTTATGTGTTATAATATACCTAACAAACGGAGAAATAGAAATGGCTCAGGTCAAACAACTGGACAAGCGCAGCGGAATCACCTACGTCTACGAATCGAAGGCCCACTGGGACAAGGAGAAGCGCCAGTCCCGCGCCGTTCGCACCCTCATCGGACGCCTCGACCCCAAGACGGGCGAGGTGGTTAAGACGGATGGACGCGGGAAGCGGCGTAGGGACATGTTCCCCGAGGAGGCCGCACGGCATGCGGCGATTCCGGCGATAAAGCGGCGTTTTGCCGGAGCCACATACCTTTTCGACCAGATCTGCAGGCTGACAGGCGTCACCGACGACCTTAAGGCCTGCTTTGGCGAAGACTGGCGTGCGTTGCTCTCTGTCGCCTACTACCTCATCATCGAGGACTCCAATCCACTTTCGCGGTTCGGTCGCTGGTCGGCCACGCACCGGCATCCGTTCGGCGAGGACATCCCCTCGCAGCGCAGCAGTGAACTGTTCGCTTCCATCGGCGAGTCCCAGCGCATGGAGTTCTTCAGGCGCCAGGCGAAGCGGAGGGCGGAGGACGAGTACTGGGCCTTCGACACGACCTCCATCTCGAGCTATTCCGAAACGCTCGAGCAGGTGAAGTGGGGCAAGAACAAGGATTCGGATCCACTGCCGCAGATCAACCTGGCGCTCCTGTTCGGCGAAAAGTCCAACCTCCCATTCTATTATCGTAAACTGCCCGGCAATGTCCCGGACGTGAAGACGGTCGTCAACCTGCTCAAGGAAGCCCGCATTCTCGGCATCGACAAGATGGGCCTCGTCTCCGACCGCGGATTCTGCAGCTGCGAGAACATCAACGGGCTGTTTACGGACCACAGGAAGTTCGTGACAGGCGCGAACACATCGCTTGCCATCGTCAAGAGTCCGATTGAATCGACGCGCGAGACATTGCGAAACTTCGAGAACTATGACGAAGAGCATTCCGTTTACGCCATTTCCGAGACGGCGGCCTGGGACTACGAGCGTAAGCGGCCGTACAAGAAGGACACCCTCAAGGAAGACCGACGAATCTACGTGCATCTCTTCTTTAATCCCGAGCGTGCGGTCGAGGAGGAAACCGCGTTCAACTCGCGAATGGCGCAACTGCGCAAGGAGCTCATGTCCGGGGATCGCGTCGCAGGACACGAGAAGCTTTACGAGCGCTTCTTCACGGTGACGGAGACGCCGAAGCGCGGAATCAAGGTCCAGAGCAACGATGCCGCAATGAAGGAGTCCAAGTCACGGTTCGGCTATTTCTCGCTTTTGTCAAACGAGGTCAAGGATCCGATTGCGGCCTTGCAGATCTATCGGAACAAGGACGTCGTCGAGAAGGCCTTCTCGGACATCAAGGGACGTCTCAACTGCAGGAGGACGCTCGTATCATCGGAGCGAAGCCTCGACGGGAAGCTCTTCGTCGAGTTCATCGCGCTGTTCATCCTCTCGTGCGTGAAGAAGCACATGCAGGTCGCGAAGCTTTTCCACAAGTATACGATGCAGGGCCTGCTGGACGAGCTGGACGTGATCGAATCGCTGGAGGTTCCCGGCAAGGACCCGATCTTCGGCGAGATCCTTGAACGCCAGGCCAAGCTCTATGAGGCGATGGGCGTCACCCCGCCAAAGACCGCCTCGTTATGCGTTTCGGGAATCTAGGATGAAGGCCCCGCGCCTCGATATGCGCCACAAATTCCAC
This sequence comes from Kiritimatiellia bacterium, assembly GCA_045627705.1. Lineage (GTDB taxonomy): Bacteria > Verrucomicrobiota > Kiritimatiellia > RFP12 > JBMNHG01 > JBMNHG01. The sequence continues at coordinate 3,668 of JAZQOE010000104.1, read as the reverse complement.
ACGAGCCCTTGCGATCAGACCTTGAATTAACGACATAATCGCCTTCGCGGACAAGCTTCCTTGTATCACCCTCGGCCATCGACAACGCAACATCCGACAGCTGCGACACGACACCTATTTTTGCGACGGAAAGCGGCGGAAAGTTTTTCTCGGAAACCTTCTCTGCTCTCAATCGAAAATGCTGGCGCACCTTCTTCACCTCCCACCCCTCGGGCACTTCGGGGAGCCAGGCGATGCCGGTCGGCTTGTATTTCGGATAGCGATTCAATTTCATCTCACCAAACCTATTCCCTATAACCTATTCCCTATTACCTTGCATAGTATCCGCCGGTCTTCTTGCTGCCGCGGTGCTCGATCTTGCCCGCCTCGATCAATGCGGCGATGGCGCGTTCGACCGTAGATTTGCTTTTCCCGACAATCCTCACGAGCTGCGGCTTGTTAATCCCGGGTTCTGTCTTTATCGCCTCACTTATCGCCTCAGAAATCGGCTCATTTAATGCATCATTTAATCCCTCAATCGGCTCATTCGTCGGCTCATGGCATTCGACATTCAGCCGATAATGCGTTGCGGCACCCTCACCCTCACGGATAATTGCCCCCGTCATCATGAGCTCTTCAAGGTCACGCGTCGCCGTGGGCTTCGACACCTTCGTCATCCGCATCCACTTCGCAGCCGAAAGCCCGGCCGAGACGCCCAGAGGACCGCTTCTGAACAGGCGCACTATGACCTTTTTCGCGCGCTCCGAAATCAGCGACTCGTACCGGGACAGATATTCGCCCTTGGCAACTACGAACTTTGCAGCTGAAATAAAGTCCGTCAATGTCTCGGTCAGGACCGGGATGAAGAATTTAGCCCAATTCGTCCAGTCAAGCGATTGCGACGCCCTGTGAATCTCTTCGTAATAATCCTTTCGATGACGCATGATGACCGTCGAAACCGGCAATACGACATCAACACCAAGTCCTTCCGCAATGACCTTCGCGACGAGCGCTCGACCGATACGCCCATTTCCGTCATCGAACGGATGAATCGACTCGAAGTGAGGATGCAACATTGCGGCTTTCAGGGCGACATCTACGGCACTGGTCGTCTTGCCTCGCCATTTCCTGCAGTAGGCGGCAATCTCCCGTGAAACCCGTTCGCTCGGCGGGGCCTCGAACATAACTTCGATCTCTCCATAAGCATCGCGACGAATGACTTGCACAGGATGTTTCCTAAATGCGCCGACACTCAATCCGCGATTGTCATTGGCCAAAAGCGCCGCATGCCAGCCGGTCAACAACGCGGAACTGATTGGCTTGTTCCAATCACGCTTGACCGCGATCACCATCTGAGCCACACCCTCAGCTCGAACATCGCGGGTGAATCCAATTGGAATCGCCGGCATGCCTAACGCTCTGCAAATGGAAGACATCACGACGGTCTCGTCCACGCGCACGCCTTCAATCGCGCTCGTCTTGATCGCCTCGTCAGCCATCGCGACGGCAATCGCCTTGGCGTCGACATGCTTTCTAATCGCATTTCTCACATTAAGAAACGCGATCTCAAACGCCTTCAGCTCCTCCTTGAGCGCCGCCAGATTGACCGATGCCTTCGGCCAGCCCTTCTGCTGCCAGTTGTAGTTCACGCCATGATCTCCTTCAGGAGCCCGGCCGTCGACTTCTCGAGCGCAGCGATTTCCGCGGCGATTTCATCCTGGGTCCGCAGTTCGACGGGCTTGTAGAAATACTTGGTGAAACTGAGTTCGTAGCCGATCGTCGGCTCGCCGAAGGTCGCTTCCGCGTCGTAGGGCTTCACTTCCTTTTCATAGAAGGCCTCGATGCCGCCGGGATAGGTGAGCGGAATCTGCTCGACCTCATTGCGCGCCTTGGCGATGACGGGCTTGCCCTTCTTGAGGACGAGGTTGCCGTCCGCATCGCGTTTCGGACGCATCACCGGCACTTCCCAATAGCCGAATTCCTCGTTCGTGAAGATCTTCGACTCGGGCGTTTCCTTGAAATCCTTGAGCAGCTTCACGATGCGGTCGCAGTCTTGCTCGCTCGTCTCGCAGTTCTTCTCGCCGAGGTTCTTCGTGAGCGGCGTCGAAATCGCCGTCGCGTCGATGAGCTGCACCTTGCCGCGACGACGCTCCTCCTTGCGGTTGGTGACGATCCAGATGTAGGTGCCGATGCCAGTGTTGTAGAAATCCTTCTCCGGCATCGCGATGATCGCCTCCAGCATGTCATTCTCGATGATGTGCCGGCGAAGGTTCGACTCACCGCCGCCCGCAGAGCCCGTGAAGAGCGACGAACCATTATGCACCTCGACAATGCGCGTCCCGAGCTCGGTGTCCCGCATGCGGCTCACGCTGTTCGCCAGGAACAGCATCTGACAGTCGCCGATATCGGGGATGAAGCTCGTCTCGCCGTTAAAGAAGCGCGGATCGCTTACTTCCTTCTTGTCGCCAATGCCCCAGTTCTTGAGATACTCCTTCCAAGGCGTTCCAAACGGAGGATTCATCACGCAGAAGTCGAACTTCCCGCCCGCATGTCCGTCCTGCGAAATCGTCGACCCACAGGCAATGTACTGATGATCGGATGAGCCAAGGCGGTAGGTGAACTTCTTGATATTGCCGGAAATCATCAGATCGGCCTTGCACGTCGCGTAGGTGTCGTCCTGCAGCTCCTGTCCGAAGATCAGCGTCTTGATCTTCTTGCCCGTCTCCTCAGCAACCTTGTCGAACTCCTCCTGCGCCACCGTGAGAATGCCGCCCGTGCCGCTCGCACCGTCGTAGATCGTATAGGTTCCGTCCTTGAGCGAGTCCTTGATTGGCTCGACCGCCAGCCGCGCCAGAAGCCGCACATAGTCCCGAGGCGTAAAATGCTCACCGGCCTCGGTGACGTTGTTCTCTTCATTGAACCGCCGCAGAAGCTCCTCGAACATCGTCCCCATCGTATGGTTGTCGAGTTCGGGAAGAATCACCTTTCCGTCGTCGTCCTTGATCGGTTTGATGGAAAGGTTGATCGACGTGTCTGTAAACTTCTCGAGAATCGATCCAAGGCGACCCTTGTTCGTCAGCGCATCCACCCAATGCCGCAGCTGGAACTTGTCGATCACGTCCTGCACGTCCGGCGAGAATCCGTTGAAATACTCCAGCACGTTCATCTTCAGCCGCTGCGGGTCGATCTCATTCTTCAGCGTCGCCATCGTAAACGCCGAGGCATTGTAGAACGGATAACCCGTCACCGGCGGCAGGAACTGCTCATACGGAAGGTTGTTCTTGTCACAGAACTTCTTCTTCTCCAAGACTTTCGCCTTCGTCTCCTCCAGCAGCACATCAATGCGCCGCAACACCGTAAACGGCAGAATGATCTTCTTGTAATCGCCCTTTTCGAAAGCGTGCACAAGAACATCGTTAGCAATGTTCCAAATGAACGAAAACAGTTTGCCGTAGTGTTGGTTGCCCATGTTGTTCCCTAATGTACAAAGAGAATCAGAGACAGATTGTAACATGCGGCAATTAAACAGGCGTGCAAAATTTCTCCCATCGCGTTGCGCCATAATTCCTGTTACCGAAAACGCGATGAGTGATTTCCAGGTTGCGCCATAAATCGTGTTACTGAAAAATTCGGGACATGAACATGACAAGCGAAGAGAAGAAGGTGAACATCAGGCTGGCGCGGAGGCG
>JAZQOE010000103.1:0-8176 GCA_045627705.1 Kiritimatiellia bacterium | reverse complement strand
CCAGAAGGCCAGGCCAAGCTTTCGGCCTTCACCGGTGATGCGGCGCAACTCGAGCGTTGCTACATCACGGGACTCGACCCGGAGAACGATAAAGTCGAACTTTTGATCACAGGCATCTCGATCAACCCCGAAACTGGCGCGGTCACAATCGATGGCGCCGTCGAGGTCGGCGGTATCAGCAAAGCCACAAACGCGCGCGGCACCGTCAAACTCCTCCGTTATACGGAACTCGGCGGCCGGCCCGATGAGATCGAACTCACCGGCACGGCATTCCCAATTGAGGCCGTCGATCAAAATCCAAACGACTACCGCTTCTTCCAGATCAAGATCGAGCAATAACGGCTTGGACTGGTAGGACGCTAGAACCGCTGATAAGACGCATACGACGCATGGGACAGTCCCATGCGTCGTATGCGTTTTATGCGTCCTAGTTAGTCCCAGTTCGTCCTAGCACCATATAGCGTCCCAAAAACTAGTCGAGTGAATTCATGAAATCCGAGAAGAACGGGGACAGACCCCGTTTCATGTGAAGATAGCGTTCAAATACCTGCGGCGGCGTCTTCAATTGCGCACTGGCAAGATGCAATCGTCGCGGCAGCGGTGGTCTTCCAATCGAATCGCCTTGCGCGGGTGCGGGCCTTGTCGATACGTACAACGCGATCGACAGGCGAAAGCGCGAGTATCGTTTTCACCTCGGCCGCCAGGGCATCGACATCGCCCGGCGCAACGAGTGAAATCGTGTCGCCGCCAACTTCGGGAATCGACGCGGCGCGCGACGCGACAACCGGCAACCCCGCCGCCATCGCCTCCGCCACGGGAAGCCCGAAACCCTCGTACACCGATGGGAAGAGCATGCATTCGGCGGATTGATACAGCGCGAACATGTCCTGCTGCTCGACGTACTGCAAGCGCACGACGCGCCCTGGATCAGGCAAGGCCGCAATCGCCTTCTCGACCTTTTCCTCGCCAAGCCGCGGCCGCCCAAGCAGCACCAGCCTGTGCGGAATGGAATCCATGATCTTCCCGAATGCCTCGACGGCAAGCTCCATCCGCTTGTGTGGATAGGTGTTCGATACCGCGAGAAGAAATGGGTCGGCACCGCCCGTCAACGCAAGACAGCGCTCGGCACGATGTTCGGCCGGCACCTCCTCGAAGAAGCGCGGATCGACGCCCTGGCTTATGACGTCGATTCTCTCGACCGGCGTATCTGTGTAGCGAATCAACTCCTGACGCACAAATTCCGAAATCGCAATGACGCGCTCGCTCTTGTCGCACGCCGCCCCAACGAGGAACTTTGTCGCCTGCAGCGCCAGCCATGAGAAGTCCTCGGGATGATGCAGGTACTGCACATCGAGCACTGATGTGACGCGCGGACAAGGGCAGCGAAGTGGCATCGTGTATCCTGGCGACCACAACACCTCGACCCCGCTCCGCTTCACGAGCGACGGCAGCGTAAACTGTTCGCTGAGGATGCGCTCTGGACGATTGCTGGCCCGCACGTGCGTATCGACAAGACACACCGACTGCGCCCCGCACTGTTTCATGTCGCGGGCGATCACGGGAAGGTTCTCGCGGTTGCAGAAGACGGTCAACTCGTGTCCGCCATCCATCTTCGCCATCTCCTCAAGAGTGCGGCGCAGACAAGTCTCGGCGCCGCCCACCTGGCCGGGGATCATGAAAAGAGCATTGACTCCGATCTTCATTGTTTAGTCTTTCCTTGAGCCCGCGCCATACGGTCGTAGATGGTGACGATTCCCCAGCGGACGCAACGATGGAGAAGCGCTTGCGGCGAAAAGCGCCCCGCATCCGCTTCGGCGGCGGCGAGTTCTTCATCGAACTGGCGATGGTAGTTTGCCCCGCTGATTGAACCGGGCGTCCATCGAAAGGCGGAAAGCGGCGCGCCGCCAAGCGCCTTGACACGTCCCTGCCGCCACAGCCGCAACAGGAACTCGTAGTCCCACGCGGCCTTGAGATCCGTGCGAAGCATCCCGGCGCGTTCAAGCGCATCGCGCCTGAAGAACATCGCCGGCTGCGAGACGTAGTTCAAAATCTGGATCGTGAAGCGGCACGCGAAAGGATACCACGCATGCTTGAAGCGCGAGATCGACTGGCGGATCGGCTCACCGTTCCCATCCACGATATCGCAGCGCCCGAAGCAAAGCGCAAGTCCGGGATCGGCGGCGAAGCAACGCGCGACCCGCAGAAGTGCGCCGGGACGGTACAGGTCGTCCGCATTGAGCCATGCGACGATGTCTCCTGTCGCCCTCGCAAACCCCTTGTTTATTGCGTCAGCCGGCCCTTTGTCGCGTTCGCTCACCGCGCATGCGAGCGAGTCGCGGAAGGCGTCGATTACCGCGAGCGAACCATCGGTGCTTCCGCCATCCATCACGATCTGCTCGATTTCGACGCCGTCGCAAGCCTGCGAGCGGATGCTCTCAAGGCATTCGGCGAGATGCGGCGCGCCGTTGAAATTCGGCGTGATGACGGAGAACTTCATTTCGCACCCTCCCCCGTCGCATCGTTTGTGATCGACTGCCCGCCGCTTTCGCCGATCCAGTAGCCGGGCATGCGGTCGCGCGCATAGACCCAGCCATTCGTCCACTCGGTGCCGACATCGAATGACGCCGCTTCCGGCGCGAGATCGTCTGGCGTGCCGCGAACGCCATCTGGGCCTAGCGTGGAAAGCAGTGCGCCCCCATCCGCAGTTGGTTCGTAGAAGTAGGCATGGCCCCAGGGATCCTCGCGGATCATGTTCACATACGGGCCGATCCAGCCGGCAATGCGGGGTGTTCCTTCTTCATCGGGCAGGTTCCCCTCGCCTCCCAGGTCGTCGCGCACAAGCGCCATCAACCCGCCTTCGTCCAGTCGCGGATAACGGCCGACATGGAACTTGAAGCGTCCCAGCGCCGTCGCGATCACATCGAGTTCGCGAAGTGCCTGGATATGCGGTTCAGGTCGCATGCGAGCCGCCGCCTTGCGTCCTGCGCCCACAAGCGAACCGCCTAGCAATGCAAGGAAGGCGACAACCAATAGCAGCATGCGTGGCCCGTGGATGCCGCGGCAATCCGGAATCGCCAGTATCTCCGCGCGCTTGCCTTCCGCCTCGCGCGCGATGCGGTCGAGGGCGCGCCGCCGCGCGCGGTGCGCCTCGAGCTTCGCCGGATCGGCGGGAAGAATCATCGTGCGGCCGCACGATGGACAGCGGCCATCGGCAGGACGCCCTTCAAATTCGACGTGGCAGTATGGACATCGGAAGCGCATGAAATATCTCCGCAAAGACCATGAAATCGCGTATCGTCTTAAGCATGCCAGGCGACTACAGCATCTGAGGCCATTCCCTGTCCGAGCACCCGGCCATATGCAACCTTAAGGGACAGGCAAATTGCGCTACAAATGCCTGTTCCTTTGATCATCCAAAAACCGTCATTCATGGCTTGTACCTCTATTCGCCCAATGCGGAAAGTGGAACGGCAAACATGTGTTCTCCGAAGGAAAGCATGTTTTTGCCCGAATAAAGAACCATGCCGGTAAATGGTTCACTGGCGATGTTGTCACGGAACCATTCGAGATGACGGAAGTCTTCCTTGCAGACATTTCCAGCTTTTACCTCTATGCCGAGCATGGAACCATCATCCCTTTCCACGATAAAATCGATCTCGCGTTTCTTGTTGTCGCGATAATGCGATATCGAATAGCCTCCAACGGCCTCTGCGATTGCCGCCAATTGTTGATACACCCAGCTCTCGACAAACTTCCCGCTCCTGTTGGCATCCAGATAGACATCTTCCTCTTTCCAATCCAACAGGCTCGCCATCATGCCCGCGTCAGAGGATATCCATTTCGGGCGTTTGCCAAGGTGGTCGTAATCGCTTTTGGCCCACGCTGGAATGCAATCGAAGAGATAAAGCGCCTTCAGTGCATCAAGATATCCTTGCGCCGTAATTCTGGAAATGCCAGCCTTCGCGGCAAGTTCATCTACGGAAAAGAATTGCGCCGAATGTGCGAAAAGCCACATTGCGATGCCGTGCAGCACATCGACTTTTCGGATTTCTGTCAAATCACGGACATCCTTGTTTAGCAAATCGTCGAGATATTCCTTAAACCATTCCTTCCTTTCGCGCATGCTGAAATTCCGTGGTTCGGGATATCCGCCAACAAATCCCAAATGTATGATCCCGCGCTTGTCGATATCTGGGTATTCCCTGGCAAAGTCACCGGCAAACGCATGCGAAAGAAAAGACGGACCCTTGCCATTCAATTCGCCAAGCGACAGTGGACGCAATCGGATTTTGCCAAGCCGTCCGGCAAGAGAATCGTGGATTGATTTCGCGAAGTGCAAATTCGAACTGCCAGTAAGCAAGTATTGTCCACGGGAATCGCTTGCATCGACGGCGATTTTTATCGCATCGAGAATAGCAGGGACTTTTTGAACCTCGTCAATTACCAGCGTCTCGCCTTCCTTGCGATTCACGAAACCATGGGGATCGTTGGCGGCAGCGTCTCGAACCTTGTCGTCGTCAAGTGTATACCGACGGCAAGATGGCAAATCAAGCATGGAGGCAAGGGTTGATTTGCCAACCTGCCTTGCGCCTGTCAAGTGCACACCGCGCCGATATGCCATCTTGTGTTTGAGTTCTTCAATCAACCATCGTTGAATCATACCATACACCCCATGGTGAGAATACGATAGTAGCAACGGTTAAAACTGTCAAGTAGCCACAGGTAAAAACCTATAGTAGAAGTGCCGGCTCGGCGAAGGTCGCGATATGTTCGCCATCGAGGATGGAGGTAGCGTCCTGCGCATCGCTCGGTAGTGTACGATTCTTTCTGTAAATTCCCTTTGAGGCACGATGGTTGGGATCAGCCAGACAAACCAAAAAAAGGAATGCACCCCTGGCGCTAACCCCTTGCAACCCATTGCGAAGGTCCGATCGCGTCGCACAGCGGCCCAACAAGCGAGTCCGGGATCGCAAGGTGGCCGAAGCCCGTGCCGATCGAGATGTCCGGCTTGCTCGTGCCATGATAGTCGGAACCACCGGTGGCAACGAGGTTGCGGCTCTTCGCCATGCGCAGCAACTCGACGTTGATTTCAGGCGTGAATGTCGAGTAGTAGCACTCGAGTCCGCCAAGACCCATGGCGACAAGGGCGTCGAGTGCACGCTCGACCTTGGCGAGATCGCCGGACCACTGGTTTGGATGTGCCCAGACTGCGATGCCGCCCGCCGCGCGGACGAGGCGTATGTTCTCCTCCGGAGTGAGGCGCACGCGATCGCAGTATGCGCGTTTGCCGACCGCGAGATACTTGTCGAATGCCTCCTGCGTCGAAGCCACGTACCCGCGCTTCACCATCGCCAACGCGATGTGGGGCCGTGCGATCACGTCGCTTCCCGCACATGCCGCGACTTCCTCCCAGTCGAGCGGAAGTCCAAGTTCGCAAAGCTTCGCGATGATCTGGCGGTTGCGCTCCTCGCGGCCGCCAAGCACAGTTCCGAATTGCGTTCGCAGTTCGGGATAGTTTGGATCGACGCCGTATCCGAGAAGATGGATTGTCCTGCCCTCGAACGACGCGCTGATTTCAACGCCGGAAAAACCGGTCAGTCCCAATTCGCGGCATGAAGCGAGGAAGCGTTCGACGCCGCCAAGGTTGTCGTGGTCCGTAACTGCCGCGGCCGAGAGCCCCAGCGCCTTCGCCTTTCGCGCGATGATTTCGGGGGCGTCGCTTCCGTCTGACGCCGTGGAATGGATGTGGAGGTCTATCATTGGAATCGCGGCCTGGGGTCGGTCTTGTGGGCGGCGCGCCGCTATTTGCCCGCGTTGTCGCGGAGCGCGTTGCGGCGGATCTTGCCGGAGTGCGTCTTCGGGAGATCGGCGACGAACTCTACTATTCGCGGATACTTGTACGGAGCCGTCACGCGCTTCACATGGTTCTGGATGTCCTTCGCAAGTTCGGGACTCGCGGCATAGCCCGGGGCGAGGACGATCGTGGCCTTCACCACCTGGCCGCGATCGGGATCGGGGGCGCCCGTCACCGCGCACTCCATCACGGCGGGATGCTCCATTAGCGCGCTTTCAACCTCGAACGGACCGATGCGATAGCCGGAGCACTTGATGATGTCGTCGGAGCGGCCGACAAACCAGATGTAGCCGTCGCCGTCGCGCCAGACGATATCGCCAGTATCGTAGTTGCCGTCCTTCCAACGCTGCGCCATCGCGACAGGATCGTTCATGTAGCAGCGGAAGAGGCCGACAGGACGATCGCGGACCGCGTTGCGAACGACGAGATGGCCCTCAACGCCATCTTCGCAAGGCCTGCCATCATCGTCGAGGATCGCGATGTCATAGACGGGCGCGAACTTGCCGGTCGATCCCGGCTTGATCGGATCCCATCCGAAATTCGCGGCGAGGACAGTCGATTCGGTCTGCCCGAACCCTTCGACGAGCGGTTTGCCGGTAATCTCGAGCCAGCGGTTGTAAACCTCCGGGTTAAGCGGCTCGCCGGCCATCGAGAACTGCTGGACCGACGAAAGATCGTACTTCGAAATATCCGAGTGGATAAGGAAGCGATAGATTGTGCAAGGACCGCAGAAGGTCGTCGGGCGCATCGCCTGGATGGCGTTCAGCATCCCTTCGGGCGTGAACTTCTCGGTATCGTACGCGGCGATCGCACACCCGCAGATCCATTGTCCGTAGATCTTGCCCCAGCCGAACTTCGCCCAGCCGGAATCGACCGCCGTGAAGTGGAGGCCGCCATCGGTAACATGCTGCCAGTACTTGGCGGTGACGATGTGTCCAAGCGGATGGAAGTGGTCCTGGACGATCGGCTTCGGCCATCCGGTAGTGCCGGAGGTAAAGTAGTAGAGCATCGTATCGGCGCCGCACGCGGCATCGGCGGGACGCTCGTGGACATCGGACTGCGCCGCGCAGATCGCGCGATAGTCGCGCCAGCCTTCGGGGATATCCGAGCCAACGCAGAAAGGCGTGGCGAAGCCGGGCATCTCCGCAAGGGCGTCCTTCACATGGCCGACAATCGCGGGCGAATCGACGCAGACAATGGCCTTCGCGCCGACAGCCTTGCAGCGGTAAACGATATCCTTGCCGGTAAGGAGGAAGGAACCGGGGATCGCGATCGCGCCGAGTTTCGCGAGGGCGACAAGCGTAAACCAGACCTCGGGACGCTGCTTGAGGATGAGGAGGACGACGTCGCCCTTGCCGATGCCTGCGGCGGCGAGCGCGTTGGCCGCCTGGTTCGAGCGGCGCTTGATGTCGCCGAAACTGAAGCGCTTTACCTCGTTGGAATCGTCCATCCACACGAGCGCGGGCTTCGCATCGTCGATCGCGGCCCACGCATCGACGATATCGTAGGCATAGTTGAAGTCCGCGGGGGCGTTAACGCGATAGTTCGCCTTGAAATCCTCGTATGAATCAAATTCCGTACGGGGCAGGAATTTCTCTAGCATAGTCACAGCACCTGGATTGACGGTAATAAAGTATTCGGATTCGCGACGCGCGCATGCGCAACCGCGAAAAAACGGCGCGCCGTTTTTACTTGGCGGCAACGTCGTTCTGGATGATCGTGAGGAAGACGGCCGGACCGCCGACGGCGCGCTGGCCGTGGCGCTGGCGAGCGTCGAAGTACACGGAGTCGCCGGGATAGAGGTCGAAACCGTGGCCATTGATGATCACCTTCACGACGCCCTCGAGCACATAGTTGAACTCCTGGCCATTGTGGGAGACAAGCGCGGGTTCGGCTGATTCATCCTCATGCGGATCCATGCGCACCAGCATTGGTTCGAGCGAGCGGTTGATGTAGTTCGCGGCGAGCGACTCGAAGGCGTAGCCCTTGATGCGGTCAACCTTCGTGCCGTGTCCGGCGCGGACCACTGTATAGCCGTCCATGCGCGGGGAATCGCCGGTGAGGAGCACCGTCACGTCCACGCCGAAAATGCCGGCGAGCGAATAGAGGGTGTTAATCGGAATCGACACCTTACCGCTCTCGTAGTCCTTATACGCTTCCTCGGATATGCCGAGACCGGCGGCCACCTCGGCTGGGGTCATGCCAAGAATGTCGCGCAATTCGCGAATGCGCGCGATGATTTGTTCGGGTTGATTTACCATGGTTTATGATTTTACACCGAAGAAACACCGCACGCAAGATGCGCCGACGGCAATCTGCGAC
>JAZQOE010000102.1:0-4169 GCA_045627705.1 Kiritimatiellia bacterium | reverse complement strand
CGCTTCGCATGCATATCGCGGCGGCATGGTGGCGCGCGGAATTCCTCCGGGCAAAGTGCGCCCTGCGGCCAGCGCCCGCCCGCAAGGGGCGCGCGCCTTCTTGGTACGCGAACCAATCGCTTCGCATACATATCGCGGCGGCATGGTGGCGCGCGGAATTCCTCCGGGTGGATTGCGCCCTGTGGCCAGCGCCCGCCCGCAAGGGGGGCGCGCCTTCTTGGTACGCGAGACAATCGCTTCGCATGCATATCGCGGCGGCATGGTGGCGCGCGAAATTCCTCCGGGCAAAGTGCGCCCTGAAATAACACTGCGCCTCTTACCCTGCGGTCAAGGTGCGCATACCAAGAAGGTGCGACCCCCTCGCGGGGTCGCACAGGCGCGAAGCGCCGCACATGGACATGGCCCAAGCGCGATGCTATCATTGCCGCATGTTTTGAATTTGGAGTCTTTCATGATCTGCACAAACCCCATTATCCGCGGCTTCTACCCCGATCCCAGCATCTGCTCCGCAAACGGAAAGTACTACCTGGTCAACAGTTCTTTCGAGTACTTCCCCGGCATCCCGGTCTTTGAAAGCGAAGACATGGTCGAATGGCGCCAGATTGGCCATGTCCTCACGCGCCCTTCCCAGCTTGACCTCGCGGGAGTCTATTTCTCCGGCGGCATCTACGCCCCTACAATCCGCTTCCACAATGGCCGCTTCTACGTGGTTGTCACAAATGTCTCGAGCAAGGACGGCAACTTCTACGTCTATACCGACGACATACACTCGAACAATTGGTCGGATCCAATCCGCGTCGCTCGCGACGGCATCGATCCTTCGCTGCTCTTCGATGACGATGGCCGTGTCTATTTCGCTTCGAACGGCCGCGCCGACAATGGCGAATACGGCATCTCCATCTGCGAAATCAATATCGAGACGGGCGCGCTCCTATCCCCGGCCCGCTGCATTTCCAAGGGCTCGGGCGGCCGCAATGTCGAAGGCCCGCACGTCTATAAGATCAATGGCTGGTACTACCTTCTCACCGCCGAGGGAGGCACCGAGTACGGCCACATGGAATGCCTCTTCCGCTCACGCAATATCTGGGGCCCATACGAAGGCTGCCCGTGGAACCCAATCCTCACAAGCCGCGATTCGCCCTGGAACATCATCCAGGCGACAGGCCATGCCGATATCGTGGAAGGCCCTGGCGGACAGTGGTTCATCGTCCACCTTGGCATTCGCCAGCACTCGCGCTCCGCGCGTTCATACCACAACCTCGGACGCGAAACCTGCCTCATGCCGATCTTCTGGTCGGACGATGGCTGGTTCAAGGTCGGCGAGGACAACATCTGCCGCGAGCAGTGGTCTATCGAAAATGGCAAGTACATCGACCTGAGTCCGATCGGCAAACGCCCCATCGACCGCCCATGCCAAAAATGGGCGCTCGATCCCGCCGCCGCATCATTCCTGCGCACCCCCGATTACAACCGCTACCGCTTTGATTCGCCTAACTCTTGCGCCATCCAGGGCGCGACAGACAGGCTCGGTTCGCGCGGACAGGTCACATGGGTCGGAATGCGCCAGGATGAATGGGATGCCTCCATGGCGGTCATCCTCGATGGCGCGACGCTCGCGGATGGCCAGTCCGCAGGCATCACGGCATACATGAACGAACTCGACCACTATGACGTTGTCGTAACCCGCAGTGGCGATACCGTCACCGTCGCCGCCGTGCTCCACCTCGGCGAAATGACCTTCAACGGCGAGTCGCTTACAATGCCGACCGGCCCAGTCGCGCTTCGCATCGACGGCAATGCCGATACCTACAAGCTCTTCGCTGGCGCACCCGCCACCGAACCCACGCTTCTTGCCACAGGCGTTTCCCGCTACCTCTCGACCGAAGTCACAGGCGGTTTCACCGGCGTTTACCTCGCCCTCTTCAGCGATGCCCCGGAAAACGGCGCGCCGTCTTTCGCCCGGTTCTCCTGGTAGAACCCCGCCTCACCCCCTACCTCTTATCTCTTACCTCTTACCTATGCTAAAGATCGGCCCACACGTCAGCACCACTGGCGGCGTCGAGAACGCTCCGGCAAATGCCGCTTCGATCGGCGCCACCGCCTTCGCACTTTTCACCCGCAACCAGCGTCAGTGGACTCCTCCGCCATACGCGCAAGGCACTGCCGAGGCATTTGCGGATGCAATGGTCGCCGGTCGTTTCAATGCTTCATGCGTCTTGCCGCACGCTGGTTACCTCATCAATCTCGCAAGTCCCGACGATGTCGCGCGCAATCGTTCTATCGCCGCGCTCGAGGATGAAGTCCGCCGTTGCATGTCGCTTGGCCTGGACCGCCTTAACATCCATCCCGGCAGTTCGCTCGGGAAGATTTCGCGCGAAGAGGCCGATGCGCGCGTGGCGGATGCGATCAACCGCGTTCTCGCGAAGACCGATGGCGTTACGATTGTCATCGAGGACACCGCGGGGCAAGGCTCGTACCTTGGCGCATCGTTCGAGGAGCTTGAGGCGATTGGCGCGGCAGTGGAAGACCAATCGCGCGTCGGGTTCTGCCTCGACACCGCGCACCTTTACGCGGCCGGACACGATGTCGCGGGCGCAGATGCGGTGAAGCGCGTGCTCGACGAGTTTGATTCGATCGTGGGCCTAGCGCGCATGCGCGGTTTCCATCTCAACGATACAAACTCGAAACTCGCTTCGCACCTCGACCGCCATGCCCCGCTTGGTTCGGGCGTCCTCGGCTGGGAAACATTCGAGACAATCGTTCGCGACAAGCGCATCTCCCACCTGCCGTTCATCATCGAAACGCCAGACGAAACTCTTTGGCCCGATGAGGTCAGGCATTTGCTCGACGCAGGGAACTAGTCGCCGTCGTCAGGAAGAGAGTCTTACTTTACAACCACACGGTAGGAACCGCTTCCAGTATCGCTGATGCGGATGCCTGTCACGGAACGATCGATTGGGATTGTCACGGATTGGCCCTTCGACAGGCTTTGGTTGATTGTGATGGATTTCTTGCCGCCGCCTCGGCGGACGACCACGGTGCGGAATCCAACGCTTCCTCCGGTAATCTCGATCTTGCATTCGGAGCGGCCGGAGAAGGAGACTTCCTTGGCGCTGCCGCCAGGCGCAAGATTCGCGACCGTGCTCCACTTGCCGCTCCTGCGCGATTCATTGCGGCGCGGCTCCTCGCGACGCCTTCCACCGCGGTCGTCGCGATAGTCTGGACCGCCTCTCCAACCCTGGCCATAGCCATAGTCGGGTGGTGGCGGCGGTTGATGGTATTGCGGATACTGTGGGTAGTACCGCGGTGGTGGCGGCGGCTGATCCCTGGGCGTCGAAGGGAAAAGGCACTGCGCGAAGGAAGCTTCGCATGCAATGGCGATGGTTGCGATCAGAACGGTTGCCTTGATTCTCTTGTTGTTCATGGCCTGTCCTCCATTTCGATTTGATTGCCGTATAAGAATATGCCGACATTCGCCATGTTTCTAGTTTTAAGTTGCGGATGGTACAGCGCTAGTGAAACGGGGACAGACCGCGATTTTGCGTTGGCGGTGTTCCATCGCCTCCCGATTCGGGTGCAACGAGACTTTTATGCAGAGTCAATGAGGTGACGCCCGGTTTTATGCCACACAATCGACCTGCCCCAGGTCTTTGACGAGATGGCAGAAGAACTCCTCCAGGCGGTTTGACTTGTAGAGCGTGCGCAGCGGGAGCAGCGCCTTCGCGCCCTTGAGCGACCAGATCATCCCGGACTGCTTGAAGCGCTGGCCGATGACGGTCTTGCAGCCGCTTTCGATGACGCCCGAGCCGATGAACCAGCCGTTGGCGCGGTATTCGTCGTACTTCATTCTGCCGACGTTGCCGCGGAAGTACTTGTATTCGCGCATGGCGTCGCCCTTGAGCCTGTCACCGACGGCGTGGATCTTCGCGGCGCCCCTCAGGACGAGGTGCGCGAGTTTTTTTTAGGGCGGAAGCCTGCCCGGAGAGCGCCTTGGCGTCGGCCGCGGACAGCTCGAGGACGAGATCCCAGAGCTTCTTGCCAGATGCGACGGCGGCCTTGAAGTCGTCGACCATGCCCACGGGGATGGTCATCGAGTGGTTCTTGCCCTTGAGGGTGTACTGGAAGTTGTGGTACACGGCTGGCGGCCCGTTCTTCCTGGGGCACCTGTA
>JAZQOE010000101.1:0-3772 GCA_045627705.1 Kiritimatiellia bacterium | reverse complement strand
GTCGGTGATTCGGCAACGACTTCCATTCGAAGTCATTGCCGAGGATCCATTCTTTTCCGAAACGAACCAACGGCTCCTTCGCGAGTCCATTGCCGCGTATGAACGCGGAGAGGCCAAGCGGCACAAGCTCATCGAAGATTGAAGGATTTCCCCAACGATGAATGTAGTCTTCACACCCTGTGCCTGGTATGAATATACGGGTTGGCAAACCGAAGCCACCGGCACGCGGGAAAGTTCCCTGTCTTGGGCGAGGAGAAATCCTCGCCTTTGTTTTTTGCGGCATCACTCCAATTCCTCGACTTCTTCCTCGCCCTCGTCTTCCTTTCCCGCCACGCTCTTCCCCGCCTTCTTTTCCCCCTTCCATGATTTTCCATTTTTCATTTTTACCTTTTCATTGCCCGCACTTCTTCCTTCGTCCCCCTTACTTCTTCCCTCCACAACGTCAATCTCCGCCGGCGTCAGATCGTAGAGCTTGTACACGAGCGCGTCGATCTCCGCCTCCAACGCAGATGTATCGGCATTCGGATCGGACTTCTTCGCAGCGAGAATGCGGTCGACAAGATTGCTAATTGCATCCTCAAACTTTACTTCGCATCTAGGCAATAGAATTGTCTTAATTTGATTACCATTTAAATCAAAGAAACCCCCATTAACTTTTGTCGATCCATATGTGTATTCAAACCAGAAATTTGTTAATCGTGAGTTAAGAACACCTATCACGAAACCTAGCTGCATCGTTTGCAATGCTTTTAGGTAATAGATTCGATCCAACAACACTAAATTCTGAGGCTTAAGCGTCGCCTTCGATTTCTCGACAGCAATCTTCTTTCGCGCCTTGGCCATGGCCGATTCGATTTCGGAACGGCGCGCCGCGTTTGCATCGACTCTGACAAATTCGAGTTCGCCCTGCGATGTCTCGCCGAAAAGTTCGCCCTGAGTCGGCTTTTGGACTGTCACCCATTTCGGGGAACGCACTTTTTCGTATTCGGCTTCAAGCGCTGAAAGCATCTTCGTCTGCTTCGCGATTTCGTGCGTATCCGGCGTGGAGACAACCCTCTTCACCTCCGCCTTTATTTCCCGCCGCGTCTGGCGTTCATCCGCCTCGGCCTTTTTCTTCTGCCCGTATGTGCGGGCGTAGAAGTAGCGCTTTCGTTGACGAGCCAGCCTGTATCTCAAATCGGAAATGGTCTTTGTCGAAAGGTCTAGTTCGCCTTCTAGTTTCGGCAGCGATATCAGCGTGTTGGCGCAGGCGAACTTTGCCTCGAGATTTGGCAGCGAGACAAGCCTGTACGATTTCGTCTCGGCATCCCAGTTCGTCCTCAACTGGTCGCACAGGAGCGAAATGAAAAAACGCAGTTTCGAAATCTGCGTGGCGATAGACTGGATGTCCACGCCAAAGATGCAGTTCTCGATGATGAACAGCTTGCGCGTATAGTCGGGATGGGTGTAGTTGATGTCCCGTTGTTCCTCGATATCCTTGAGGCGCTGCGCGCGCTCGCGTTCCGTCATCCAGTCCGCCGCCGCGATGAAGTCCTTGTCGTTTTCGTAGCGTTCGCGAATCTTCTTGCGGATGGAGAGACACTGCGGATCGAGACGGCCGAACAGTTGCGTCATGCGGTGCAGCAACCCCATCGGGAATGCGCCGGAACCGCATGCGGGATCGAGGATGCGGCAATCATCTCCGGTTTGAAGGCGGCCTTGTAGCGATAGAGCGTCTTGCAGTTGTAGCCATCGTTGTAGCCGTTTGGGGCGCGTCTGTCCGGACGGAAGTCGCGATGCGATTCAGGCGAGTTCAGCGTGGCGAAGAAAAGGTTCTGCAGAATCGCATTGTAGTATGTGCCATCGTTCCTCGCGTTCGGCGAGAAGCCCGCCTTCAGGAGTTTCGAGATCTCGGCGCGGTCGAAAAGTTCGCTTGGGATCAAGCCCTTCTGTCGCACGAACCACACGAACATCAAGCGCGTGACGAGGCGGATGACAGCCTCGGGCAACTTCTTGCGGTCATCCTTCGAATCATGGACCTTGTTTGGGAATGAGACGCCGGTCTTTTCGTCGCACGCCCACACATACCAGGCGAAGAGCTTGTTTTTGTCATACACGTCTTATGCGTCATATACGTCCCATCGCGCGGCATAACTCGAAGAGGCCGACGGCGGGGGCGCCGTCGCAATGCGCACGAGACACTCAAAGCTGCGTGATTTTCGTATCGCGGAAGAAGCGTCGAACCTGGGAAAGAGTAAAGTCCGCCGGGCGCAGATTGACCGCGTTCGCAGTTCCGCAGGCGATGCCGAAGCGCGCAGCGTCGTTCATTGGATGCCCGCCAAGCCAGGCACTGACAAGTCCGGCCGTGACGGAGTCGCCACTGCCGATTGGATTCACTGCCTTGTCCAACTTCGCCGGCGTGATCCGCCATGCCTGGCCATCCGCGAAAAGCAGCCATCCGGGCTTTGCGCCATTCGTGATGAAGGCCCATGTCGCACCGGCCGCGGTAAGACGCGCGGCAGATTTCAGGACCGCCTTTTCGGTATTGCATGAATCGCCGAAAGTCAACTGAAGTTCATGGACATTCATCTTCGCGACAAGCGGATGATACCGCAGTACCGCGAGCATGCCGCCCTTGTGCGAATCAATCACCAATGGAATGGCGCGGTTTTCGGCCTCGCGCGCAAACTGCGCATAAAGGTCTTCGGGTGCGCCAGGCGGAAGCGTTCCGCTGATTGCGAGCAGGTTGCAATCGCCCATGGCTCGGAGATTCGCATTTATGAAGCGCTTCCATCCATCGGCGTCTGGACGTGGCGATTCCTCGACAAGCTCGGTCGCCTCCCCTCCCTTCGAAAGATCGAGAATAGTCGTACACGTGCGCGTAGGCGCAGGCATGCGGGTGAAAGCGACATCGACACCATGCGCCTTGAGTTCATCGGCGACTATCTTGCCGGTCGCACCGCCATTGAAGCCTGTCACCACCGACTTGCACCCAAGCGTGGCAAGTGCCAGGCCCACGTTTACGGCCTTGCCCGCGGCGGAAACCGCGATCGACTTCGCACGGTTCACCTCGCCGACCTTGAAGGTTTCATAAACCATCGTCCGCTGTAGCGCGGGCGCGACACCGAGTGAGAGGATTCGTTCCATGGCCAACAGATTCCAAATAGAAAAAAAGCCCCGCAAGAAACCTGCGGGGCGAAAGGATGGAGCCAACGAGTGGATTCGAACCACCGACCAGCGCATTACGAATGCGCTGCTCTACCAGCTGAGCTACGTTGGCGGCAAAGTGGGGTTGATATTACTCTTCCCCATTGCAGCAGTCAATCGGTTTGTTTGCGACAGATTTTTGCACGATTGCAGATTGAGGCGGCGGGCACTTCCTACTTCTCCAGTTCTTCCAGGCGCACGATTTCCTTGCCCTTGAACTGGTAGAGGATGAGGTGGAGCTGGGTGCCCTTCGCGAGTCCGGGGACGAGCAGGTCGGCCGCGTAGCGGCGCAGCTGCGCGACGCCCTCCGCGGCTTTTTCCGCGAGTTCCGCGTCCGTCGCGTCCGCCTTCGAGTGCTTCAGCTCGATAATGTAGCTGTGCGGGACGTCGCCATGGTACACGCGCTCCGGGAAGAGCAGGAAGCCGCAGAAGCCGCCGCCAAGCTCCAGCTCCGCGCGTGCGAGGTAGTACGGAAGGTGCCCGACCTCCGCCTGCATGTAGCCCTGGATGCGCACTTCCGCCCCGATCGAGCCGCGGATCGGCGTGGTGCCCGCGAAGGCCGCGGCGATGCGGCGCAGGAACGGCT
>JAZQOE010000100.1:0-37820 GCA_045627705.1 Kiritimatiellia bacterium | reverse complement strand
TTCGGCACCCCGCGTGATTGCGGGGCTTCTCCGGACACCGTCTATACCTTTGACGGCGAATTGGTAGGGGATACTAGCACAATGGCGGTGGGAATGGCAATAAGGCACGGAAGAGGTAAGAGGTTGATGACAACACCTCTTCCCTCGTCTTGTGCGTTGCGACGGTGCCTCGC
Organism: Kiritimatiellia bacterium; assembly: GCA_045627705.1. Lineage (GTDB taxonomy): Bacteria > Verrucomicrobiota > Kiritimatiellia > RFP12 > JBMNHG01 > JBMNHG01. The sequence continues at coordinate 37,647 of JAZQOE010000100.1, read as the reverse complement.
CGTCGCGCAGATGTTTTTGCTTAAAGGGACAGACTATTTAAGAGTGCATAAGTTGCAAATTGTTAATGAATAACGAGTAACTGGCTATTCTTCTTCGGAACCGACTGCGCGGAGGATGGCGGCGGCGAGTTCATCGCCGATGCCGGGGACAGCCGCTATCTCGGCGGCGGACGCTTTGGCGAGGCGGTAAACAGATCCAAAAGTCCGCAGAAGCAGCATCTTCTTTTGCGGACCGATACCAGGGATGTCATCGAGAGCGGATTCGCGGATGAGCTTGTTTCGCAATCGGCGATGGGTCGTAATCGCGAAACGGTGTGCCTCGTCGCGGAGTTGGCGCAGGACCATCAGCGGCGACGAGTTCAATTCGAGCACGGGATCGGGTCCTGGCGGGATGCCGTCGGTTACGAGCGTTTCGAAGCGTTCCGCAAGTCCTACCGTCGGGATCGAAAGTCCAAGTTCCGCGAGGGCGGCGCGTGCGGCGCGCAGTTGCGTGATGCCGCCGTCGATCAATATCAAATCGGGGAAAGGCTGTCGTTCGTCGCGCAATCGGCGATAGCGGCGTGTGACCGCCTCGGCGATGCTGCGTGGGTCATCGGCGCCCTCGACAGTCTGGATACGGAATCGCCGATAGCGGTTTGGCGCGGGCATTCCATCGACGGCGCAGACCATGCTCGCGACCGAAAGCGTTCCAAATGTGTTTGAGATATCGAATCCCTCGATCACCTTTGCGGGACCTGGCAGGTTGAGTATCCTGGCGAGTTCGACTATCCCATGCGCGGCATCCATGCGATGGATTTGAGGGGCCGCCGCGGGTCGTCCGCGCTGACGCACCATTTCCTTCAAGGCAATGAGCGAATCGCGCAACGCCGCGGCCTTTTCAAAATCTTGCGAGGCCGCCGCGGCTTCCATGCTCTCACGGACTTCATCGATGATCTGCGGCCGATGTCCGCGCAAAAACTCACAGGCTTCCTCGACGCGCGCATGGTAGTCTTCGTTTGAAATTCGGCAGACGCACGGCGCCGTACAAAAGTGGATGACATCGTTGTGGCAGTGCTTGTAGGTCTCCGCATCCGGAACGATCGGTTTGCACTTGCGGAGTCCAAAACGGCGTTCGGTGAAATCTATAACCGTCCTCACGATTTCCGACGAGGGAAACGGGCCAAAGTACTCCGCGCCGTCATCGCGCACTATGCGGCATGCGGAGATGCGCGGCCATGGTTCGCGCAAGTCTATGCGCATGGCGAGGTAGCGCTTGTCGTCGCGCATCAGGATGTTGTAATAGGGCTTGAAGCGCTTGATCAGGTTGCTTTCGGTAAGCAGGGCTTCGGATTCGCTTTTCACGACGATCCACTCAAGGCTCTCGACGCTCTTCACCATGCTGCGGACTTTGGGTGCGCCGTGGACCATCGTTGACGAGCGGAAGTAGCTTTGCACGCGGCGCCGGAGCGAAACGGCCTTTCCGACATAGATGATCACGCCATGCCGGTCGCGCATGATGTAGCAACCTGGCTTTTCAGGCAACTGCTTCAATTTCTCCCGGAGTGATTCGTTCATCGATGTCCCAGTGCCATGCGCGTCGGCACATTGTCCATGAAACCCATTCGACTGCGGCAGCATGCCCACAGCCAGTTTGCGCTAGGGTAGCAAATTCGCATGCCGGTGTCCATGCCTCCCCGAAACTCATTGGCATCACAAGAAATGTCCTCCACTTTTCTTATTGAATCGCGGACGCGGACAATGTAAACTGACCGCTCAATCTTTTCGAGATTGTATTTTGTCAAGGAGTCCATTTCCCATGCCAAACATCAAGAGCGCCGCCAAGCGTGTCCGTCAGTCCGCTTCGAACCGTAAAGAGAACCTCGCCGTCAAGAGCGCGGTCGCCACAAGCCGCCGCAAGTTGATCGCCTCCATCGAGGCCGGCAACAAGGATCAGGTCGCGAAGGACTACTCGGATTACACTTCGAAGCTTGACAAGGCCGCCAAGAAGGGCGCGATCGCCGCTAACACCGCCGACCGCAAGAAGTCCCGTCTCGCGCAGCGCATCGCCAAGATGGCGTAATCGCGCTGTTCTACTCCAGGCTTATCACGACCCGTGCGCGGGGCGGGCGAAAGTCCGTTCCGCGCACGGGTTCTTTTTCAAAAGGCCATGGCAGAAAAGTCCGAAGAACTAACGCCGATGATGCGCCAGTATCGGCGCATACAGTCCGAATTGCCGCCGGGAACGCTGCTGATGTTCCGTCTCGGCGACTTCTACGAAATGTTCTTCGACGACGCGCGCACCGCAGCCCCGATTCTCGGCCTCGCGCTCACAAGCCGCGCGGGCGTGCCAATGTGCGGCGTGCCGCACCATGCGCTCGACGGCTATCTCGCGAAGCTCATCCGCGCGGGGCGCAAGGCCGCGATCTGCGACCAGATGGAGGATCCCGCGACCGCGAAGGGAATCGTCCGCAGGGAGGTCACACGCGTTGTCACCCCGGGCACGGTGACGGAAGAATCCATCCTCGATGCCGCCTGCAACAACTATCTCGCGGCGCTCCACGCCGATTCCAACGGGCGCCATGGCCTCGCGCTCCTCGATCTTTCGACTGGCGAATTCACCATTGAAGCCACCGATTCGGCGGAAGAGATGCGCGCCAACCTGCGCCGTATCCAGCCGAGCGAATGCCTGGTCGCGGAATCCGACGCCGAGGGTCCGCTCGCCGGGTTGCTCTCTTCAGCGGGAGTGGCGACCATCACAACCGTCGATGACTGGACTGCCTCGTACGATGCCGCGTACGACACGCTTGTGCGCCATTTCGCGGTTCATTCTCTTCAGGGCTTTGGCTGCGAGGGCGACGCCGCGCTCGTCTGCCCCGCGGGCGCGCTGCTGCACCATGTCCGCGATACGCTCCACCACAATCTCTCGCATGTCCGCGCGCTTCAACTCCGCCACGGCGGAGACTATCTCACCCTCGACGAATCGACTTGCGCGAATCTAGACCTCCTGCCGGTCCGCGGGCGTCCGATGGAGGCCACGCTTCTAGGCGTCTTGAACAGCGCGAAGACACCCATGGGCACTCGCCTGCTCCGCTCCTGGATAGCGCGCCCGCTCCGCAAGGCCGATGCGATCAACCGCCGCCTCGACGCCGTTTCATTCCTCTTCCACAATCGCTCCGAGCTTAATGCTCTCCGTACTTCGCTCGAAGAAGTGCGCGATCTCGAACGCACCATCGCGCGCCTCGGCGGAACCCGCGCAAACGCGCGCGACCTGCAGTCGCTCGCCGCCTCGCTTCGCCCGGTCCCGACTCTTCGCGACCGCCTCGCGAACTGCGGAGAACCTTCGCTGGCCGAAATCGCCGGTTCGATGCGCGACCAGCCCGGGCTGATCGATCTCATCGACCGCGCAATCGTCGATACGCCACCGATCGCGGTGAAGGACGGCGACATGATCCGTCCAGGCTACGATGCCGACCTCGACGATCTGCGCCGTCTCGCCGGCGAAGGCCACCAATGGGTCGCCGAATACCAGGCCCGCGAACAGGAACGCACGGGCATCAAGACGATCAAGGTGCGCCACAACCGCGTCTTCGGCTTCTACATCGAAATCTCGAAGGGGCAGGTCGCGCTTGCGCCGCCCGAATACGAACGCCGCCAGACGCTCGCGAACGCCGAGCGCTTCACCACGCCCGAGCTGAAGGAATACGAGCGCAAGATCTTCGGCGCGCAGGACAAGGCGGTCGCGCTCGAATACGAGATTTTCTGCCGTCTCCGCGAAGCCGCCGCCGCGCACACTGCGGAAATCCAGGCCACGGCCGACGCCCTGGCGCGCATCGATGTGCTTTCATCGCTCGCCGACCGCGCACTCGCGCTGGGATACGAACGGCCGGTAGTCGATGAGGGAGACGAACTCGCGATCGCCGATGGACGCCATCCGATCGTCGAACAGTTGCCCGACGCCGAACGCTTTGTTCCAAACGACACCCATCTCGACACGCGCAACGACCAGCTCGCGATCATCACAGGTCCGAACATGGCCGGCAAGTCAACCTACATCCGCCAGGTCGCGCTGATCGTCATCATGGCGCAGATAGGCTCGTTCGTGCCCGCGCGCAAGGCCCGCATTGGCGCCGTGGACCGCGTCTTCACGCGCGTCGGCGCCGGCGACGACATGGCGCGCGGACGCTCCACGTTCCTCGTCGAGATGCAGGAGACCGCCAACATCCTGAACAACGCCACGCCGCGATCGCTGATCGTGCTCGACGAAATCGGCCGAGGCACTTCGACATTCGACGGCATTTCGATCGCATGGGCTGTCGCGGAGTATCTGCACAACAATCCGCGCGTCAAGGCGAAGACTCTCTTCGCGACCCATTACCACGAACTGACGGACCTTGCGCTCACCCTGAAGGGCGTGCGGAACTATACGGTCACGGTCCGCGAAAACGGCGATTCGATCGTCTTCCTCCGTCGCATCCAGCCCGGTACCGCCGACAAATCGTACGGCATCCAGGTCGCGCGCCTTGCGGGCCTTCCCGCCGAGGTCGTCGCCCGCGCCCACGAAATCCTCGGCAACCTTGAAGACGGCGAACTCGAATCCGGCATGCCAAAGCTCGCGAAGATGACCCGCCGCCGCGACCGCGGCGACCAGCCAGACCAATTGACGCTCTTCTAACCGATCTGGAGATAAATCTTTCTCTTGATCGCGCCATTGCCTATAATCAAACACGTTCGGGAACTATGGCATTGGCAACACTTGAACAGAATGAAAAATATCCGAGAACTTGAATTTGCAGTTTTCTGCATTGAAAGTCTTGCCACGGCATTGGGGAAAGACTCCGGTTCGGTCTATATCGCCCTTGCGAAGAAAAGCGATCTTCTCTACAAATACATTGTCCCTAGTTATGACGTACTTCATACGCAAGGGAAAGACTACATTGTGAATGACATCCGCGAAATGATGGAAGAACGGGGTGTTGTAGTATGACTGTCTACCATGGCGGCGCGATGGCGATAGAGAATCCCGATCTGCTACATTCGAGGAAAGCGGTTGATTTTGGTCCGGGATTCTATGTGACCCCGATTTTACAACAGGCATGTGGTTGGTGCGAAAAACGCAAACGCCGCTTCGGTACTGCAGTCGTCTCAATGTACGAACTTGAAGAAGAGTATCTACGAGGATTAAGGGTACTTCGGTTCGATTCCTATTCTGAAGAATGGTTGGACTTCATTGTGTCTTGCCGCACCGAAAACGATGCAACGGATTGGGATGTTGTAATCGGCGGTGTAGCGAATGACAAAGTATTCGATACCTTGGAAGCTTTCTTCGATGGTTTTGCAACGAAGGCGCAGACAATGGACAAGTTGCAGTTCCAGCAACCCAATCTTCAGATTTGCTTACGGACGGAGGCATCTCTGGGAACACTGAAATTCATCTGGAGCAAAGAAAGATGATCGCGAACAAAACGCTTCTTCGGATGAAATACGCTCGCGTCATAGAGGCATACGCAAGGAAGACAGGATGCTCTCTTGAAGCGGCGCTTGACAAGTTCTATCAATCGAAAACCTATGAGTTCATGCGCGACGGCATATCGGATATGCATTGCATGAGCGAAGCATACCTCGTGGAAGAACTTTGTTCCGAATCAGAATAAGGTTCCGTTTTCGAAACACCATCGCAAACGCCTGCGCAACAAAGGAGCAAAAATGAAGAAACTCATCACCTGTCTATTGGCCGTGGCCCTTGCCACAGTGGCGCTTCCATCTTTCGCCGGTGAAAAGAAACCCGCGAAATCCCCCGCGAAGGAAACTGGCGCCGAAGTCGGCGCGTGGACGCAGGACCACAAGGCGGCGCTCGCCCTCGCGAAGGAAAAGAACCTGCCAGTCCTGATGAATTTCACCGGCAGCGATTGGTGCCCGTTGTGCATTCTGATGGAGGAGAAGGTCTTCACTGCCGAAGCCTGGAACAAGTGGGCGAAGGAAAACATCGTGATGGTCTTCATCGACTTCCCAAAGAACAAGCGCCTTGTGCCGATGGCGTATGTCACGCGCAACAACATGCTCTGCGAAAAATACGGCGTCGATGGTTCTCCGACCTACATCCTCCTCGCTTCCGATGGCGAGAAGATTCTCGGCCAGCTCGACGCCTCGTGCACTGCGACTCCCGAAAAATTCATAGCGGATATCGAGAAGCTCTTGAAACCAGCCGCCGGCGCGGAGAAGCAATGAGCGAAAGCGATCCAGTCGCCGCCGAGCGTCTTCGCTCCTTCCACGAACGTTGCATGAAGATGGCTCTCCGCGAAGCGGAAAAGGCCGCGGAAGAGGAAGAGGTGCCGACAGGCTGCATCATTGTAGCCCGTCCTTCAGATGCGCTTCTAGCTGGCGACGGCTTGTTGCTTCCGCATGTGCTCGGCCGCGCCCACAACCAGACAGAGCAACTCAAGGATCCCACCGCGCATGCGGAAATGCTCGCGATTACGCAGGCGTGTTCCGCCCGCGACGACTTTCGCCTCACCGACACAATCCTCTATGTTACCAAGGAGCCTTGCGCAATGTGCGCGGGTGCGATTGTCCTTGCCCGCATACCGATGGTAGTTATCGGCGTGGCCGACCCCAAGCGCGGCGGGATATCCGTCTTCAACATACTCAACCACCCGAATCTCATCCATCGCGCGGAGGTCGTGGACGGCGTGATGGAAGCGGAGTCGCTCGCGCTTATCCAGGATTTCTTCAGGACGCGCCGCGCCGAAAACCGCGATGCGCATTGCGATTGCCGCGGAGAACAACCCGAACAATGAAGACGACCGTCGTCAACCGCCAGCGCAAGTACCGCATCGACCGCGCGGCAATCGCGAACCTGCTTCGCGCTTTCGTCCCGAATATCGTCAAGGCACGGCCGGATGACAAGTGGGACGAGATTTCCGTAATCGTCCTCGACGATGCGGGCATCGCCGAAATCAACGGGCAGGCTGTCGGCCACGCCGGCCCGACAGATGTCATCACCCTCGAATACCCGCCCATGCCAGGCGCCGGCGAAGGCGGCGTCGCGGAAGTGATCGTGAATCTCGACGCCGCATGGACAATCGGCCCACGCCACAGGTCAACGCCATCGCGCGAACTCGCGCTGTACATCGCGCACTCGTGCGACCATCTTTGCGGACTCGACGATGCTACTCCCGCCGAGCGCGCGCGCATGCGCCGCCGCGAACTCCGCTGGATCGCCGCGCTTCCCGAAATCCCCGAAAATGTTTTCTGTCCGAAGTGATGCGCTTCACCGCCGTCCTTGCAGACTGACATCAATCCCCCAGCGGAAGAGGCGCTCAAATGTGCAACATATCGAAGTTCATCTTGTCCGCATGCCTCGCCCTGCTTGCATTTGCGACGGGATGCGCGCGCAAGGAACTTCCGCCAGTGAGCGCTACGTGGACGGCGATGGGAACGATTGCCTCGATTTCCGTCCCGGCCGACGAAGCGGATGAAATCGCGGCGCGCCGCAAAATCGTTGAGACACGCTGGGACGAACTTGAAAGCGCGCTGAGCATATTCAACGGCGAAAGCGATATCTCGCGCATCAATGCCGCGGCGGGCAATGGCGAGTTTGTCGCGATTGGCATTGACGCCCGACGTGCGCTGGATGCCGCGCTTGCGATTTCCGAAGCCAGTGATGGCGCGTTCGATCCTACGGTCGGACCGCTCATGCACGTCTGGGGGTTCCGCAGGGAGACGGGTCCCGAAACGCCACCGACCGACGAAACGCTTGGCGCGGCGCGTGCGCTTGTCGGGTGGACAAACGTGCTGCTCAACGCGAGTGGTGCGCGTCTCGCCCATGCGGGCATGCGGCTCGACCTTGGCGGAAGCGCGAAAGGATTCGCCGTTGATGAAGCGTTCGACGCATTGCGTGCTGCCGGCGCGACAAATTTCCTCGTCAACCTCGGCGGCAACATCCGCGCGAGTGGCGCACCATCGAAAAAGCGCAGGGGGTGGCGCGTCGGCGTGCGTGATCCGGTGAAGCAGACGCAAACCATCTGCGCAATCGAACTCGGCGATGGCGAGGCGGTCGCGACATCCGGCGACTACGAGAGATTCGTGACGATTGCCGGCGAGCGTTATTCCCACATCATGGACGCGCGCACAGGATGGCCGGCACGTGGCGTCGCCGGCGTTACGGTACGCGCTTCATCCGCTGGACTCGCGGACTGTCTTTCGACCGCGCTGTTCGTACTCGGTCCCGACGAAGGGCGCAAACTCCGCGCGCGCTTTGATGGTGTTGACGCGCTGTGGGTAGAATCGGACCCGCCGCATGAACGCACTGAAACCAGCGGATTCATGCGGTAGGCGCTAGTTTTTCCCCTGCGAGGTCAGCCGAAGAAGGCCATGTGCGCACCTGGGCCGTCGAAGCGCATCGTGAGTATTGCGCGCCCTGCGGAATCGCGCGACACCTCGCACCCTTCGCTCGCCCAAAGCAATTTGCCAACCTTGTTGGTCGTGACATACCTTTGCGTGCCGTTGTCGTTTGCGAACACGCACACCACGCCGCGCCCGTCGGAAATCTTTTCGTGGATTTCGGGGCTTCCGCCGATTGCGCCGGTACGCACAGGATTGGCGGCCGTGATTGAATCGCGGACCTGCTTATAGACGCCGAGCACTTCGCCAAACAGTTTGACGCCTTCTTCCGGCACCACCTGCAAGTCGCCCCAGATTCCGTTTTGGCCTAGGACGAGCGACGCGATGTTGATCAGCTCAGACGACCGTGGCGCATCTGGCAGATAGTGGGTGAGGAAGAGAACCGAAGGAATCCACTTGTCGAAGTCGAGCGGAGTGCGCGCGAACCAGCCACGCGCGGGGCCGGGATTAACGAAGATGTTGCTCCAGTACCCGGCAGTGCGCCAGTCGTATGGGACATCGAAGTTCGGGAAGTATGGGCCATTGTTCACGGCGAAATACTTGCCCGCGGCGAGGAACGCGAGACCGACAGCGCGCCATCCCTCGGTCACATCGAAATCGACGATCGCTTCAGGGCAGGCGGCGCAAAGCTTGTCCACGACCTTCGTCATCGCCCGCACCTGCTCGAAGGCGTAGCAATCCGCGCGTTCCTGCGCGGGGACATCGGATCCGCCGTGGTCGTGCTGGTCGGAATCGCAGCCATACTGGCCGATTGCATCCCACTTGAAATAGGTCACGCCCAAATCGCGCGAGAGGCGCACGAGTTCGTCGGCGAAGTCCTCCCAGTAGCGTGAGACAAGACACAGGTTCTGGCTTTCCTCTGTCTCCCACACCTGGTGCGGCTGGCTTTCTACGCCGTTGTTCGAGATAATGCTCTTGCGATTGCGCGCCAGGATGTCGCTGGTAACAGCCGCTTCTGTCGGACTGAACCAAAGGCCGAGCTTCATGCCGTACGACGCGAGCTTGTCGCGGATGGGGCCGAGGCCATTTGGGAAGCGCTTTGAGCTAACGCGCCAATCGCCCGTTTTCTCGTACCATCCCGTGTCGAGCACAAACACGTCGATGCCCATGCGGTGCGCGATTTCGATATCCTCGAGCATCCGCTTCTCGTTCATCGAGTCGAGGTACGCATGGTGTCCCCACCACTTGTCGCGTTCCTGGCATCCCCACGAATTGTAGAAGATCCAAGGCTTGCGCGAAGCGGTGTTTGGCGAGCAGCGGCGCAGGAGGAAATGCCTGCATGCGGAGGCGAGTTCCTTCATTCCGCCGGCGACGACTGCGGCCTGGAACCAAATCGTCTCGAAGGGATTTGCGCGGGTGATGACGCGTCCGCGATAGTAGTTGCCCTTCACCGCGTGGAGCGTGACGCGCCAGTCGGGGGAGAGGCGGAATGCGACGAACGCATCGGGCGTCTGCGAACCATGTTCATACGCGAGATATGCGGAAGCGGAATCGCCGCATGCAGCGAGAAGCGGACCGAAAGCGTCGAGGCTGTTGTCGAAATCCTTTTCGGCAAGCGGAGTCTCCACGAGATGGAATGCGTGGGAACGCGCGTCGAACTCGCTAAAGCGCACTTCGGTGCAATCGTTGAAGCGCGACAGGTCGATAGCCGCGTAGTCAAGCGCGTCGGCATCCGCGGACTTCGTAAGGCGGTGTGCGCCATCCTTCGCGCCATCGGCGGGCGAGAGCGAATAGCGGAAGCGCACGACAGGCGAATCGCTAGCGACGCGAAGGAAAATCGTGAGCGCGAGACCGGGGCATTGCTTCAGCGCGCCGGAGAATGCGTATTCGCTTACCCCATCGGGAAGCGGCGCGCCGCTTTTTTGCGCTGGTGAAATCGAGTCGAGCTCTGCCACAACGCGCGCGCCGTCGATTTCAAACACTGGCGCGGCGATTGGCAGCCGCATCGTCCCATCGTCCAACGACAGCGTCCACAGTTCGTTTGCGGTGCCGCTGACATCGAGTGAAACCATCACGGATTCGATCTTGTTCATCCTATCCCCTCTTATGGTTGCAAAATTACCACGTCCGAGATGATATCTTATTTCAAAAATCGAACCAACCGATAGTTTTACGCTTAAGGGGACAGACTATCTAAGAGTCAAAAAGTTATTTCTCCCGTTGTTTCACATCTGTTAAACTGATCGCGTTGGGTGATTGGAGTTGTGTGGTCATGGGCGTAAAAATTTCATTTGGTGCATCTTGCGGGATCGATGACGTGCCTCTTCTCGCTGAATGCGGATACGATTTCTGGGAATGTCCCGTTGCAAGCGCCCTTGTGGCGAATGCCGATGGCGAAAACTGGGCGGCACGGCGCAAGGTCGTTCTTTCCACGCCGATTCCGCTTCGCGCCTGCAATTGTTTTCTTCCGAATGAATTTCGGCTGACAGGTCCCGATGCATCTTTCGACGCCGCTCTCGATTATGCCACAATGGTGTGTCGCCGAGCCGACGAGGTGGGCGTGGAAACCATCGCTTTCGGATCCTCGGCCGTCCGTAGGATTCCCGATGGATTCAGCCGCGAACAAGGCCTTGGGCAGTTCACGGAATTCTGCAAACGCCTTGCCGACGGAATCGCCGATTGCAAGGTTTGTGTCTTGCTCGAGGCGTTATGCCACAAGGAGGACAATCTGCTCAATTATGTCTCGGACTGTGCGCGAATAGAGAGGGAGATAGACTCGCCGCGGATTAAACTGCTTGCGGATTTCTTTCACATGTCGGAGGGCGGCGAAGGCCCGGAGTCAATCGTTTCCGCCGGCAATGCCATTCTTCATTGCCATGTGGCGGAGCCGGGTACGCGAGGGGCGCCTGGAACGTCCGGAGGGGATTCAAGCCCGTATTTCTCGGCGTTGCGCAAGATAGCCTACACTGGTGGCGTCTCATGCGAATGCGGCTGGCCTGCTGACAGTGGCAAGAAGGCGGAATATTTCCGAAAAGCACTTGCCACGCTCGAACGCTGGTCGTCCTGCCAGTGATGACTTCTAGTGTGCAGTACAACCAGTGCTTCTGCTAAAATCCCATCCGAAACCATGCGGATACTAATCGTAAAACTTAGTTCGATCGGCGACCTCTTCCATGCCATGCCAACGGTGCATGCGCTGAAGGCCGGTCTCGGCGCGACCGTCGATTGGGCGGTGCAGACCGAGTATGCGGATCTCGTTCGATGCTTTTCCGATGTCGCACGCGTAATTCCAATTCCGCGCCGCAAACCCTGGGGACGCATCCGCGAGACAATCCGCGAGATACGTCGCGAGCGCTACGATGCGGTCATAGACCTTCAGGGACTATTCAAAAGCGCAATCGTCGTCAGGACCGCGCGCGCCCCTCTCCGCGTCGGTCCGGCGTACAGCCGCGAATGCTCGTCTCTCGCCTACAACCGCCAGCCTGTGCGCGGCGACCGCGAACGCCATGCCGTCGAACAGGCGCTGGATGTCCTCAAATGCTTTGGTATCGCGCGTCCTGCCAAGGCCGAATTCCCGCTCTCATTTCCAGATTTCAAACTGGATGTGGGCGACGGCCCGAAGATCGGCATGCTGCCGATTTCCCGCTGGAAGACGAAGAACTGGCCTGTCGCGCACTTTGCGGCTCTTGCCGACCGAATCGCCAAGGAACTCGGCGCGACTCCATTGATCCTCGGCGGGAAAGCCGATGCCGAGGCGTGCGCGATGATCTGCCGCGCCGTCCCGCAAGCAAAGAACCTTTGCGGATCGATGAGCCTGCCGCAACTCGGCGGCCTGATTTCCAAGCTCGACCTGCTCGTCTCGAACGATTCGGGGCCAGTCCACATGGCGGCCGCGCTTGGCAAGCCATGCCTCGTATTCTTCGGCCCGACCATCCCCGGACGCACCGGGCCATACGGCGACATCCATCGCGTGCTCCAACTTTCGCTTCCATGCCAGCCATGCCTCTCGCGCGAATGCAGCAAGGGGAACCACGCTTGCATGGCGGACATCTCGCCCGACACCGCATTCGAATCAGTCAAGGGAATGCTCGCCCAGGGTACAGCGCAAGGTTGAAAGGCTTTGACGCGGCGCACAGTGCGCGTAGAATCTGAATCCTCATGAAAATCTGGTTCAACAACAAGCTTGCACAGGATCTTTCAAAGATCGCGAGTGTCGAGGCCGACGGTCTCGCCGGAGAGCTTGCGCCAACGCAGAATACCGCCGCGGCGCAATCTCCCGCAACGCCATCCAGGCCGACCAGCAAGACGCAGCCAGTGGCGCCGCAGCAGGATGCCGCGACGCATACCGACCAGCGCCTGCGCGTTGTCACACGCAAGCCCGAAGACATCGGCGCTGCCGACCACAAGTCGCTTTACCGTGAAATTCTCGCGGGGATGTATGACGCCGTCATCGTGACCGATCCCAACGGACGCGTGATCGACTGCAACGACCGCGCATCGGAATTCTTCGGCTTCGCGAAATCGGAGCTATGGGACCAGCCGATCGAAACACTCATCCACAGCGTCACGAAGCAGCTCATCGACCGACTTCACCAGACCGTGACAGGCAATCGCCACGTGATGCTCGACACCTCCTGCCACACGAAAGACGGCATCCAATTCGCGGCCGAAGTCGCCGTAAGCGGAATCCACCTTGCCAGCGACAATGACCTGGTGTTTTTTATCCGCAACACCGAAAAGCGCCATCGCGCCCAGCAGCGCCTCCGCAGCGAGCACAATGCAGTCATGGCTTCCGCCGCGGCCTTCGCGCTCTGCGACAAGTCTGGCGCGATCACATTCTCTAATCCGGCGCTCGCCGCGATGTGGGGTTTCCCTTGCGAGGCCGATGTCGAAGGCGGCGACATCCGCGAACTCTGGTCAGACTCCGCGGCATTCTCCGCGATTCTCGATTCCGCGATGGCGGGAACGCGCTGGAGCGGTTCGCTTACGGCAGTCGCAAGCGATGGACGTCAATTCGATGTCGTCGCTTCCATCTCCCCCGACAACGATATCCACGGGCGCACAATCGGCATCGTCTGCTCATTCCACGAGGTGGCGAAATGAGCGGCATCCAATTCCCAGCGCCTTCGACGACAACGCGCCGCGTCCGTGGCGCATCAGGCACACGCCGCGCCGCAGTGAAGCTCGCCGGCACGCTTCCGCCCGGCACAGTCATCGCGCTTCACGGCGGACTCGGCGCCGGCAAGACGACCTTCACGCAGGGGCTTGCGATGGCGCTCGGCGTGAACCGCCCTGTCACAAGCCCAACCTTCACGCTCGTCACCGAACACCAGGGAAGCACGGGGCGGCTTGTCCACATGGATCTGTACCGTCTTTCCGATGCCGAGGCACTTCTTGAAATCGGCTGGCAGGAATACCTCGAAAGCGGTTCGCTCGTTGTCGTCGAATGGCCGGAGCGCGCGGCCGAACTCATCGACGCGCTTCCACACGCTGTCGATGTAACGCTCTCGCCCGATCCCGATCCAGGCTACCGCCAGATCACCATCGCAATCCGCTGATCAACCCACCACCGCACACGATCCAATGCGATTCCTCCAGTCAGAAGAAATGCGCGCGCTCGACCGGGCGGCAATCGATGGCGGCACGCCGGGCTGGACGCTCATGCGCCGGGCTGGCGCCGCAGTCGCTCGCGCAACGGTGCGCCTCGCACGCGCACGCAACACCCGCGAAATCCTGATTGCCGCTGGACGTGGCAACAATGGCGGCGACGGTTGCACGGCGGCCGCGCTGCTTCACTCGCACGGCTTCCACGTGAAACTACTGCTCGCCGCCAATCCAGCCTCGCTTTCGGGTGATGCGCTAATCGCCTTCGAATTCATGCGGAAAAGCGGCGCGCCGTTTTTTGCGCTCCCCAATTCAGACGATTGGACGAAGCTCGACGAGTGCGATCTCCCGTGCGAGGATTTCGTAATCATCGATTCGCTTCTTGGCACAGGCTCGCACGGCGCGCCGCGCGGCGCAATCGCCGCGGCAATCGAATGGATCAACCGCTCGCGACGCGGGCGGCTCGTCCTCGCCGTAGATCTGCCTTCCGGACTCGACGCCGATAATGGCGCAATTGCGTCGCCACACGTGACCGCCGATTTCACGCTCACTCTCGCGGCTCCGAAGACTGCATTCTCCCTGCAAGGCGCCGCATCGGTGCTCGGCCATGTCGAAGTAGCCGATATCGGACTGCCGCCGCAACCCGAGCAAGCGCCTTCCGCTCTTTCGCTCGTGGTCCCCTCCGAACTGCCCGACATTGCAGCGCCGCGCAGGCACGATGCCCACAAGGGCGACTTCGGCCATGTGCTCGTGATTGGCGGTTCGCCCGGCTTCTCAGGCGCACCCGCGCTCGCCGCGCTCGGAGCACTTCGCACAGGCGCGGGACTCGTATCCGCCGCAATCCCCGAAGGATGTGCGCAGCCACTCGCGGCGCACGCGCCCGAAGCCATGGCGCACCAGCTTCCGACATCGTCTGGATGGCTCACCCGCGAAGCGCTTGACGCATGGGGACGCGACCTCGCTTCATTCGACGCGATTGTTGTCGGTCCCGGAATGCGGGCGAACGAAGATACCGAGGCGCTGGTGATGTCGCTGGCGAACGATGAACGGCTGCCTCGCGTTGTATTCGATGCTGACGCATTGAATGCCCTCGCCCCGCATATCCGCGAAGCCGCAAAAAACGGCGCGCCGTTTTTCCGCGACCATTCCCGTGTCATCCTCACGCCGCATCCCGGCGAAGCGGCGCGGCTGCTCGGCATCACCACCGCGGAAGTCCAGGCGGACCGCCAAAAAACGGCGCGCCGCATTTCCGACGCCGCCAATGCGACGGTAGTGCTGAAGGGCGCTGGAACGCTCATTTCCGCGCCTGGCAATCCGCTGATGCTGAATCTCACGGGCAATCCTGGAATGGCGACGGGCGGAAGCGGCGACGTGCTTTCGGGAATGATAGCGGCAATCTGGTCGCGCGGGATCGCGGCGGCAGACGCGGCCGCGCTTGGCGTGTGTCGCCATGGGACGAATGGAGACGAGGCATCATGGCGCATCGGCCAAACCGCGATTCTCGCGCGCGATCTCGCCATGCCGCCAATCAAGGTAGAACAGGAGTTTTAATGATGGCCACAACAGACGCTGACACCACGCGCGCGGATCGCGCAGTCGAACTTTTCAAAAGCGGCTTGAATTGCGCACAGGCCGTATTCTGCGCCTTCGCGGATGAATTCGGAATGGATGACGAAACCGCGCGCAAGGTTTCGTGCGGACTCGGTGGCGGTGTTGGCCGGATGCGCGAAGTCTGCGGCACTGTCACGGGCGCCGCGCTCGTGCTGGGCATGCGCCACGGACCAGACAAGACGGCGGCATATCCGTTTATCCAGGACTTCTGCGCGAAGTTCAAGGCGGAAACGGGATCCATTGTCTGCCGCGAACTTCTCGAAGGGACAGGCGCGACAACGGGAGGCGCGCCCGAAGCGCGTACCGACGCATACTACCGCAAGCGCCCATGTGTTGAACTAGTCCGTCTCGCGGCCGAATTGCTTTCCTGATCCGCCATGCTTTTCGGCACACCATCATCGCGCAAGACCGAGGAACTCGCGGTGCCACACCCAGCGCGGTGGCATCGCCTTTCATCGTTAATTTCCCACCTCTTGCCTCTTGCCTCCTGTCTCTTGCCCTGTATCGCACTGCTGTCGCTCACTTCCGGCTGTACCCCCAATGCCGCGATTCCCCCCGCTTCCTCTCCGCGCATTGCCTCCCTTGCGCCAAACCTCACGGAAATCGCATACGCTGTCGGCGCGGGCGATGCGCTGATCGGCCGCACAGATGTCTGCGACTATCCGCCAGAGTGCAAGGCGTTGCCAGTAATCGGCAATTTCGGGCGCGCGTTCCCCGAGGCACTCGCGGCGACGCGCGCGAATGTCGTCATGTGCATCGAGTTCGAGGACATGGCGATGCTCGAGGCGATCAAGCAGCTCGGCATACGTCACGAGCTCATCCCTTGCAAGCGGCTTGCCGACATCCCGACGGCCATCATGCGCGTCGGCGCACTCGCGGGATGCGACGAGAAGGCGGCCGAACTTTCGGCCAGCATCGCGGACGGCATCGCGGAGTGGCGGGGAAAGGCGGAGTCGGTTGACACAGATGACAAGCCAGTCGTTTTCCTTGAGATGTGGGACTCGCCCTTGATAACCGCAGGGCGCGACAGCTTCATGTCCGAAGTGGTCGCGCTGGCGGGAGGGCGCAATCTCGGCGATGAACTGACCGAGAGGGACTATGCGTCGGTATCGGAAGAACTGGTGCTCGCGCGGAATCCGGATGTGATAATCTGTCTTTACGGATGCGACAACGAAAGCGCGCGCAAGCGAATCGCCTCGCGTGTTGGTTGGTCCGGCGTGAAGGCCGTGAAAGAGAATCGCATCTACGCCGAATTTGACTTGGATGTCGTATGCCGTCCCGGCCCGCGTGTCGTGCAAGGCATCGAAAGCATCGCCGCGCTGATTGGGCGGCCCGAGAATCCGGATTGACCAAATGGGAACCTTGAACGCGAAGAAACTTCTCGTCTATGCGCCGAACTGGCTTGGCGATGTCGTCATGTGCCTCCCTGCGCTGAAGGCATGGCATGCCGCAAATCCGGATTCCGGCATTACCGTGCTTTCAAAGGCCGGGCTGACGACTCTGTGGGGGCTGTGTCCATTTGTCGATGACATCATCGCACTTGAATCTGGCAATGCGGGAACATTTGCGGCGGCGCGGGAAATTCGCTCGCGCGGTTTCGATGCCTCGATCTCGATCCCCAACTCATTCCGGTCGGCGCTTGTTCCGTTTCTCGCCCGTATTCCGCATGTACGCGGGTGCGCGATGCATGCGCGGAGCCTGCTGTTGACAGATCGCGTGTCGCGCAAGTCAATGGCGGCCGGCCACCAGGCATGCGCGAATTTCGAACTGTTTGGATTGGAGCGTCCGCGATCGCCGGCGGATATTCAAACCCCGCTTCTCTCGATTCCGAAAGAGGAGATCGACGCGGCACGCGAAACCACTGGCGCAAAAAACGGCGCGCCGCTTTTCGCGATTATTCCGGGAGCCGCGCGCGGTCCGTCGAAGCGCTGGCCCGCGAAGCATTTTGTCGCATTGGCCAAAACCGTCGCCGCAAAATATCCCGATGCGCGGTTTGCGATATGCGGCGCGAAGAACGAGGCGGACACCTGCGCGGAAGTGGCGGCGGGATTGCCGGGCGGCATCGTGGCCAATCTGGCCGGGGCGACATCGCTTCGCGGACTGGCGGCACTTCTCGCGGCGTGCGACGGCGTATGCTGCAACGACAGCGGTGGAATGCATCTGGCATCGGCTGTCGGGACCCCGCTTGCCGCCGTGTTCGGACTTACCGACCCTGTGCGTACCGGGCCGCTTGGACCATTGAGCAGGGTTGTTGCGCGAGACGACGTAAAGCATGATGTCGCGATCGCGCGCGAATCGGCGGAAGCGGCCGCGGTACTTGAATCGATTGCGCCGGAGCGAGTCGCGGAAGCGCTGCTGGAGGTTTGCGGGCGATGAGCAAGAGCATAGCGCGCAATGCCGTTGTCGTCGGGTTGATGACATTGTTGAGCCGTGTCGGCGGTCTCGTCCGAGAGCAGTTGCTTGCCGGATTCTTCGGCACGAGCGTGCTCAAATCGGCATACGATGTGGCATACACCTTCCCCAATCTCTTCCGGCGCCTCTTCGGCGAAGGCGCGCTTTCGGCGGCGCTGATCCCGATATACACGGAAACGCTTGAGAATGAAGGCAAGGAAGAGGCCGACCGCCTGGCCGCCGGCGTTTCAGGAGCGATGTTCGCATTCCTGTCGTTGCTGTCTGTACTCGGCATCGTCGCCACGTTCCCGATAGCGAAATGCCTGACGGACGATTCGCGCTGGATGCACATTCTCCCGCTGCTGCGGATCATGCTTCCGTATGCGCCGTTGATTTGTCTGGCGGCGCTGATCATGGGCGTCTTGAATTCGCTAAAGTCATTCGCGGTATCGGCATTCGCGCCTGCGATGCAGAATTTCGTATGCATAATCGCGATAGCGTGCGTCTGCCCGTTTCTTCCGGCGGAAGGCGAGATCCGCATCAAGGCTGTCGCATGGTCGATACTTGTTTCCGGCATTGTCCAAGTGGCGATTCAGCTGCCTGTACTCGCGAAACACGGAGTGCCGCGCAAGCTGATCTTCAACGCATGGCACGACGCGAAGGTGCAGAGGGTTTTCAGGCTCATGATGCCGATGGCGCTTGCGGCGGGCGTCGTGCAAGTGAACCTGCTCCTCGACCGATACCTTGCGATGTGGGCTGGGAAGTGGGGTCCATCGGCGCTGGGGTATGCCGACAGGCTTGTTTACTTTCCACTGGCGATTTTCGGCACGGCATTTGCGACGGCGCTGCTTCCCGCCCTCTCGAAGTCCGCGGCTGATGAAGACTTCGACGGCTTCTCGGGCGATTTCAACAGGTCGATGGCCTCGATGTGCGCTCTGATGCTGCCATCGGCGGCGGGGTTGCTTGCGCTCGCGAAACCGATCACATCGTTGGTCTTTGAAATGGGGCAGTTCGATGCGACATCGACGGCGCGCACTTCAAACGCGCTTCTCGCCTATTCCGCTGGATTGCTCGCATTTGGGATAGCCAAGCTTGCCCCGCAAGCCTTCTATGCGGTGCAGGACTCGAAGACACCCGTCAAGATCGGCATGGCATGCGTCGGCTTGAATTTCGCGCTCAATGTGTTCTTTGTGTTCGTGTTGCCGCAGGAATTGAAGCCGATAGGAATCGCGATAGCGACATCGATCAGCAGCACCGTCCAATGCATCGCCATGCTGTATGTGCTTTCGCATCGCAAACATCGTGGGATCGCGCTTTTCAAATGGCGCCCGTTGGTGCGTCCTCTGGCTGCGGCATTCGTGGCATCCGTTGCAATGGGACTTGCCGCATGGCGCACAAGCATCTGGATTGGCGGACTGCTTGAGGGGCGAATGCACGACAAACTGGCGTGCGGCATCACCGTGCTGGCGACAATCGTGGAGGCTGTAGCTGTCTATGCGGCGCTGATCCGCCTGCTATGCCCATCCCTCCTGCATGATGCCGTAGCGTCCTTCCGCAAACGCAAGGCACGCTAGACAGTGCGAAATCGGGGCGTGTCCCCGCTTTCGCCTCACATTGCGTTGGTCTTGCGATGTTGGAAACGCAGATGGTACAATCCCTGCTAACGTAAAGTCCGCTCACGCGGTGCGTGGGCACTTCTTCTGGAGTAGCAGGGCAATGCCAGACAACGTTCAGACATCGGCGGTTTCGCCTGGGGCGAAGCGGATTTCTCCTGATTTGTTCAAGGAAATATCCGACTATCTTGTCGAATTTCCCGGGTTGCTTGCCGATGGGATCAACAATGATCCACCGCCGCCTGAACTTTCGAACTACGTTGCCCAGGCCGCGCCTTCATTCTCCGAGCATCTCCAAAAACTGATTCGCGAGAGCGGTGAAAAGGATTCGGAAGTTTACGGACGGGCGGGCATTGACAGACGCCACTTTTCGAAGATCCGTAGCGATGCGGCATACGCACCGAAGAAAACAACGGTGATCGCTTTTGCCATAGCACTGCATCTTTCATATCGTGACGCAGACATCCTTTTGCGCCTTGCCGGATTCACCCTCTCTCGTTCGTCGAAGTTCGATCTTATCATCCGCTTCTTTATCGAGCGTGGCATTTACGATTTCGGCAAGATCAACGATGCCCTATACGATTTCGGTCAACCGGTTATCAATGTCTAACACCACAAAGCACACAAGGCAACAAATGAAACACCCAATCCTAACGGCGCTTGCCGCCGCGGTTCTTTCAGTCTCATGCGCGATGGCGGCGACTGTCGGGCAGAAGTACATCTTCGTCGATGAACAAGCCGCGGTTTCCTTCGATGGCGCTCCCGACGGCGATGTCGCATACGGTGTCATGACCTTCACCGAAGACGGTGTCGGACCGCGCGCTTCCGGCATTGCCACGATCAAGGATGGCGTCGCGCGGATTCCCGCGATCGCCTGCGGCATCCACATCGTCACATTAGCGGCGCCAGTTGGCGGCGAGGCGCGCTTCCTTGCGATGGACGTACCCGCGCCAATTGACGAAGCCGCGCTTCGTGCTTCCCTTCCGCAAACCGCCGGCAAACTTCTTGGCGGCGAGGCATTCCTTATCGCTGGCATGGGCGATTCCGTGACCGACACCGGCGACCATTTCTTCATGCTCGCGCAGATTCTCGGCCGTGCGACCGGCAATGCGAATGTCACGGCGGTACGCCATGCCTACGCGGGCCGTTCGATCGACGCGACAGTCCGTCACTTCGACCGCGACTTTGCGGATTCCCACCCCGATCTCGGCGTGCTGATGTACGGTCTCAACGACGAAATCTGCTTTGTCCCGCGCGACAGCTTCAAGGAGCAGACGGTCTGGACGGCCGCCCAGATGCGCGAGCGTTTCGGCGCCGACATGCTGTTGCTCCAGCCCACGCCGCACATCGAGACCATCCGCACTGGCGCCTCTGGTCATGCCGAACCGCCGGAATTCGCGACCCGCACCATCGATTACGCCCTTGCTGTCGATGAAGTCGCCAATGAGCTTTCGCTCCCCGCCGCGGCGACCTTCCAGGCCGTCTGGGGCAAGGGCGAGAACAGCCTTGTCGAATCCGCCATCGCGATGTGGCCCCGCTATCCGCTCGGCTACAGCCAGCAGCTTTCGTCGATGATCGAGCGTGGCGGCCGCGGCGACACCATCCACCCGAATGCGCTTGGCCACTATCTGATCGCCCGTGCATCCTACGAGGCGCTCAATGGCCGTCGCGCCGCCCCTGCGCTTGCCTTCGCCGGCGAAACGCATTGGACCAAGGAAGGCCTTGTTGCGCATGTCGTGGCCAGCAACACAACCGACAAGGCGCGCTCCGGCCGCCTCGACGCCTTTGGACCGACATCCGCCAAAGTCGCAGGCCCGGTTGACCTCGCATACTCGCTCGAGCCTGGTGCGACAATTGAATTCGACGTCCGCTGGCTCAATGCCGAAAAGCCCGAAGACCTTACAGCATTCCCCAATCCCGATCACCTCGGTTGCGGTTCGATGCCCTTCACGATGGTCGATTACGCGAATGGCGGAAGCGAAGTCCAGGGCGTCCGCTGCCCGTTCGCTGTCGCTGGCGGCTTCGACAAGTCGCGCCAGGAAGTCGCCGGCAACAAGGCCGTCATTCCGTTCGCCAAGCCCGATGGAACAGTCGAAAGCGTTGAGGTCAAGATTCCAGCGAAGGAAGACGTTGGCCGCATTCCGCTCATGAAAAAGATGCGCGGGGCCGATGGCGAAACGGGATGGGCCGTCGCAGATGTCGTCTATGCCAAGGTCGCATCCGCCCCCGAAGGCGAAGCTACCGTCGATGGCGACCTCGCCGAGTGGGCCGCGATTCCTTCGTTCCCCGTTGGCCTGCCGTGTCAGGCTCGCTCGCCCAATGGATACCGTGACGGTCGTGAAAGCGTTTCCGAGGCGTATATCGATGTACGCGTGATGGCTGGCGAAAAGGGCCTCTACATGGCTTTCGAGGGAACAGGTTTCCTCGACAAGGACAACGTCAACATCTTCTTTGACAAGCGCGCCCCCGAACTCATCGGCACGGCTGGTCCGTATTTCTGGCTCGGCATGGGCTTCAAGGACAAGGGCCGCGTGCATCTCAGCCAGGGCGAGACCAGCAAGCCCAACCAGCCTTTCGCTGGCGCGTGGGTTGAGACCGACAAGGGTCTAACTGCCGAAATCTTCGTGCCGTACTCGCTCTTCGATTCCGAGACATGGCCTGAAGGCGGCGACTTGGGCCTCTCGGTGATCTGGCGTCACAGCTACGAAGGTCGTTCCGCTCGTCTGAGCTGGTTCGAGAACGGTCACGAATGGAACTCCCGCTGGTACGGCACCGTCCGCAAGGGCCCAGTCCCCGCCGTTCCCTCGTATGTGATCCGTCTCTGGTAATTTCCAATCCCCAACAATCGCGGCGGCAGGCATATTCGTATATGCTTGCCGCCGCGCTTTTTATACATGCCTCTCAAATAGTCTGTCCCTTTAAGCGCACTTAAATAGCCTTTAAGCAAAATTAGCCGCGCCTCGCGTGTGCGCGTGGGCGCACGTATGCGCTTGCGCACGCGCGCACGAAATGCTATGCTATTCCCATCAATTCCCAGTTAGTACCAGTTCCCAAGAAGGACTACCATGGCAGACGAAGCGACACAGGCGAATGGCGAATACGGCGCAAACCAAATCCAGGTGCTGGAAGGCATGGAGGCGGTACGCAAGCGCCCGGCAATGTATATCGGCGATACTTTTGAACGCGGATTCCACCACTGCGTCTATGAGGTTATCGATAACTCGATCGACGAAGCGATGGCCGGCTATTGCACGCATGTCGATGTCTCGATCAATGCCGATGGTTCCTGCACGGTGAAGGATAACGGCCGCGGCATTCCCGTGGACATGCACCCCACCGAGCATCGCCCCGCAGTGGAGGTTGTTCTTACGGTCCTGCACGCCGGCGGCAAGTTCGGCGGTGGAGGCTACAAGGTTTCCGGCGGTCTCCACGGCGTCGGCGTCTCCTGCGTGAATGCCCTTTCCGATTGGCTGGAATGCGAAGTCAAGCGTGGCGGCAAGATCTACCGCATACGCTTCTCCCGCGGCCGCGTGACAAAGCCGCTTGAGGTCGTCGGCGAATGCGCCGCGGACGATACCGGCACCACCGTGACCTTCCATCCCGACAAGGAAATCTTCCACGATACCGATGGCAATGGCTACGAGTTCAACTGGGAAACTCTCGCCAAGCGCTTCAAGGAGCTTTCCTTCCTCAATCCCGGCGTCGAAATCCGCTTTGCCGACGAGAACACGCAGAAGCACGAGACCTATCTGCACAAGGACGGCATCGTCGGCTACATCCGTTCGCTCACGAAGAACAAGCTTTCGATCGAGGATGCGAAGGACGGCACGAAGCTGCCTTGCCCGAATGCCGAGGTAATCTCGATGCAGGGCGTCGAAAGCGGCATTTCCGTCGAAATCGCGATGCAGTATTGCGCCGAGGATTTCGACGAGCACATCTACACCTTCGCGAACAACATCAACACCCACGAAGGCGGCACCCACCTCGTCGGCTTTTGCACCGCGCTCACAAGCGTAATCAACGACTACGCCCGCGCCATGCAGAAGGAAAAGCCGAAGTCCAAGGGCAAGGCCGCAAAGAGCGCGCCCGAAGAATTCCAGGCGATTGATGGCAAGGATATCCGCCAGGGCCTATACTGCGTGATTTCAGTGAAAGTCCCGGAACCGCAGTTTGAGGGCCAGACCAAGACGAAACTCGGCAACAGCAACGTCCGCGGCATCGTCCAGAAGATCGTCGGCGCAAAGCTCAAGGAATACTTCGAAGAGCATCCCGCCGTGAAGGGCTCGATTATCCAAAAAGCCCTCGTCGCCCAGCAGGTGCGCATCAAGATCAAGGAGTTCACCGAGAAGACGCGCAAGGAGGAAGGCAAGCTTGGCAAGTTCCTCGGCAAATTGCGCGACTGCTCGAGCCGCAACCGCGACGAGTGCGAGCTCTTCCTGGTGGAGGGTGACTCCGCAGGCGGTTCGGCCACGCAGGGACGTGATCGCAAGACACAGGCGATTCTTCCGCTTCGCGGCAAAGTGCTGAACGTCCAGAAGGCGTCGCTCGACCGCATGATGGCGAACCAGGAAATCCATTCGCTCATCTCGGCGATTGGCGGCGGCTATGGCAACCAGGGCGCAGAGGACGGCGGGTTCAATGTCGCGAAGATCCGCTATGACAAGGTCGTTATCATGACCGATGCCGATGTGGACGGCGCACACATCCGCACCCTGCTCCTCACCTTCTTCTACAACCAGATGCGTCCGCTTATCGCACACGGCCACGTCTATCTCGCGCAGCCGCCGCTGTACGGCCTGAAGAAGGGCAAGAACATCGAGTACATCGAAAGCGACGCCAAGCTCACGTCGCGTCTGATCTCGCTCGGCGCCGAGGACTTCTCGCTTGCGACACCCGATCAGCATGCCACGGTCGAATCCCAGCGAATGCCAGATCTCACGCGCACCCTCGCGGCGGCGGAATCACTTTGCAATCGCCTCACGAAGCAGAACGTTGACATCAAACGCTATTTCGCCGCGCGCAACGACGCCGGCGAATTCCCGCGCTTCCGCGTGATCGTCGATACCGATGGCAATCCGGTTGACCACTACGTCTTCCACATGGACGAAGTGGAAGCGCTCCGTGCCGCGACGGCGCAGACGCTTGGCTGCGATGTCGAAACCCTCGCGAATGCGGAGAATCCCAATTTCAACTGCACGGAGATCCTGCAGTCGAAAACCCTCCGCACACAGATGGACAACCTTTCCGAGCTCTATGGCTTCAACGCCGCGGATTTCCTTGGCGCGGAGGGCGTGACCTTTGCGACCCTTTCAGACAAGTCAGGGAAGGAAACACCAGTCGAATCGCTTCTCCAGGTGCTTGAAGCGGTGCGCGCGCGCGGCAGCAAGGGCTTCGTGATCCAGCGCTACAAGGGCCTTGGCGAGATGGACAAGGAACAGCTCTTCGAAACCACGATGGATCCGCGCAACCGCAAGATGCTCAAGGTCTCGCTCGATGACGCTGTCGAGGCCGACACCGTCTTCAACCTCCTCATGGGCGACGAGGTCGCGCCACGCCGCCGCTGGATCGAAGAGAACTCCCTCATGGCGGAAATCGACGCCTAGTAAGAAATGCCATTTTGATTAACGAGGAAAACCCATGAGCGAAGAAGAGAAGAACAACGAGATCCCCGAGAACAAGGAAGAGATTGCGCCTGCCGATGCCGCGGCCGAGGACGTGCCCGCGCCAGTCGAACCGGGGATTTCGCCGATCCGCATCGAGGACGAAATGCACAAGTCGTTCCTCGACTACTCGATGTCGGTAATCGTCGGCCGAGCCCTTCCCGACGCGCGTGACGGATTCAAGCCCGTACACCGCCGCTGCATCTACTCGATGGGCGAGACGGGTTGCACCCACTCCGTGGCACACCGCAAGTCCGCCCGCGTAGTCGGCGATGTCATGGGTAAGTACCACCCGCACGGCGACTCCTCGATCTACGAGACGATCGTGCGACTGGCGCAGGATTTCTCCATGCGCTATACGCTCGTCGATGGCCACGGCAACTTCGGTTCGATGGATGGCGACAAGGCCGCCGCCATGCGTTACACCGAAGTGCGCATGCAGAAGATGGCCGAGGACATGCTGGAGGACCTCGACAAGGAAACTGTCGATATGGTGCCGAACTACGACGGCACCCTCGAAGAACCGACAGTCCTCCCCGCCAAGCTTCCCAACCTACTCCTAAACGGTTCGATGGGCATCGCGGTCGGCATGGCCACTAACATCCCCACCCACAACCTCAATGAACTGCTCGACGCGATCGTGGCGCTGGTTGACAATCCGGCAATCACCATCGACGAGCTCATGGGCTTCGTGAAAGGACCGGACTTCCCGACCGGCGGCATAATCTGCGGCACCACCCCTATCCGCGACATGTACACCACTGGCCGCGGCACGCTTGTCGTCCGCAGCCGCACCGAGATCGAGGAACACGAGAACCACTCGCGCATCATCGTTACCGAGATCCCCTACGGCGTGAACAAGGCCGACATGCTCGCGCACATTGGCCAGCTCATCGACGACAAGGTCATCCCCGGCATCGCGGATATCCGCGACGTTTCGAAGGATGATGTCCGCATCGAGATTGATCTCAAGGCGGATGCCGTTCCGCAGGTCGTTCTGAACCTTCTCTTCAAGCACTCGGAGCTCCAGAGCAACTTCGGCGCGAACATGCTCGCCCTCGACCATGGCCGCCCGAAGGTGATGAACCTTAAGCAGTTCCTCCGTTGCTTCGTCGATCACCGCATCGAGGTCATCACCCGCCGCACGAAGTTCCTCCTCCGCAAGGCAAAGGAACGCGCACACCTCCTCGAAGGCTTCCGCATCGCCATCGACAATATCGACGAGATCGTCCACATCATCCGCTCGTCGAAGGACGATGCCGAGGCAAAGGCGCGCATGCTCGAGAAATTCGGTCTCGACGACATCCAGTCCTCCGCCATCCTCGAAATGCGCCTGAAGCAGCTCACCGGCCTTTCCCGCGACAAGATCGAGGAGGAATACAAGCAGATCCTCGCCAACATCGAGCGCTACGAGTTCATCCTCGCCAACCCGCCCGAAGTCCTGAAGATCATCAAGCAGGACTGCGCGGAAATGAAGGAGAAGTACGGCGACGAACGCCGCACTTCCATCGTCGCCGCCGATGGCGAAATCGACATGTCGAAGATCATCGCGAACGAAAAATGCGTGATCACGCTCTCCTCCCGCGGCTACATCAAGCGCTCCACGCTCGATGTGTTCGCCCAGCAAAAGCGCGGCGGCAAGGGTCGAAAGGGCGCGAAGCTGAAGGACGAGGATTTCATCGAGAAGGTCGTGAGCGCGATGACGCACGACACCCTTCTCCTCTTCACATCGTTCGGACGCGTCTTCACCATCGAGCGCGCATGGGAACTCCCCGAAGCCGAGCCGAATGCATTCGGCAAGCCGATCGTGAACTTCCTCCAGCTGCTGCCCGCGATCCACGAAGGCGCAACTGGCCCGGATGGCGCGCCGCTCGCACCGCGTCCCGCCGAGAAGATCCTCGAGATCGTCTCGCTCGGCAATGTGAACGAGGCCGTGCTCTCCGAAGACGCGCTCGCCGAACAGGGACGCTTCGCCGTGAACGAAAAGCGTCCGCTCTTCACGAATGAAAAGGCCGTCCTCTTCGCCACCCGCAAGGGCATCGTGAAGAAGACCGTCCTTTCCGAGTTCAAGAACATCAACAAGAACGGCATCAAGGCGATCAATATCGACGATGACGATGAACTCGTCTCCGCCGAGCTTGTCGAGCGCAACGACGAAATCATCCTCGTCTCCGCGAATGGACAGACCGTCCACTTCAACGAGGCAGAACTCCGTCCGATGGGCCGAGCCTCCCGCGGCGTCCGCGGCATCCGCCTCTCAGGCGTGACCTTCGGCGCACTTGACGAGGCAGACTCCGCCGAACCAGCCGAAGAGGCGCCGACAGGGCCAGCCGATGAACTGCGCGCCGCGGTCAAGGTCGAAAAGGATCCCACAGCCCGCATCCTGCTCGTGGTCGAGAACGGCTTCGGAACACTCAACAAGTTCGAAGACTATCCGCTCCACAAGCGCGGCGGCAAGGGCGTAAAGTCCATCAACACAGGCGACCGCAACGGCAAGGTCGTCTTCGCCGGTGCGGTACATCTCGGCGACATCGCGGCCGAGCCTCCAGCATGGCCCGATTCGATCCTCGTGGTCACAGAGAAGGGACAGCTCATCCGCACGCCTGTCGATGGAATCCGCCAGACCAACCGTGGCGCAAAGGGTGTCCGCGTCGTGAATGTCGCCGAGGGCGATGCCGTTGGGTCCGCCACGATCGTCCCCAACATGACCGATCCACACGCCCAGGCCGAACCCACCACCGAGGCCTCCGAGGAAACTCCCTCCGAGCCCGAGCCCTCCCCCGAAACCCCAGCCCAATAACCAACTCCCGATTGCATTCGATTGCCTTCAACCGCAATCGAATGCAATCGAAAGTGCAGGGGTCCTGGGGGCGCAGCCCCCAGCAATACTTGTTATCTGTTAACTGTTATCTGTTATCTGTTATCTTCCCCCAATGCAGCCCAATTCCCCTCGACCTCGTGCCTATTTCTTCGACATGGACGGCGTGATTGTCGATAACACTCCATACCATGTTCGGAGCTGGGTGGCATATTCGCGTGAACTAGGCAACGAACTCTCGCCTGAGCGCATCACGCAACTTCTCGGGCTCACCAACGAGGGATATCTCACTGCGGTCTTTGGGCGCAAGCCAACGGTGGAAGAAGTCGAAGCCGCGATAGAACGCAAGGAGGCGCTCTATCGCGAATTGATCAAGCCGGACTTGCAGAAGGCCATGACTCCAGGGCTAATCGACTTTCTGCGACAGGCGGAGCGTGACGGCATACCCTGTGCGATTGTGACAGGCGGACCGCCGGCGAATGTCGATTTCGTCGTCGATGGCCTTGGCATCCGCCAATATTTCGTGTCCGTAATCGATTCGACGCAATACCCCCGCGGGAAACCCGCGCCAGACTGCTATCTCACCGCCGCGAAGCGACTGAATGTCGATCCCGCCGATTGCATGGTCTTCGAAGATGCCGAAGCTGGAATTGCCTCGGCCCTCGCCGCCGGCATGCGCGTTACCGCCCTTGCGACAACCCACACTCCCGCCCGTCTCGCTGACTTCCATCCCACGAGGATTTGGAAAGACTTTCGGGGATAAGAGGAAATAGGCAAGACGTATTGGCAAGAACGAGACCAATATTGTCGAGGACACAAATATCGGATAGCGCACTGTGCTCGTTCGGAGACGAGGCCTAGAAGAATTTCTTGATGAGGCCGAGGACTCCCTGCTTCCATGGGACGCGGTGCGAGACGCCGCTGGCGTTCCTGAAGGAATCCAGGTTGGCGACATACCAATCGTAGTTGCGGAGGAGCGCGGCCTTGTTGGAGTACTTAGGCGCATAGCCGAGAATCTTCTCGGCCTTTTCGATGCTTACGAATGAATCTTCGCACGCCGTTTCGTAAACCCACTTGTAAAGCGGCGAGAGGTGGAGGAACTCGAGAACGCGGAGTCCCCAGATCGCAGGCGCGGCAGGGAAGCCGATGATACGCTTGCCAAAGCCCGCCTTGTCCAGGACAACCTGGTAGTCCTCGCGCATCGAGGCATATTCCTTCGCGCCGATGTTGAAGGTGTCGTTCACCTTGTCGGCAGGGAGCGTAAGGCAGAGCGCGATCGCGTCGCAGAGGTCTTCGACGTCCAACAGCTGGTAGGTGTTCTTGCCGCTGCCGATCATCGGGAAGTTGTGGCCGTCGTGCGCCCAGTCGTAGAGTAGCACGAACACGCCAAGGCGCTCGGGACCGATGAAGGACTTCGGACGGATCACCGCCACGCACTGTCCGCCCTTGCGCGCCTCTTCGACAAGCTCCTCGGCCTTGATCTTGGCCTTGCCGTATGGACCGACGCCATCGAGCTTGTCGGTTTCGTAAAGCGGGTGATGGTCGGGAATGCCGTAAACCGCGGTCGATGAGATGTGCACTATGCGCTCGACTCCCGCCGTTTTCGCCGCGGCGAGGATGTTCCGGGTGCCGTCGATCTGCGTAGTGTAGATGTCCTTTTCGGGATAGAGCGGGAGCGCGGCGGCGGCATGGATCACCCAGCGGACGCCCTCCATGGCCTTTGCGACATCGCCGGTGTTGCGCACGTCGCCCTTGATGAATTCGACCTGCGCCTTTTCGGGATAGTCGAACGGGGCGATATCGAGAACGCGCGGCTTTACGCCGTGTGCGAGGAGGTGGCGGACCATGTTGATCCCGAGAAATCCGCTTCCGCCCGTTACCAATGCGATGTCTGCCATGATATTGAATCCCTTCTGAAATGATGGCCGCGGACTATGCGTCGATGCGGCCCGCAAGCGCGCGCTTTAGGGTAAGTGGGTCGGCGTAACCGATTCCGCTATCCGCCGGGAGACCGAAGGCCAGGCGGGATACACGCACCCCCGTCGGCTGGAGAAGTGTACGGATCATCGTGGCCGTGGCGTCGCCCTCCATGTCCGTGGATGTCGCGAGCACCACCTCGCGGATGCCACCAGCGGCGACACGGTCGGCAAGTTGCTTGAGGCGCAATGCGCCAGGACCAGTCTGCCGTGCCGGCGATACCTTGCCGAGAAGGGCGTGATAGCGTCCGTTGAAAACGCCCGAACGCTCCATCGCAAGGATGTCGCCAGGTTCCTCGACCACGCACAGCAGGCCATCGTCGCGCACCGGGTCCGAGCAAAGCCTGCACGGATTCGCATCGACG
The DNA here is from genome assembly GCA_045627705.1 of Kiritimatiellia bacterium. Lineage (GTDB taxonomy): Bacteria > Verrucomicrobiota > Kiritimatiellia > RFP12 > JBMNHG01 > JBMNHG01. Next base: position 7,290 of record JAZQOE010000100.1, on the reverse strand, counting down.
GTAGTAAACCCGCCGCATGCGTCGCAACAGCGCAAAGTGGCGCGCGCCGCAGTAAGCGCGGCGACAAGGCCATCGAGCAAGTCGTCGGGCCGCCTCGCTAGCGCAAGCGCGGCACGTTCCGCCGAGCGCTTCCCCAGACCGGGGAGACGCGACAGGGCGTGTACAAGGTCATCTAGCGGCTGTGACATTATCAGCCAAGGCCGAGGCCGCCGAGCATTCCGCCGAGGCCATTCTCCTTCATCTGCGCGGCCATGTGCTCCTGCGTCTTCGTCTTCACGTTCTTGAGGGCGTTGTTGACGACGTTGGTGAGCATTGTCTCAAAGCGCTCGTGCTTGCCGTTTATGACCTCTGTGAGAGCTTCCGGCGCGACCTTGATCGAGGTCACGGAAAGATCGCCGCGGACGACGCAAGTGATGCCGCCGTTGGTGTACTCGGCAGTGATCTTTTCCATTTCGGCCTGGATGCGCTTCGCTTCCTTGCGCATCTGCATGACCTGCTTCATCTGTTCGAACATGTTTGCCATTTTGATTTCCTTTGACTCTGTTGTGAAATGGAACAAGGCGCGTGAACGCCAACGTAACAAGGGGATTACTCGACCGCGACCACATCGCCGTCGAACATCTTCACCGCCTTTTCAAGCACCGGGTCCTTATAAAGCGCGGAGTCCGATGCCGGTGGCGGAGCGGATGCCTCGGCCGCCGGCGGCGTGACAGGATCCTGCACTGGCGGCGCGTCGCGAAGAACCGGAGGCGCGGGTGCCGCGGGGGCGGGAGCTTGCGGCGGTGCGTCCGCCTTGACCGGGGCCGGGCGCGGCATGGAGATCTGGACGGGCGGCACTGCGCCCGGCAGATCCGCCGGGCGCGGCGGCTCGCGGACTTGCACAGCCGGAATCGCGGGCGCGACAGCCGCATTTCGCGGCGCGCCGTTTCCTGACTGGAGCGCATTCAGCCTGCGAAGAATCTGCTCGATGGTTATCGAAACCGCGGCGCGGCAGCAACGCACGAGCACTGTCTCGAGAAGCACTCGCTTGGAGAGTGCGTAGCGGATCCGGCCATCTGCCTCGACGAGTAGCTCGGTCACCCGCAACACGCCTTCCGGCGTTGACAGCGCGGCATGTTCGCGGCAGACCTTCTCCTGCTCCGGCATCGCATCGAGCGTGACGGAACCGCTTTCGCCCACGTACTGGCACACGAGCACATTGCGGAAGTGGTTGAGAAGTTCAACCACCAGACGGCGCAAGTCCTTGCCCGATGAATCAAGCTCCTCCACCACGCGAAGCGCATCAGCGGCGTCGCCCTTCAGGATATCGGCGGCAAGATTCTCGAGCGATTTGCGCGAAACGAGGCCGAAGATGCCGAGCACATCCGATTCGGCGATGCGCCCCTCCGTGAAGGCCACGAGCTGGTCGAGCGCGGAAAGGGCGTCGCGCATTCCGCCATCGGCGCCGCGCGCGATCGCGAGCAACGCATCGGAGTCGATCTCGATCTTTTCGATGTCGGCGATCTTCTTGAGCTGCCTGGCGATCAGCGCGGACGGTATGCGGCGCAGGTCGAAGCGCTGGCAGCGCGAGATGATCGTGGGGAGAAGCTTGTCGCCCTCGGTTGTCGCGAAAATGAAGCGCACGTATGGCGGAGGTTCCTCGAGCGTCTTCAGAAGCGCGTTCCAGGCCGCCGCCGTAAGCATGTGGCATTCGTCGATGATGAAGATCTTGTAGCGCGAAGAGGCGGGCTTGAACTGCACGCCGTCGATGATCATGCGCACGTCCTCGACCTTGTTGTGCGAAGCGCCGTCGATTTCAAGGACGTCGATCGAATTGCCGGCCATGATCGAGCGGCACTGCTCGCACTCGTCGCACGGGTTGCCGGTTGGCCCCTTCTCGCAGTTCAGGGCCTTCGCGAAGATACGGGTGAGGGTCGTCTTGCCGATGCCGCGGGAGCCGATGAAAAGGTACGCGTTCGCGATGCGCCCCGACGAAAGGGCGTTTGCGAGCGTACGCGTGACGTGCTCCTGGCCGACTACGTCGGCGAACTGTCGCGGACGCCACTTGCGAGCGAGTACTTCGTATGCCATGGGGTATATTTTGAAGGGGATTCCGCGAAACGCAAGGGAAATCTGCCAAATCAGGCGCATTGTCACCCAAAGGATAACCAAATTTCCCGTTTGCAACCACTAACGTAAATGTGCTAACTTTCGAAATCATTGGAGGCTATTCTATGCGTAGATCGGTGTTCGCTACATTTGTCTCGGCCATTGTGGTCGGACTTTCGCTTGGCGCAAGCGCCAATACAATCCAATATCGCTACTATCGTTTCAAGGTAGAGGCGACAAAGGTGCCAACTGCCGGGATGATGCAACTGTCGGAACTGAAACTGTTCGACGGCGACGCCGACATCACCCAGAACCGCATCGCGCTGAAGTATGACTCGACGACACTGTCAACATCGGGCGCGACTTATCCGGCCGGGGAAAATCCAGAGTATCTCGTGGACGGCAACACAGGCACGAAATGGCTAGACTTCAGGTGCATTGCCGGACAGCCGCAGAATGTCATCGACGCCGTTGCGCTTACGCTGGATTTCGGCACCCCGCAGCCCATCACCGCGTACGAATGGTACACCGCGAACGACGCGCAGGAGCGCGATCCATCGGCCTGGAGACTACAGGGATCCGACGACGGTGCATCCTGGGTCGATATCGACGCCCGATCGGGCTTTTCAGCCACGGGAGACCGCAATTCGCGCGCGTACAGGTGGGAACGCCCCGACTTCTCGGTCAAGAACACCGTGAACGGCAACTGCAACTATACTGGTCTTGGCGAAGTGGTTGTCGGTTCATTCCCCACGCTTGAAGGCTATTCCCTCTATCAGATCGTTGTCGGGCCCGATGCCACCCCCACCGGGACTTGGCTTGAATATGATCCGGATACCGTGCCAACAACCCCGATCAAGTTCACCCTTCCCCAATCTCTCGGCGAAGCAGTCGCCTTCACGCTGTACGTGAGCGGTACGGGAGTCGAGACAAAGACATACCAGGCCTCCATCGCCAGCGCATACGGCGCGAATCCGATCGCTTCTGTCTCCGGCGGCATCACGTTGATCGAGCCGAACGCCGTCGATGGTGTTCTCGTGACGGCAGAGCAGATCAAGGCCCTGTCCACCAGCTCCGACGACTTTGGCGGCATCGTCGAACTTATCGCCGAGGATACGGTGCTTCATGCGAGTGGCGAGGTCACACTGACTGTCCGCAACCTCGCCGGCAACACCGCTTCGACAACGGTGAATGTCACGGTCATCCCGTATCGCGGGCTGATCACCGAAGACAATGGATACCTCCAGAACATGCTCCATCTTGGCGCGAATTTCGACAGCGACGATCTCCAGCCGACAGGGATCGACGTTGACCAGCTTGCCTCCTTCGATGGCCAGTCACACCAGAATCCCTGGCCGGGCCTCATCTACACCGGTCTTTCTACGCAGGGTGGTGAACCTGCGGGCCAGCTTACATGGACGCCCGCGCGCACTACCGTTACCGGCGGCCAGACATGGGTTCCCAACGGCCGCGACTACTACATCAAGTTCTGGCACGTTTACGTCGATTGCCCCGAAGAGCGCGCGGTCCGCTTCTGCACCTATTCAGACGACGACATCCGCGTCTGGGTCAACGGCGAACTCAAGGTCTCGCACGGCTATGCCACCAGCGTCAAGGACGACAACATCGTCCTCCGCAAGGGCCTGAATTCAATCACCGTCAAGCTTAACGAGGGCAGCGGTGGCGACTTCATGGGCCTTTCCATCCGCCCGCAAGACGGCTCCTCGAACAAGTTCCCGGATCTCTACTACCAGTATTGCCCAGACTTCCTCATCGAGGATGCTGAAGGCGGTTCCGGCTTCCAGACGGGTTCCGGCGCCGTCAAGGTCCGCTACATGCCGAAGTACAACGGCTACACGCGGTACCAGATTGTCCAGGAAGGCGTTGAACCCGACCCCGATGGATGGAAGGCATACGATCCGCATTCCATTCCGGGCGATGATTTCCCCTACGTGGCTCCCTCCAACGATGGAGACGCCGTGACATTCGTCGCCCATCTCAGGAACGACGATGGTTCATCGGCCACCAATTTCACGGCTTCGCTCTCGTATTCGACTTCCGCGCCGACACTCGCCGTCAAGGATTACACCTGCGTCATCGCGAACCGCGACGACGGCCGTGAAATCCTTCAGCGCGACATAATCGATTCCTTCGCATCGGACGATGGCGTGGCGAAGATCGAGATCTCGCCGTCCGTCGTCCACAACGATACGGATGTGACCGTCACCGTTTACGGAAAGGCCGGCGCATCTACCTCGGCCGTCGCGCACGTCACCACCCTCGACGGCAGCGGTCCGCTGCCCCAGGGCTACATTCGGACAATGCTCCACCTCGGCCACAATTTCGCCACCGACGATCTCAGGCAGGACGGCGGAATCGGCGGCGACCAGCTCGAATCGGCCGGTGGCCAGGCAAATATCCAGCCGTACGCCGGCATGGTCATGACTGGCCTCTCCACATCCGGCACTTCCCGCGAACCCGCCGGACAGCTGACATGGACGCCATGTTTCATCACGTCCGACCGCTGGGAGCCTGGCAACCGCGACAACTACATCAAATACTGGTGCATCTATATCTTCTCCCCGGACGAGCGCGAAGTCCATTGGCGCCACAAGAGCGACGACGGGATGCGTCTATGGGTCAACGGTGAACTCCAGGTTTCCGCCGATGGCGTAAGCGACGGAACAACCGGCGGCAGGCTTTTCGAGGGCATCAACTGCGTGATCGTCAAGCTTGAGGAGGGCGTTGGCGGCGACTATCTCGACCTCGCCCTTCGTACTACCGACAACGGTTACTTCTCCGACCTCACCTACCAGCTCTACCCCGGCGACTTCCTGATTGAAGACGCGGAGACGGGCGATGGCTCTTTTGCCTCCTCCGGCACCATCAAGGTTCGCTATATGCCCGCGTCCGCCGGCTATACGGAATACCAGATTGTCCAGACAGGGAATGAACCCGATCCCGAAGGATGGAAGGAATACGAGGCGGGCATGAAGCCAACCGAGTCGTATGCCTACGAATACCCCATTCCTGGCGGACTCATCTCCTTCACCCTCTGCCTGCGCGATGGCGAAGGCAACGTCAAGGAATCGGTCGCGACCATTACTTCGCGCAACAACTTCCAGGGCGACATCGCCTTCGTGCCCGACGAGACATTCGCCGATGTCTCCGGCACGGCCCTCGTTCCATCCGGCTCCACCGCGACGATCTACTATGGCGCCGATAAAAACAATCTCGACGGCAGCATCGAGATGGGTGTGGGCGCAAATGGCTCCTTCACCGGTACCATCGGGGGTCTGGAACCGCGGACGACCTACTACTGGGACATTGAAATCTACGAGGGTTCGCGTCTCAGCGGCACTGGCTCGGGTAAATTCACGACGCTCTACATGATCCAGCATGGCGATGCCGCGGAAATCGGCGCCGAGGTCAGCATGATCGGCGCCGACACGGTTCTGTACTATGCCGGTGACGGCAAGGTCGAGTTCTCCCGTGACACCACAGTCGAGATGCTGCTCGTCGGCGGTGGCGGCGGCGGCGGCGCGTGGATTGGCGGCGGCGGTGGCGGCGGCGGCGTCCTCCACCTCGAAAGCTTCGTGGTTCCCGCCGGCAAGTATCTCGTCAAGGTCGGCGATGGCGGTACCGGCGCCAGCTGGGATGGCTCGATTCCATCCGCCAACGGCGGCGACTCCTTCCTCGTAGGCCTCGAAAGCTCGACCACCGCGTTTGGCGGCGGCGCGGGCGGCGGTTCCGAATATTCCGATAACTACTGGAACGGCCGTAACGCGGGTCTCGACGGTGGTTCCGGCGGCGGCGCTGCCGGACATGTCGATACCGGCATCGGCGGCTACACGCCAGGCCTCGGAACCGCAGGCCAGGGCAACGGCGGCGGTGCCTCTGTCGTAGAAGGCTATGCGGGCGGTGGTGGCGGCGCTGGCGCCGCGGGCGGCGCTGGCGCCGCCGAATCCCAGCGCGGCGGCAATGGCGGGGCCGGCATCGAATGCGCCATCCCCGGCGAAACCGGCTGCTACGGCGGGGGCGGCGGCGGCGGATGCGGCACATACGGCGGCGAAGATCGCAGTGCGCGCGGCGGCAATGGCGGCGGCGGCAACGGCGGCTTCCTCAATTCCGGCAACAACGGCGCAGTGCCCGGCACCGATGGCGTGGATGGCCTCGGTGGCGGTGGCGGCGGCGCTGGCAAGGCATTCGGATACAACAACCAGTACGGCTACGGCGGCGGCAACGGCGGCAAGGGCGTCGTGGTGATCAGGTTCACGCAGCGCTACTCTGGCGACTCCAAGCTCGCGACCGGCGGCAACGAAGTCCTCAAGGTCAATGGATGGATGGTTCATGTCTTCCGCGAGAACGGAACCTTCTCCATCCCTGATTCCGCCGAAGTCGAAGTCTTCATGGTCGGCGGCGGCGGCAAGGGCGGCTGGGGCTACAACTGCGGCGGTGGCGGCGGCGGCGCAGGTGGCGTCGTGCAGGCGACCGGTGTCAATGTGATGGCCGGCGAACACGCGGTCGTCATCGGCGAGGGTGGCACTGGCAACAACGATAGCGTCACGCCAGAAGGCTACGGGAAGCCATCGACCTTCAACGGCCTTACCGCGTTTGGCGGCGGTAGCGGTGGTTCGCTCTTTGGTTGCGACGGCCGCAACGGAGGCTCCGGCGGCGGCGCGGCGGGCGGCGGACACGACTACTGCAACCGGGCCTCCTTCGGTGGAACAGCCGTCGAAGGCCAGGGCTTCCCCGGCGGCGACAACATGTACGGCAAGGCCATCACGAACATCGTGGACAACGTGACCAACATTGTTACGGGAGTCGCCTATCTCGGCGCGGGCGGCGGTGGCGCGGGTGCGCCCGGTGGCAAGCCCGGCGACCACCGCGACGCCTCGCACTTCAATGGCGACGGTGTTGACGAGGCCGGCATGTACTGTGCGGGCAACGGCGGCGATGGCGTGATGAACGACTGGACCGGCGAAGAACGCTGGTACGCCGGTGGTGGTGGCGGCGGCAACCATGGCGGAGCGTATGGTGGGGCTCCATGCGGTGTCGGCGGCAAGGGTGGTGGCGGCAACGGCGGCTTCTGGACCCCTTACGGCGCGTGGTGGGGCGATGGCAACAATGGCGAAGGCCTTTGGACTGGCACCATCAATGCCGAACCAGGCGCACCGAACACTGGTTCCGGCGGCGGCGGCG
>JAZQOE010000099.1:0-45416 GCA_045627705.1 Kiritimatiellia bacterium | reverse complement strand
TGATGCGTAACAAGCTCTTCCCGGTTTTTTACTTCTGTGCTTCCTACTTCTTTAAACTGGGATTCCTCGATGGCGTTCCCGGCTTTTACTTCGCCATCAGCAAGCTCGCGTATTTCTACCAGATTCAAGCGAAGGTTCTTGATGTGGAACAAGACATGGTGAAATGCCTATGAAAATCCTCCATGTGATTACATCCCTCTCGCGTTCGGCAGAGATAGGAAATTGGCTGAATGACGGATGGAGTGATTGGCACTGAAAACGAGCCAATGCCATTGACTGTTTGGCGCGTAAATTGGCACAATGCCCGCCATGAAAGAGGTGTTCAAGGAGTTGATGCTTGAATTTTTGCGTGACGGAGTGCCATCGGACATCCTGCCACGTGAAGTTGCGTACTACGAGTCGAAGCGTTCTGCGACGGTAGTCAAGGGGATGCGTCGCACTGGCAAGACTTTTCTTACTTACGGACGCATACGGGAGCTTCTTTCACAAGGGGTTGAGCCAGGGCGCATCATCCATTTGAACTTTGACGATGATCGATTGAACGGCTTATCCAGGTTGCATGGGACTTGAATGATGCCGCGACGCTTGCCCGCGAGACGGCGGCTCTCGTCGCGGCGAAGAAGTGCACTGGAATCGAGGACTGTATAATCGTTACATGGGATACAGAAGAAACATTGGCGGACGGCATCCGTGTCGTTCCCATCTGGAAGTGGCTTTTAACGCCGCAATAAATTCTGATATGAGTTGCATGTGATCGCTGCGGGGTCATTCATTGAGTCGGTCTGGGATGGCGCAGCGCGCTGTGTGTCGCATCAGGCATCATACGCATCATTGGGTCGATTATGAGCGGCGTCCCTTGTGAAACCTATGTGTTGAGCAGGGTTTGGCGCCAGCCCGAGCAGAGTTGGTGGTCGGAGGTGTCGCGGTTTGTTTCGCGGGCGATAATCAGGCTTTCGATGTCGGCGCGCGACGCGACAATGGCGGGGTCGATGCCGCGGGCATTGGCGCGTTCGTTGATGAAGGCTCGCATTTCGGCTGTCTTTTGCCTGAGTGTGTCGCGATCTATTGATTGCGGCGCATGACGTCGTGGGAGTTGGTCGTCGGGCAGCGCCATCGCGGCTGAAATCAGGTCGAGCGCTTCCGCTGCGCGGCTGTCTCGCGTCCATGTGCGCGGGACGCCTTTGATTGCGGCGAGTGTTTCGGCGTTGGAGGGAGCGAGGCGCGCGATTTCGAAGAGGGCGTCGTCGGCGATCCAGCGGGTGCGTGGTACGTCGTGAGAACGGGCGCATTCCTCACGCCATGCGGCGAGTTCACGAAGGACGGCCTGATGGCGTGGATCGAGCGCTGAATTGTGTCCTATGCGGCGCCATGCGTCGCGAGGATCGCGGCCAAGGGTGTCTGCGGCCGCGACGTTGCTCCGCATTTCTTCCGCGAGCCAGGAGCGGACTTCGTCATCGGCGCAACGCGCGATGAGCTTTTCGCGGATTTCAAGAAGGTAGGCGACATCGTCCGTCGCATATTCGAGTTGTTCCGGGCGGAGCGGGCGCATTGTCCAGTCGGAGCGCGTCTCGCTTTTTGGAAGATCCATGCCGATTATTTCGGCAACGAGTTTCTGGAGCGAAAGGGTGGATGGGAGTCCTGCGAAGCCGGCCGCGATTCTGGTGTCGAAAGCATTGTGGGCTGTGGTGCCCGTTGCGCGTTCGACGAGCATCAGGTCTTGCGGCGCATCGTGCAGGACCTTCACGGTGTCGGGGGATTCGATGACTGCTGCCAACGGAGAAAGGTCGCCGATCGCGATGGGATCGACAAGCCAGCATTGCCTGGCGTCATCGGCGATTTGCAGAAGTCCGAGAATCGGGTAGTAGGTGCGTTCCCAGAGAAATTCAGTGTCAAGCGCGATGGCGCGGCATTTCGCGAGCGATTGCGAGAGCGCGCGAAGCGCATCGGGCGTGTCGATAAATCGAGTAGGCATGATTTGGGGATTTTAAGCCGTTGTTGTCTCGCGGCCTAGTCATGAAGCCTATTTCTGCTTGCCCTTCTTGTCGCCATCCTTGGTCTTCTTCTCGCCCTTTGCAAGCGGGGGATCGAGGAGAACCTTGTCGCCGGGCTTGAGGCCTTCGAGCACGCGGGTCTGACGGTTGTTGTCTAGCCCGAGCACGACCTCGCGCGCGACAGCCTCGCCATTTTCCTCGACAAACACCATCGGCTTGTCACCAACGCGCATCACGCATTGGAGAGGCACGGCGATCGCGTCCTCATACTGTTCGACCATCAGCTCCGCCTCGCAGTTCATGCCGGAGCGCAATCCTTCCGACTCCTCGAGCTCGATCTCGCAGTTGTAGAGCTTGAGGTCGGGATTGAGCCATGTGTTGCGTCCGTCTGGCAGAAGGCCGATCTTGGAAAGATGGCCGTGGAACACGCGCCCTGGAAGCGCCTCGATCTTGATTTCGGCGCGTTGGTTGAGCCTTAGCTTGTTAAGGCTGGATTCCGGCACGCTCATTTCGACGATCATGCCGCCGTCGAGCGGAATCTGGATGAGTTCCTGGCGCTCGTTTACCTGCGAGCCCGCCTGGAGAGGATCGCTGCCCCAGTGACGGCGCGAAGCCTGGACTGTGGACGCATAGATCACGAGCCCGTTGGTGGGGGCATAGACATGGCAGTTCTTCACGGATGTCTCGAGCTTCTGGAGGCGCGCGTTCTGGCGTTCCGATTCCTGCTGGCGCGCGCGCAGGTTGCTTTCAGCCTGGATGACGTCCGCGCGTCGTTCGCGGGTCGTGCGTTCGAGCGCCATCTCCGCCTGCTTCTTGTCGGACATCAGCGTGGCCTGTTGCTGGCGGTGCGTGAAGTTCGTGAGGACGTTCATGGCCGTCACGGCGGAATCATACGAATTCTGCTTCTGCTTGAGAGTAAGTTCGTCGGCCTGCAATTCGCTGCGGGTGAGATAGCCTTCGTCGGCAAGCTTGCGCGACCAGTTCAGATTCTCGACCGCGCGCTCGACTTCTTCGTGGGCGATCATGATCTTCCCGGATTGTTCCTGCAGCGACTGCGGATATTCGCCGTCGTTGTATTTCTCGATGGCGAGCGTGGCGAGCTCGAGTTTCAGTTGCGCTTCGGCGACGTATGCCTCTTGCGCATTCTTTGCGACTGCGAGTTTTTCCTCGGCCTGGATGAGCGCGTCGGACGCATTGGCGACGGAGATCTGCTGTTCGGTGAGCTTGTCGTTGAAGTTGCTGGCGTCCATTTCGATGAGCAGCTGGCCGTTCGTGACGGTTGTGCCCTCGTCGATGATCCAGATGATTGTGTTGCGCCCTTCGACCTCGCTGAGCACCATTACGTTCTTGCTGCTCTGGATCGTGCCGGCGGTGGTGACTGTGATATCGAGGTGCCCTGGCTTGATCTCGAAAAGCGGGCCGAGATCATGATGAGATTTGCCGTTGGCCTTGCGCGCGATGGCGATGCCGGCGATTGCCACGGCGACGGCGAGCGCCGCTATGATCCAGGCGCGTTTCCTACTGCTGCTGTCCAAGTTCATTCCACAATCCTTCGGCGGTTATGTCGAGTTCCGCCATGTCGCGGCGGAGTTCCAATCCTGCGATTCGGTAGTCGATGACGGCGCTTACGAGTGAGTTGCGCGACTTGAGAAGCGCGTCTTCCGCATCCAGCACGTCGCGGATTTCCGCGCGCCCCGCCTGGTTGAAAAGATCGGTGCTATGCACGCGGCGCATCGCGACCCGCACTGCTTCCGACTGGATCACGAACGACGCCCAGGCGGAACGCAGTTTCCGCAGGTCGTCGCGGATCGTGCTCTTCGTGGAATCCTCCGCGGTTTCAACGGAACGCATGGCGGTATCCACTGCGATCAGGGCGGCGCGATAGTCGTTGCGTTCGCTTGTGCGCTCCCATGGAAGGTCGATGTCGAAGCCGGCGGAATAGTTCCATGCGCTGCTTGTGTTGCCGGGTTTGGACTGTCCGTCTTCCGTGACGGCCGCTGGCGTGTGCAGTTTCCGCTTTCGGTCGTAGCCAAGCGCGCCGGCGAGCGTGAATTCGGGGCGCAGGGCGTCGGCGGCGAGAGGTATGCCGCGGATGGCGTCGTCGAGGTGCCCGCGCGCGACGAAAAGGTCGTGGCGGTTGGTGAGCGCGATGTCGAGGGCTTCGTCGTCGCTCCATGGAAGCGGCGGCATTTGCGCCGCGGAATCGACGAGGTTCGTTCCCTCCGCGCCGAGTCCCATTTCGATTTGCAGGTTGACGAGTTCCACCATATCCACCTCTATGTGGGCGTCGGCGGGAAGGCCAAGGGTCGTCTTGAAACTGTCGTACTTCGAGTCGAGGGTACGGCGCGCGCTGACGAGCGAATTGCCTGTGTTGAGCAGGTCCTGCCTTGCCTGATCGACCTCGATGCGTTTCATGCGCCCGGAATCGGCCATCATCTGCGCGCGTTCGAAGTTGTCGGAAAGGCGCTTTTCGTTGTCCTCTAGCGATTCAAGCTGTCGCACGGCCTCGAGGATCGCGTAGTAGGCGGACGCTATGCTCACGGCATAGCTTTGGCGGTGCGCCTCGAAATCGTGCACGGCGTACACCAGGTCGCGTTGCGCCTGCGTGAGGTTCTCCATGTTCACCGCGCGCCCTGAACCGCGGAGCAGGGGGATGGAGAACGAGGCGTCGCCGCCAAGGCCGAGGGAGCCGGACTTGTCGCCGGTAAGCAGTTTCGCGATATCGATGCCGAGTCCAGCCGTCGCGGAAGCCCCGTTTGCGAACTTTTTCGTAATGGAAGGCTTGGCATTGCCGCTGACCTTGGATGACTCGCCATCGTCGCCCGTCTGCCGTTCCCAGTCCCCGCCGAGCACGCCCGCGAAGGTCGATTCGAATGCGTGGCGCTGGAGATCCAGCCTGAGCGCGGCTGCAAAGATCGATTCCTTGAGCTTCTGGTATGTCGAATCGTTTTGCGCCCCGATAACCAGCGCATCGCGCAAGGTGATCTTCACTGGGGCGCCATCGACGGCGGCGACAACGTTCGATTCGGAACGGGTGCCGGGTAGATCTTGCGAGATCATCAGCCGCGCGCGGAGGCGGTCCGCGGGGCGCGCGATGGTGAATACATTCGTGACGCCTGTGATGTCTCCGACAACGGGCGTCGCGATTTCGGCCGCCACGCTGTCAGTCTCGCGCACGGCGCGATCGGGCGTCATGCAGCCGAAGATGCACAAGGCGATGATACAGCCCGCAGGGACAAATGCAAATTTCGAAAGCGATTTCATCTCACGGCCGACGTGGGCGCATCCATTTAGTCGCGCCATCTATCACTGATTGTCTTCGACGGGCGCGTCATGGCCTGTCTTCGACACGGGCTTGTTGGGCTTCGCCGCCTCGGCCGCTTCGGCGCGAAGCTTTTTCAGCTCGGCAAGGCGCTTGACCTTGCCTTGCATGGCGTCGCGGGCCGCAGCAAGCTCTTCGATCAGTTTCTTTGCCTTCGGATTCTTTGCGCGCTCATCGCGAAGGGCGCCTTCCGCGTTCGCGAGTTCCTCCTTCAGATCCAAGATACGCTTGCGGATGGCCTTCGCTTCGTCGGAGTCCTCGGCCGGACTTGCGAGCAGACGCTCGACCGCCAATTGCTTTTCGCGAAGATCGGAGTTCATTTCTACAAGTTCGCTGGAAAGTTCGCCGAATTCGATATCGATAGCCGAAAGTTTCGGCGCGGCATCCTCCGAAAATGCAAAGCGCGCGATTGCCGAAACGGCGCAAATCACAATGATGCTGGTGATGTTTTTCATGGATGGAAATTTGAGCATAAAACGTGCCGTGACGGCCGATATTTTCCCGCGTGACCCTCAATTTTATTGCAGTGCGTTGATTGTGCGAGTATATTTCACGAAACGCCATCGTGGCATTGGAGGTTTGTTCTCATGAAGCATGCTCTTATCGCTGTCGCGGCCATACTGGCCGCCATTGGTCTTTCTTCCTGCGGCAAGACGGAAAACGTCTCGTCGGGCAAGCACAAGATCGGCATTCTCGCCCCCGCCGTGACTCACGGTTGGGTCGCGGCCGTGGAACTTGCCGCCGAGAATCGCTGCAAGGAACTTCAGGATGTCGATTACAAGATTTTCACCAGCTCCGATGCCGCGGAGATGACGAGCCAGCTCGATGACCTGGAGGCATGGGGCGCGGAGGCGATCGTGACATTCCCGCAGTGGAAGGGCATGGAGGTTCCGATGGCCGCGGCAATCCAGCGCGGCGTGAAGATCGTGAGCTTCGACATCGCAATCGATGTCCCCGGCATCTATCTTGTGAGCGGCGACAACGAGAGCATGGGCGTCGGCAGCGCGAAGTATCTCTTCGACAAGCTCGGACCAGACGCGACGATCGCCATCATGGAGGTTCCGACCTCCGGATCGGTCTCGGATCTCCGCGTGAAGGGTTTCATGGACACCTATCCCACGATCGCCCCGAACTGGAAGCTCCTCCGCTACGCGACGCAGTTCACCCGCGAGGCCGGTCTCAAGGATTTCGCCGATGTCCTTGTCGCGAATCCGCAGATCGACGGCGTTTTCTCGATTGACGATGAAACCTCCATCGGCATTCTCCAGGCGATTCAGGAGTCCGGCCGCACGGACATCAAGGTCGTCACCGGCGGTGGCGGCTGCCAGGAGTACTTCAAGATGATGCCGGCTAACGAGAACATCTGGATCCAGTCCGCGCTCTACAGCCCGAACATGGTCATCGAGGCTGTCAACGCTGCCCACGGACTCGTCACCGGCGCCGAAGTCCCGCAGAAGCTCGTGATTCCGACCACGATCGTCGATCGCGGCAACTGCGCCGATTTCCTCGACGCCAATTCCCCGTATTGATTCGTGTCGGCGGCATCCACTCAGCCTAGTGCACAAAGATGAATGTCGCCTTCGATCACATTTCGTTTTCGTATGGCGTAGTCGAGGTTCTCCACGACGTCAGCTTCGATGTGCCTGAAGGCCGCATCCTCGCCATCCTTGGCGAAAACGGCGCTGGCAAGTCAACGCTGATGAACATCCTCGGCGGCCTTGTCCAGCCGGCGCGCGGCGGTCTCCTGATCGATGGCGCGCCGGTCTGCTTCCATGGTCCCGAGGATTCGATAGCGCATGGCATCGCCTTCATCCATCAGGAACTTTCGCCCGTAAACGACCTGCGCGTGTACGAGAACATGTTCCTCGGGCGCGAACTTCGCAAGGGTGTATTCCTTGACCGCGATTCCATGCGCCGCGAAGCCGCGGATGTGCTGCGCCAGATCGGGATCGATATCGACGCCGATGCCGAAATGCGCGGCCTGGACGCATCGCGCAAGCAGCTCGTGGAAATTGCGCGAGCGCTTCTCTGCCATGCGAAATGCCTGATCATGGACGAGCCGACGACCTCGCTCGCCGAGCCTGAAATCAAGCGTCTGTTCGATCTCGTCCGCCGTCTTGCCGTGCAGGGTGTGACAATACTCTTCATTTCCCACAAGCTTCGCGAGGTGAAGGAACTTTGCGACGCATACGTGGTGATGCGAAACGGCAGCCTCGTCGCGGATGGCGACATGGCGCAGGCGGGAACCGATGAACTTTCGCGGTTGATTGTCGGACGCGACATGGCGGCCGAAAAAAACGGCGCGCCGTTTTTCCAGCCCGATGGCCGCGAGCTTCTCCGCGTGGACGGACTGTCGCACGGACGCGACTTCAACGGCGTTTCGTTCTCGCTTCGCGCCGGTGAAATCCTCGGGTTCACCGGCCTGCTTGGCGACGGACGAAGCGAAATCTTCCGCGCGATTTCCGGCGACATCGCCGATGCTACGGGCGAAATGATTTTGGATGGCGATCCCTTCCATGCGGCAAGCACCCGCGAGGCCCTTGCGCATGGCATCGCATACCTCCCGAACAACCGCAAGGAAAACGCGGTTCTGCCTGATTTGTCGATAGCCGATAACGGAACGCTTGCCACATTGCGCCGCTATCGCTCCAATCTGCTGTTGCGCCGTTCCAGACAGCGGGAGGAGTTCGCCCGAAACACGCGCGACTTCCGCATCAAGTACGGGAATGCCGACGATCCCATCACGACCCTTTCGGGGGGCAACCAGCAGAAGGTCATACTTTCCCGCTGGCTGAATGCCAACCCGAAGATACTGATCCTCGACAACCCGACACAGGGAGTGGATGTCGGCGCCAAGCAGGAGATCTACGAAATCATCCGCAAGATCGCCGCTGACGGGGTGGGGGTCGTGGTCCTTTCTGGCGAGGGCCAGGAGATTGTGCGGCTATGCACGCGCGCCATCGTGCTATTCCATGGCGCCATTGCCGGCGAGCTGGCTGGCGACGCCCTTTCCGAACAATCCATCATGCGCCTCGCAACCGGTGGTTGATCAGGCTGCGTCCGCATGTCGCCATCCTTCCATCGCCGGGCGATCGGCAATCGCGGCGTGTCCCCGTTCCATTGCCATCGCAAAAGCCTTGTGCTATCATGCCGTCCGTTTCATCCGAACCCTAAGAGAATCAGGAGCAAAGAAATGTCCGAAGCACGCACATGCCAATTCAAGACCGAGGTTAGCGATCTTCTCCACCTCGTTATCCATTCGCTTTATTCGAAGAACGAAATCTTCCTCCGCGAGCTCGTCTCAAACGCATCCGACGCCATCGACCGCGCACAGTACGAGGGCCTTACCGACAAGTCGCTCGTGAGCGATTCCCCCGCATGGGCCATCGACCTTGTCGCCGACAAGGGAAAGAAGACGCTCGTGATCGAGGACAACGGCATCGGCATGTCCGCCGCCGACCTTGAAAGGAATCTCGGCACTATCGCGTCGTCCGGCACACGCGCCTTCCTCGAGTCGCTCAAGAAGGCTGACGGCAAGGACGCCCCCGAAATGATCGGCCAGTTCGGCGTCGGCTTCTACGCGGCGTTCATGGTCGCGGAGTCTGTCACAGTCGATTCGCTCCGCCGCGGTGAAGGCCAGACAGCCGCCCGCTGGGAATCAAAGGGCGATGGGTCTTATACGATCTCCGATTCCGACCGCGACATTCCCGGTACGCGCATCACCCTCCACTTCCGCGAGGAGTCGCTTGAATTCCTCGACGAGTGGCGCATCCGCGATATCGTAAAGCGCTATTCCGATTTCATCTCGTATCCCATCCGCCTCGCTACGGACGGCAAGGAGATCGATCGTGCGCTTCCAGCACTCAACACGATGCAGGCGCTTTGGCGCCGTCCGAAATCCGACGTGAAACCAGAAGAGTACAAGGAGTTCTACCAGCATCTCACCCACGACCACCAGGAACCGCTCAAGACGATCCACCTCGCGGTCGAGGGCCAGCTTGAATTCCGCGCGCTTCTCTTCATCCCCAAGACGGCGACGCAGGATCTCTTCATCCCAGGCCGCAAGCACGGTCTCCAGCTTTACGTCCGCAACGTGTTCATCGGTTCCGATTTCGAGGCGCTTCTCCCCGAGCACCTTCGCTTCGTCCGCGGTGTCGTCGATTCTTCAGACCTGCCTCTCAATGTCTCCCGCGAAATGCTTCAGGACGAGGCCGTGATCCGCAAGATACGCGCCAACCTGGCCGGCAAGATTCTCTCCACGCTCAAGGAGATGAAGGATTCCGACAAGGATGCCTACCTCGAGTTCTACCGCGCTTTCGGACGCATTCTCAAGGAAGGCCTCCACTACGATTTCGAGAATACCGCGAAGCTGAAGGACCTTTTCCTCTACGAGTCCGCCATCCAGGGCAAGCTCATTTCGCTTCGCGAGTACCGCGACGCGATGCCTTCGACGCAGACGGAGATTTACCACCTCTGCGCCGAGACGATCGACGACGCGCGCCGTTCCCCTCATCTCGAGGCCTTCCGCAAGCGCAACCTCGATGTGCTTCTCATGGGCGACCCGATCGACGAGTGGACGCTGCCGGAGTTGGACGAGTACGACGGTTGCAAGTTCCATTCGATCGACAAGGGCGACATCGACCTCGCTTCCGCCGAGGAGAAGGATGCCGCGGAGAAGGAACGCACCGATGCCGAGGCGCGTTTGCGCCCGCTGCTCGATTTCATGCAGGCGCATCTCACCGAGTTCGCGAAGGAGACGCGCCTTGGCAAGACGCTCGTCGATTCGCCGGCGGCCCTTGCACGCGATTCCGGCGCGATGAATCCCTCCATGGCCCGCATGATGCGCGCGATGGGGCAGGACGTGCCGACGCCGCTCCGCATCTTCGAGATCAACCCATCGCATCCGCTCGTCGCCAGGCTCGCCGACCGCTTCGCCGCAAACCGCGACGACCCCGCGATCATCGACATGATCGACCTGCTGTACGACCAGTCGCTTGTCGCCGAGGGTTCGGCTCCGCGCGATCCCGCCGCCTTCGCGCGCAACCTCACCAGGCTGATGGCGAACGCATAGCGGACTTCCAGTCCAGACATCCGGAATCCGTTTCCCGGCATGCGATGCAGGGTTGCTTGCGTCCATGGTTGCGGGATGATACTCTTCATGCAAAGCGGATTATCGTATGTCACTCTCATGGAATCCAATGCTTCCGACATTCGTCGTTCTTGCACTCGCAGGCGCGATGTCGCTCGCATTGGTTTTCTCTTCCCGCAGTTTGCGGCGGCGGTTCGGCGCATCAAAGGCTTTGCCTCTTTCGCTTGCGAGGGGCGCCGTGTTCATCCTTGTTACGCTGGCGCTTCTCGATCCATCGTGCAGGCGCTTGAGCGACGGTGATTCGAATCGGCGCGTCATCGTGCTCATCGACCATTCGGAGTCGATGGCGACCGCGGATTGCGATTCCGCGATGGCGCGTTTCGACTGCGGGAAGCGCCTTGTCGGTTCACTTCGCTCGTCGTTGCCATCGACGGTCGAAATCGAAACGATTCCATTCTCCGATTCCGTCTTGGAACCAAGCGGGCTGGATGCGCCTCCAGCCGGTCGTACCTCGTTGCGTGCGGCGCTCGACCATGCCGCCGATTCCGATGGCGATGCGTCGGTCGTGGTGCTTGTCACTGATGGCGGCGAGGCCGCCGCGAAGATTCCACGGTTGCCACGATCGCGTCTTGCGGTGCTTGGCGTCGGCAGCGACCTTGAACACTGCGACAACATCCGGATCACCGCGCTTGATGCGCCAGATGCGGTAGAGCAAGATACGAATTTCAAAATCAAGGCGACCATCGCCGCGACGGGATCTGCTGGTTTCACCGAGCGTCTTGGCGCGGCGCGGACAACCCTTGACATCCGCGATGCGGAGGGACGCTGGACGGAACTGGCGAATCGCACCATCGACCTTTCGGGCGGTTCTGCGGAAGTCGAGTTCGAGACATCGCGTCCGCTCCCCGGCACAGTCCCATATCGACTTCGCGTCGAGGCTGCCGATGGCGAAATCTCATCGCTCGACAATGTCCGCGCGGCTCGTGTCGAAGTGCGGCGCGAAATGATGAACATCCTCTACTTCTCGTGTCGCCTCGGCGCGGATTTGAAGATGCTGCGTCAGGAGCTTTCATCGGACCCCGCTATCTCATTCACTGCGGCATACAGGGTGGGCGGCGCACGGTTCGCGGTGCAGGGCGATGATCCAGAGCGCACGAAGATGCTCGAGGATGGACTGCCTGCATCGTCCGAGGCGCTTGGCAAATTCGACGCGATCATTTTCGGATCGTTCCCCGCGGACGCCTTTGAACCTGCGCAGGAGATGGCGTTGCTCGAATACGTCGAAAACGGCGGCGGCATCGTCTGGCTTGGCGGCGAAGAAAGTTTCGAAGGTGGCGGGTATGGCGATTCGCAGCTTGAAGTGTTGTTCCCGTGGAAGGTTGTTGGACACGGAGGGACGCTGCAACGCGGCGAGTTCCAGCTTGCGATTCCGCCATCGGTAGCCGACGAAGGCGCTGTCGCGGGACTCGGCGAGATGGTCGAAGAGTGCCGGAAAAACGGCGCGCCGCTTTTTGTTGAGTCTGTGAACGCCGTTACGTCGCTCAAGACCTCGGCGCAGTCGCTGGTCGAGGTAGAGACGGAGGGTGGCCGAGCCCCGATGGTCGCGCAGATGCGAGTGGGGGCGGGAAGGTCTATCGCAGTCGCATCGAACACGACATGGAGATGGGGACGCCGCCAGGGGCGCGAGGCCGATTTCTACAGGCGCTTTTGTCGCCAGCTGTCGCGCGCCGCAGCGGGGAGCGCGGAGGGCGGACGAGTAATCCAGGTCTCGTGGAATCCCGCTGTGCCAGTGCCTGGCGAAGTGGTCGAGGCGACAATCCGTGCGACTGCGAACGATGGCGTTTCAATCCGCGCCGAACTTGTCGATGAAACTGGCGAGCGTCCGATGGAAGTCTTGCCGGGCGAGGAGCCGAACGCATGGATTGCCCGGACGACGCTTGCGAAACAAGGACGGCAGCGCGTGCGGATCGCGGCGGAGCGTGCGGGGGAAGTTATCGAGGTCTTCGAGAAGGAGTTCGATCTCGAGCCGTTGCAGGGCGAAGGCTATTCGCTGGCGAGGCGCGACGCCGATTTGCGCGCGCTTGCCGTTCGTGCGAACGGTGTCTATTTTCCGTGTGAAGAATCTGACAGGCTGATTGAAGCCATCCGACCGTGGTGTGCGGGCAGACGCCATGAGACTCGCTTGCCTCTGGCGACGACCGGCCCTTGGTTCGCGCTTGCGCTCCTTGCCGCGTGCGTAGTCGAATGGACGCTCCGCCGCATGCGTGGGATCGTGTAACTTGCCAACTGTGACTTCGATTCGTTATCCGTCGCGAGTAGCCTATCGTGCGTTATGCCGACACTGCTTGAAGAAATATCAGTTTCAGTTTTGGATCTTTTAATCTGTTATCTCAAAAAAACGCGGCGCGCCGCAGACCAAATGTCTTCCATCGTCACTGCTCCGCATGATATTATCCATCCATGGACATGCGCGGACATTTCCTCGACGCGATGCCGACGATGCGGACTGCGGGCGAGAAGCCGCGCCCTCAGGGCAGTGATATCGCATCCCAAAGGATGGTGTGCGAGCGAAGCCAGGCGCAAAAGGTGTTTTGGAATTATGACGCTTGAAGAAGTTTGCACGAAGGTACATGGCAGGATCGAGGTCGCGGCGGATGACGCCGCGGCAACGTGCGTCTATGCTGGCGACCTGCTTTCGGACGTTATGGCGCACGCCGGCGAAGGGTGTGCGCTGGTGACGGTGCAGAACCACCTCAACACCATCGCAGTCTGCACGCTCGTCGGTTGCTTCGTGATAGTCGTCTGCCATGATCGCCCGATCCCGCCCGACATGGCGGAAGCCGCCGCGCGCGAAGGCGTCGCGATCATCGTCACCCCGCTTTCGCAGTATGCGGCTTCGCTTGCGCTTTCCGAACTTCCGCCCGTCGAATGACGTTTCCACATGCGCTTCGACCTCCATATCCACTCCTGTCTTTCCCCGTGCGCGAACCTTGAGATGTCGCCCTCGGAAATCGTGCGGCGCGCGGTGGAGGCTGGGATGGGCGGAATCGCGCTTACCGACCACCAAAGCGCGCGCAATGCGCCCGCAATCGCGAAATGCGCGGCGGACGCCGGCCTAAAGTGTCTCTTCGGCCTCGAGGTATGCACTTCGGAAGAAGCGCACACGCTCGCGCTTTTCGATACCGTTGACCAGGCGCTCGCGATGACGGACTGGGTCTATGCCGCGCTTCCGAAACGAGTGAACGATCCCGGTACATTCGGCGACCAGCCAGTGGTTACGTGGGACGACGATATCGTCGAAATGGAATGGCGCATTCTCGCGATGGCGTGTCGCAAGTCGATTCCCGAAACGGCCGAAAAGGTGCGTGAACTCGGCGGGCTCTACATCGCGGCGCATATCGACCGCGCGAACTTCTCGGTGATTTCCGCCCTCGGTTCCATCCCCGAGCCATTCGAGGGCGGCGGCCACTATTTTGATGCGGTCGAACTTTCGCGCACAGCCAATGCCGACGAATGGATTCCAAAGGCGGGCGGGTATGCTGTCACCCGCAGTTCCGACGCGCACAGTCTCGACGATGTCGCCCGTGTCTGGACAGAGGCCGATCTTCCCGATTTCACCATTGCCGCCCTTCGCGCGGCCTTCGCCGCCAGAGCTACAACCGTTTCCCCGAAGATAACAAGGTTTTGAGAAGTGCATGCATCTCTCGCAGACGTTTTAGCCGATACCGCGCAGAACTCGATCGAGGCCGGCGCGAAGAAGATCGAGGTGTCGCTCGTCGAAGATGGCGAACGCATTTCCGTTTCGATCCGCGACAACGGCAAGGGCATGGACGAGGCGACAGTGGCCCGCGCCTTCGATCCCTTCTACACCGAGGCGGGCAAGCACGACAAGCGTAAGGTGGGCCTTGGCCTGCCGCTGCTGAAGCAGATTTGCGAAGCGACCGACGGCGGCGTGTCGCTGAAGAGCGGGAAGGGCGTTGGCACGACCCTTGAGTATTTCTTTTCGGCGAAGCACATCGACCTGCCGCCGATGGGCGATATCGCACAGATGCTGCTTACGCTCTTCAACTATCCTGGCGACTTCGAGCTAGTATTCACCCATCGCAGGGGCGGAAACGAATACGAAATCTCGCGGAGCGAACTCGCCGACGCCGTCGGCGGACTTGACACGATCGACGGGCTTTCACTCGCCAAGGAATTTCTTCTGTCGCAGGAATCAGGGCTGCTGGTATAGAATCAAGGCATTTCTTTCGAGGAGCATTCATGAAGACAAGAGAGGTTTTGCAATCCGAGGCCGCCGCGATTCTCGCCGGCATTGAGGGCAAGGCGCTTGGCCCGCGCGACCGCATGGCCATTCCGCCGCAGGAGATGCCGTCGCAGGATCCGCAGGTGCGCTGCCACAACATGTCCGAAGTCGCACTGGGCTACACCGAGGAGCAGGCTGTCGTCGAGGCGAACCGCTGCCTGCAGTGCAAGAACGCGCCGTGCATGCAGGGATGCCCTGTAAGGATTTCCATCCCCGAGTTCGTCGATGCGATCGCCCACCGCGACTTCGATGGCGCGATCGGCATCATCCGCAAGAGCAGCCTTTTGCCCGCGGTGTGCGGGAGAGTCTGTCCGCAGGAGAAGCAGTGCCAGGCGGGTTGCACGCTTGGCAAGGGGCTCAAGGATGTTGGCAAGGCCGTGGCAATCGGACGCCTCGAGCGCTTTGTCGCCGACCGCGAGCGCGAGCTTGGCAAGATCCGCGCACCTGATGTCGCTCCCGCCACCGGCAAGCGCGTGGCCGTTATCGGCACGGGGCCATCGAGCATCACGGCGGCGGCCGACGTGCGTCGCGCGGGACACGATGTGACGGTCTTCGAGGCCTTCCACAAGCCGGGCGGAGTCCTGGTTTACGGTATTCCGGAATTCCGTCTGCCGAAGGCGATTGTCCAGAAGGAGATCGATGGGCTTGCCGCGATGGGCGTGAAGATCGAAAACAATTTCGCGGTCGGCCGCACGCGCCGCCTGCGCGATTTGCTCGACAAGGATGGCTTCGACGCAGTTTACGTCGGCACTGGCGCTGGTCTTCCGAAGTTCATGGGCATCGAGGGCGAAAATCTCGTGGGCGTTGTTTCCGCGAACGAATATCTCACGCGCTCGAACCTGATGCGCGCGTACGATGCGGAGCATTCGCATACCCCGGCATACGCCTCGAGGAAGGTCGCGGTACTCGGCGGCGGCAATGTCGCGATGGATGCCGCGCGCACTGCGTTGCGTCTCGGCGCGGAAAAGGTGTATCTCGTCTATCGTCGCTCCGCGGAGGAAATGCCAGCGCGCGCCGAGGAGGTCGAGCATGCGCGGGAGGAGGGCGTGGAGTTCATGCTGCTCCGCAATGCCAAGCGCATCATTGGCGACGATGCCGGGCGTGTCACGGCGATGGAGTGCATTTGCTACGACCTTGGCGAACCCGATGCATCTGGGCGCCGCCGTCCCGTGGAGCGTCCGGACAGCGAGTTTACGCTCGAAGTCGATACCGTGGTCGTCGCGATCGGCAATGGCTCGAACCCGCTGATCAGCCAGACGACCGACGGTCTCGCCGTTGACCGTCATGGGCATATCCTCGTTGACGAAAACGGCAAGACCTCGATCGACCGCGTGTATGCCGGCGGCGACATCGTGCTCGGTGCCGCAACCGTGATCCTCGCGATGGGAGAGGGGCGCAAGTGCGCCGCCGCCATCAATGCCATGCTGGCCGGAAAGTAGGAATGTACTCGAGCAAAACCGCAAACTGGAGCGACCATGATGCAGTTCCTTAAAATCCTGATGATCGGCAACAGCTTCTCGGTGTGCGTTGGCACCGACATGCCGAAGATTGTAGCGTCTGTCCCGGATTGCGAGATCGAGCTCACGAGTGCGTACATCGGTGGATGCCCGCTTCGCAGCCACTGGGCGAATTTCGAGGAATCCGCGAAAGATCCGGAGAAGCGCCAGTACGACGCGCGCACTTGGATCGTGCGTGGCGGTAATCGCGAAGTTAAAACGGAACAGTGTCGCGCGAGCATCAACGAGCTTCTTGCGCAGGGCGACTGGGATATCGTTACAATCCAGCAGGCGAGCCATGAAAGCTGGAACTACGGGAACTACCAGCCATTCGCCGACAAACTGATCGGGGAGATCAGGCGCCTTGCGCCGAATGCGCGGATTTGGATACAGCAGACATGGGCGTATCGCGCCGATGATGGCCGTCTGCGCGGCGAAGGCGATTGGGGTTTCGACCAGGATGGGATGCACGAGCGCGTGACCGCGGCATACACGCAGTTCGCCGAGCACACTGGTTTTCCCGTGATTCCTACGGGGCGCGCCGTGAAACTTTACCGCGAACGCGAGACCCGGCCATACGTCGCGCCGACGAAAGAAGAGCTTGCCGCATTCCGTCCGCCGGACCTTCCATCGCAGGCTGGGGATGTCGTCGGCCGCTATCATGGCTGGCGCAAGAGCGAGAAGTCCGGCGAGATGTCCATTTCCGTCGATACGATCCACCTCAACCGCCGTGGCGAGTACATGCAGGCGTGCGTCTGGTTCCAGTCGCTTTACGGGCGTCCGGTGCCCGAGGATTCATACATTCCCGCCGACATCGGCAAGGCCGATGCGCTCAATCTGCGTAAGTGTGCCGCCGACGCCGTAGCGCTTGGAATGAACGGCGACGCGCCCCGCCAGTAAGTCAAGGGTGGCGACTAGTTCTTGTAGAAGATGATCGTCTTCGCGGGGATTTTCTTTGGATCGACCTTGTCGCCGGTGTGGATCGACTTGTCGGGGAACAGGAAATATGTGTCCGGTGCGCGCCAGCTGGCGCCGCAGATATCGAAGGCGGCGCGTTTCGCTGTGATCGGACCGCCGATTGCGTAGCCGGTGAAAATGCGCGTGCCCGCCGGAAGTTTCTGGAGGATTGCGGCATCGGCATCGCTGCCGCGGAAATAGGTGCCGTTCGAAAGCAGGTATATCGTTGATTCCGATGTCGCTTCGGCGCCTGCGACTTCGGCTGCGGTCTGCACATTTTGACCGAGAGTCGTGGGTGTTTCCGGCTCGTCGTTGTTTGCCGTCGTCGCATCAAGCAGCACCTTCGTGCCTGGCTTGATGGACTTCCAGTTCGTAATCGTATTGCCCGGATGGCGGGTGCCATCCGGGTAAACGTATATGGTCGTCGCCTTGTTGTATTGGTCGCGCGCGATGTCCCATGCCGACCGCGACGATGAAATCACATTCGATTCCGTGACCTTCTGGTATGCGGCCGCGGCTTGTTCCTGCTCCTTCGCGGATCCGCCGAAGAGGACTCTTTCGAGATATGGGTCTGCCACGACCAGGCGTTTCGCGGCCACATCCGGATCCTTTGCGGGCTTCTTCTTCAAGCCGAGTTTCGTGCGGACGGATGTCATCGCGAAGCGCATCCCGCAGCGCTTGCGCCCGCGATGGCTTCGTTTCCAGAAGCGGTTTGGAGTGCCGTACGCGACCATCGAATGCGGCAGCACGCGGTCGTCGGGCACCTTGTATTTCGCCTTCAGCATATCGACAAGGGACTTGACCGCGCGATACTGCGCGGCGGTGATGTCCTTGTTGTGGTAGCCGACGATTTCGATGCCGACAGAGACATTGTCGATCTCGCGCTGGTTGTTCCACATGCTGCGTCCGCAGTGGTACGCGACGCGGCGGTCGTCGATGATCCTGTAGATGCGGCCGTTCTCGGCGACGAGATAGTTGGCCTCTCCGCGGTTCTTGAGTTTTTCAGCCGAACCCCTGAACGATCCTTCTGTCGTATGGAGGATTATGAAGGAAGTCGATTTTCGGACCGGGCGTTCCTTTTCGCGCGGACTGCGGTATGCGTCTGAAACCGGCACGGCCGCCACCGCCATTGCGGCGGCGGCGACCCATGCGAGTGCTGCAAACATCGCGGTGCGCAACCAGGACTTGCCCATTATCCGCATCACGCCTTCTTCTCTTCCCAATCGGGACGGCCGAGAATCAGGTTCCTGCCGGTCATTTCGGCGGGGATTTCGATGCCGAGAAGGCCGAGGATCGTGGGGGCGATGTCGCAGAGCTTGCCTTCGGGGGCCATGCGGACGCCAGCGGCGTCGCGGGCGACGTAGATGCATTCGACGTCGTTGAGCGTGTGGCTCGTCTTGACGAGGCCCGAGGCATAATCGACCATCTGCTCGGAGTTGCCATGGTCGGCGGTGATGAGGACGTGCGCGTCGAGTTCCTCGAGGCGCTTCATCAGGCGGGCGATCTGCGCATCGACGATCTCGACGGCCTTGCGGGCGGAGTCGAAGACGCCAGTGTGGCCGACCATGTCGCCGTTGGCGTAGTTGACGACGATAAGCGCGTACGGATTGTTTTCGAGGCGCTTGAGGAGCGCGTCGGTAACATTCTCCGCTTCCATTTCGGGGTGGCTCGCGAATGTCGCGGGATCGAAACGGCTCGGGATATCCACCTGCTCTTCGCCATCGGAGGGCTGTGTGGACTTGCCGTTGAAGAAGCTTGTCACATGGCGGAACTTCTGAGTTTCCGCGATGCGGAGCTGTCGCAGGCCGGCGCGGCTTACGACTTCGCCGAGGAGATTCGCCATGCCGCCGCCCGCGCCCATCGCGCCGAGGAGGTAGTCTTCGAACTCATCCCAGTAGCGGGTGAAACCGAGGTAGGTCACCTGCGGACGCGCCTTGCGGGAGCCTGGGTAGTCCTCGCAGACGAAGGCCTGCGTGAGCTGGATGGCACGGTCCTGGCGGTAGTTGAAGTGCATCACGACATCACCGTCGCGGATGCCGGCGAAATCGCCGATCACGTGGCAGGGGATGTACTCGTCGGTCATCTCCGCGCCATCGGGCGTAAGGTCGCTGGCGTAGGAGGCCTTCACGGCTTCGACGGCGGAAGCGGCGCGGCGGCCTTCGGCGAGGACAAGGCAATGGAACGCTTCGTCGGTGAGCGCGTAGTTCTTCGAGCGGTCCATGCCGTAGTAGCGGCCCATGACGGTGCCGATGCGGCAGTTGCCGACCGCGGCCATCTCGCGTTCGAGACGCGCGATGTATTCGAGGGTTGAACGCGGCGGGGTGTCGCGACCGTCGAGGAATGGGTGGATGACGATCTCGCCGGAGGGATTTTCCTGGCGGGCGCGGCGCATGAGTTTGAAGAGGTGCTCCTGGTGGGCGTGGACACCCTCGTCCTGAAGCAGGCCCATGAAATGGAATGCACCGCCGGACTTCTTCCATGCGGCGATGAGGTTCGTCCACTTCTCCGCCTTGAAGAGCTCGCCCGTGGAGAGACCGTCGTCAATGCGCTTGAGTTCCTGGATCACGACGCGGCCGGCGCCGATGTTGAGGTGACCGACTTCGCTTGAACCCTGGTATCCATCTGGCAGGCCGACAGCCTCGCCGCAGCAAGCCAGGCGTGACCAGGGATAGCGTGCGAGATAACGGTCGATGCTGGGGGTCTTTGCGGCGAAAACGGCGTTGCCATCGGCGCGGGGGTTGATGCCCCAGCCGTCACGGATGATAAGGACTACGGGTCTCATGGTTTTCCTTGGGTTTTCTAAGATTTCCGGATGAAAAAAGCGAAAGCCATTCTAACAAATTCAAGGCGTGAATGAAAGGGAAGATGGAGCAAAGTAGAAACGGGGACAGACCTCGATTTGTTTGCCTTGAAAATAAACGACTGCAATCGATCGCAATCGACCGCAGTCGGATGCCCATTCGGGCCACCAAACTATGTCAAGGCGGAGTGGTGGGGTTCATTACCGCGCTACCGGGTGGAATGCAACCGTGAAAGCGGATGCATTGGGCACTTCGATGTCCAGGGCGAAGACTTCCATCTTCTTCGCGACGCGGTTTTCCGGCGAGCCGTATGAATTGCCGGAGAGGGCCACGATCTTGGCGGGGAGCGCGGGATCGAACTCGACATGGAATGCCCCGAAGCGCACTTTGCCCGGCGCAATGATTTCTGGTTTCGCGAAGCCGATGAGCCGTTCGGTCACGGAAAGCGGCGCGCCGCTAAATCCAAAGGTGTCGGAGACCGTCACGCCGCCCGTTTCTGGACGTATCGCGAAGGTGCGGCGGAGCGATGACAGGCCTTCGATCTCGTATGCTCCGGCAATGTCGCCGGAGAATACGACGGTTCCGTCCGCCTGCTTTTCAAAGCGCACGTCGGAAGCACGGTGCGACTTGCCGTGTTTCTGGTACTGTCCGCCGATGACCGGGACGCTGTGGCCTTCCGAACTGCAGCAGAGGCATTCGTAGCGTTGCGGGCCGAAATACTGGCGGGTGTATTCTCCACGGCCCAGATCCATCGGCCCTTCGCTGTCGCCATCGAGCATGAGGAACGAACCGACGTCGTTGTGGTTGTGGGAGACGCCGTTGTGTCCGAAGAGCGCGGCGAAGGCGAAGGGCGACTTGCGGACGACCAGCCATTCCTGTCCCGTGAAGAACTCGACGGTGTCGGGCGGGGTGGTCGCGGGCCGGCTTGGATCGCACCATGCGAATTCGCGTACAAGGTGGCCGGGCTTCGGATTCGGCGCGGCCTTGATGTGTCCGCCGGGAAGCGAGATGTCGCCAAAGCAACGGCGCAGGCGCTCCAGGGCGAAATTGAGCGGGGCGTAGAATCTGTCGCCGTCGGAAAAGCTCACCGTGCGGTTGGACGTGAGTTGCGCGCGTTGCGGATAGCGCGCGATCGCGTTGATCTTCGGATCCGCGAAGAGGTCGATCGCGCCGTCCGTGTATGCGTGAAGGAGGTCGGCGATGACGACGTAATAGCCGAATCCATAAGCCCAGTAGCCGGTGCCTTCCTCGCATGTGCCGTCGTCGGGGAACGACGCGATGTAGCGCTTCAGGATCCCGAAGATGCGGGTGAATGCCGTTTCGAGCCTGATGGGGTCGTGTTCTTCGTAGAGGAAGACCGCGCCGATGCTTCCCGCGCAGACCGCGGCCCAGTTGTTGTGGCCGTCTTCCCAGAACATCCTCGGATAGTTGGTGAGGAAGCTGTCGATGATCCGCGTGTGGAGGCTTTCCCTGATTCGAGTCGCGATGCGCGGGTCTAGCTTGTCGCCGAGGTTGTGCAGTATCTCGGCGAGGTAGAAGCCCGTCTCCGACGCGAACAGGTCGAGCTGGATGGATTCGTGCCTGCTTATTGGGCACTCTCCAAGGTGGGCGGGAAGCGCCCATGTGTATTCCTCGCAGATCGCCCAGATCAAATCCTGGAAGGCGGCGAGCATCGTGCCATCGGCATCGCGGCCGGCGAGCAGGCACACCTGCAGGTCCGCAAGGCGCTTGCGGCGCTCGAAGTACGGGGCTTCGTAGATGTAGCGGTTGCCGGTGTCGCGGTAAAGGCGGAATGAGGACCATGGAAGTTGCGGGATCGGGGATCCGATGGCGGCGCGCGCGCGGGCTTCGACTGCATCGAGCGCCTCGGCATGGCGGGTGAAGAGCGCGGGGTCGCGGGCTTCGGGAAGAAGGCGCTTTGCGGAACCATTCAGCAAGGCGGACATGTCGATCTTGTCGAAAAGTGTGCAGTTGTCCATGGCGTTTGATCCTTGGTTTTGATTCACCGCTCGCCGCGTCGCGCAGTCCAAGCCTGGAGCAGGTTGATGCAAAGAAGCATCGCGAACGAGAGGACGAGCATTGCAACGGCCAGCGCGGTCGCGCCGGCGGTGTCGTATTGCTCCAGTTTTGTAACGATGAGAAGCGGGAGGATTTCTGTCTTCCCCGGCATGTTGCCCGCGATGAAGATCACCGAGCCATACTCGCCTACTGCGCGCGCGAAGGCGAGGGCGAAGCCGGTGAGCGAAGCTGGGAGGAGTTCGGGCAGGATCACGCGGAAGAAGGTCTGGAGACGCGACGCGCCGAGCGACGCGGCGGCCTGCTCGACTTCGGTGTCGAGGTCGGAGATGACAGGCTGCAGCGTTCGGACCGTGAATGGAAGTCCTATGAATACAAGCGCGATCACGATGCCGGCTTCAGTGAACGCGAGTTTCACGCCCAAGGGCGCGGCGAGGCGCCCGATCCATCCGTTTGGCGCGTAGATCGACGCGAGCGCTATGCCCGCGACCGATGTCGGAAGCGCGAATGGAAGATCGACGAGCGCATCGACAATGCGTGATCCTGGAAAGCGGTAGCGCGCGAGGACCCAGGCGACGAGAAATCCGAACACGGCGTTGATCGCCGCCGCCATGAATGCCGCGCCGAAGCTGAGGCGGAACGCGGCGAGTGCGCGTGGATCGGTAACGACGCTCCAGAATTGCGACCAGCCGAGCGATGACGCCTTCAGGAACGCGGCGGCGAGCGGGATTACAACGAGCAGTCCGAGATAGCAGAGCGTAAAGCCAAGAGTGAGGCCAAAGCCTGGAAGCGCGCGGTGGCGCTGTCGTGGCGTTGCGCTCTTCTTTGTCTGGTTCGTCTGCATTCGGTCGCGTGGACGATTTTGGGAAACGGCGCGCCGCGGAAAAAAGCGGCGCGCCGTTTTTTGGCGGGGTGGGGGATTAGATCAGCGGACGCACGATGCGGTCCACGTCATCCTCTGTCTTGCAGAGCGGGACGTCCTTGAAGAGCTTCCAGTTCTCGACATGCTCGACAGACGCGCCGGGGGCGAGGGTGACCATGCCGCCGAGCGTTTCGATCTCGAGGATGTTGGCGTCGGTATAAGTCTCGTAGTTCATGCCGCCGTCCGGGTACTTCGCGCTTTCCTCGAAGTTGGTGTACTTCACGAAGAGCATGTTCTCGCGCTGGTAGGCGACCCAGCCCTCACGGTGCGCGACGCCGAGCTTCGTCGGGCCGTTGCAGTCCGGATCCTGGCGGAGGAAGATGTAGCGGCCGCCGATCGTCCAGCGGGGGTCGGTGAAGTTCGTGTAGCCCCAGAGGCTCCATGCCTGGTTGGGGGTGAGGCGTTCGTCGTGGGAGACATACGCTGGAAGCGGGATGATCTCCTGTCCGCGGGTGCCCATCACGGTGATCGACCACGGAGCGAAATCGACGGGGCCCTTGCCCTTGTTCGTGTAGCGGTGGAGGACGCGGACGGCGTTGGAATCGGAGTCCAGGGTGATCTCCATTTCCTTGGCGAGGCCTGTCACGGGCCCGGGCTCCTGGCGAGTGCGGATGCCGCCGGAAATCGCGGCCGCTTCGGCGTATGGCGAGTTGTCGAGCTCGTAGCTCCAGGGCATGGATTCGGGGGCGATCCAGCAGCGGTGGCCGCCGCGGTTCTTCCATTCCGGCTCGTTCATGCCTCCCTGGTCGGCGGGAATCTCGCCGATGATATTCGGTCCGCCGATGAAGCCGAAGCGAATGATGCGCGGGCCGATGTCGCGGGTGATGATCAGTTCTACTTCCTTGTTCGCGATGCGAAGGCACTTCCAGCCATTATAGACAACTTCCTGCATGATGCTCCTTTGTCGGTTTGCGTGATGGGAAATCGGTTTTACTACCTTTTACCTCTTACCTTTTACCTCTTACCTATCCTGTCCTTGTCTGCATCATTTCGGCGAGGTGGGGAAAAGCGGATACTTCGGGTGTTCCTTCATGAAGTATTCGCATGACCAGGTTGTGGGGAAGAGGATTACGAGCTTGCCGTCCATGTCCAGCGCGAGACGCACTCCAGCGCCGAGGAACAAGCTCTCGACTTCGGCGCGAGGGACTTCGGGACCGAACCAGCGGGCGACAGTGTACGGGGCCGCCTCAAGAATCGGCTCCGCGCCGTATTCGTTGGTGAGACGGTGGACGACCACGTCGAACTGCAGTTGGCCGACGGCGCCGAGAAGCGTGTAGGTGCGATCCTCGTCCAGACTGTAGAAGGCCTGGATCACGCCCTCCTGGAGAAGCTGCGACATGCCGTCGCGGAACTGCTTGTACTTGCCGGTTCCGTGATTGCGGATTGTCGCGAAGGCTTCGGGGGTGAAGCGTGGGATTTCGTCGTACTTGATCGACGGGTCGGTAGAGAGTGTCGCGCCGATGCGGAATGCCTTGTGGGTAACGAGACCCACGATGTCGCCGGGGAAGGCCTCCTCAAGCGTTTCGCGATCCTGCGCGAAGAGCTTCTGCGGGTAGGCGAGACGGACGGGATCGCTTGTCTCGGGATCTGGCACGACCATGTCCTTGTGGAAGGTGCCGGAGCAAACGCGCACGAAGGTGAGACGGTCGCGGTGGCGCGGATTCATGTTCGCCTGGACCTTGAAGACGAAACCGGAGAAGGTGTCGCTTTCGGGCGGGACAGGCGTACCGTTTGAAATGCGCGGCTGCGGTTTCGCGCCGTACCTGATGAAGTACTCGAGCAGGTGCTTGACGCCGAAGTTCGTGATGCCGCTGCCGAAGAATACGGGTGTGATGTGTCCAGCGAGAACCTCTTCGGAATTGAATTCCGCGCCAGCGGCCTCGAGAATCTCCACTTCCTCGCGCCATGGGTCGTAAACGGCTTGCGGAATGCGGGCGCGGATCGCGGGATCGTCGTAGCCGCCGACTTCTTCTGGCGGACGGTACTGGCCGTGGGCAGTGCGCTCGTAGAGGTGGAGCTTGCGCTCCAGACGGTCGTAAACGCCCTGGAACTCCTGCCCCGAACCGAGTGGCCATGTCACGGGGAACGCGCCGATGCCGAGAACGCTTTCAAGCTCGTCGAGCAATTCCAGCGGCGGCTTCGACGGACGGTCCATCTTGTTGATGAAGGTGAAGATCGGGACGCCGCGCATTCGGCAGATTTCGAAAAGCTTGCGGGTGCGTTCCTCGATGCCCTTCGCGGCGTCGATCACCAATACGGCGCTATCGACGGCGGTAAGCACGCGGTAGGTGTCTTCGGAGAAGTCCTTGTGGCCTGGGGTGTCGAGCAGGTTTACGACACATCCGCCGTAGTCGAATTGGAGCAGCGTGGACGAGACCGAGATGCCGCGGGCCTTTTCAAGCTCCATCCAGTCGGACGTGGTGTTCTTCTGGGCGCGCGACGCGCGCACCGAGCCGGCAAGCTGGATCGCGCCACCGTAGAGCAGGAGCTTTTCGGTGAGCGTCGTCTTGCCGGCGTCGGGGTGCGAGATAATCGCGAAGGTACGCCGCCGCGCCAGTTCGGACTTGCGGGTCGCGGTGTCTTGATCTGTTGCTGCCAAGTTTTCGGCCTCGGTGGATTATGCCTGCGGGACGAGACGATCGACGCCGCCCATGTAGGGGATGATCGCCGGCGGGAGGATGACCGATCCGTCGGGCTGCTGGTAGTTCTCGAGGAGGGCGACCATCAGGCGGGGCAGGGCGACGCCGGAACCGTTGAGGGTGTGGACGAAGCGCAGCTTGCCGTCCTCGCCGCGGAATCGGATGTTGGCGCGGCGGGCCTGGTAATCGACGAAGTTCGAGCAGGAGGAGACTTCTAGCCAGGTCTTCGTGCCGGGGGCCCAGAGTTCGAGGTCGTAGCACTTCGCGGCGGAGAAGCCCATGTCGCCGGAGCAGAGCTCGAGGACGCGGAAATGCAGGCCGAGTCCGGTGAGGATCGACTCAGCCTCGCTCACAAGAATCTCAAGCTGGTCGTAGGAGGTTTCGGGATTAACGAAGTTCACCATCTCGACCTTGTCGAACTGGTGCACGCGCAGCATGCCGCGCGTCATCTTGCCGGCGGAACCCGCCTCGCGGCGGAAGCAGGGCGTGTAGGCGGTGAGCTTCACGGGGAGGGACTTGGCGTCGAGTATGTCGTCGCGGTAGAAGTTCGTGACAGGTACTTCGGCGGTCGGAATCAGCCAGAAGTCGTCGATCTGGCAGTGGTAGAGATCCTCGGCGAACTTCGGAAGCTGGCCGGTGCCGGTCATGGAATCGGAGTTCACGACGAAAGGCGGGAGCATCTCGGTGTAGCCCTGCTTCTGGCAGTGCGTGTCCAGCATGTACTGGATGAGCGCGCGCTGGAGCTTGGCTCCCTGGCCGAGGAGAATCGGGAAGCCGGTACCGGTGAGCTTCACGCCGCGCGGGAAGTCGAAGATGCCGAGCTTTTCTCCGATGGCGATGTGGTCCTTCGGCTCGAAGTCGAACTTGCGCTCTTCGCCGACAAGGCGGACGACGCGGTTGCAGGAGGAGTCGGGGCCTGTGGGGATCGTCTTGCAGGGAAGGTTCGGGATGCGGAGGATCGTCTCGCGAAGCTCGGTCTCGACCTCGGCGGCCTTCTTGTCCAGTTCGGCGATCTGGTCGCCGATGGAGCGGACCTCGGCTTGCGTGGATTCAGTATCTTCGCCACGCTTGCGGCGCGCGCCGATTTCCTTCGAAAGGCTGTTGCGGCGAGTCTTCAGCTCGTCGGCGGTGGTCTGCGCGTTGCGGCGCTGTCCGTCGAGTTCGAGAACGCGGTCGATGAGGGAGTCGTAGTCGCCGCGGCGGCGGAGATCCTCGCGGACTTCCTCGGTCTGCTCGCGGATTTTCTTGATATCCAGCATGGTGTACTTCCTGTCAGTGCGCGGCTGCCGGGAAAACGGCGCGCCGCAAAATGGGATTAAGCAATGATACGAAAATGCGCGCCGAACTACAAGGACGGCTTGCCGCAAAATAAGCGGCCGAATCGAGGCTGATCCTCATTTCCATCCACGTCGCAAAGGCAGGGCCAATCAGGCAAATGGCGATTGCAGCCTTCAAATACAACCTTTTCCTTTTCCCTCTTACCTCTTGCCTTTCTTCCGTGCTATCATCCTTGTGCATTTCACCATTTCCATCCCCGTATGAAACAAGCATCCAAACGCATCCTTTTCATCGCATCGCAGCCTTTTTTCGAGTGGCGCGGTTCGCCCATTCGTCTCGGTTTCGATGTGATGTCGCTTTCGCAACTCGGCTATCAGGTCGATTTCCTTACGCTTCCGCTTGGCCAGCGCCGCGAGGTTCCCGGAGTCCGTATCGTCCGCGCGCCCAATCTCTTTTTCGCGAAGAAAATCGCGATCGGCCCTTCGCTTCTCAAGCTCGCCTTTGATGGCGTGATGTTCTTCATGTCGCTTGGTATGGTGATCCGCCACCGTTACGCCGTGGTGCATGGCGTAGAGGACGCGGGAATCGTCGCCTGGGCGGCATCGCGAATCGGCCGCGCACGACTTGTCTTCGAGAAACATTCCGACCCTTCGAGCTACAAGAAGGGCAAGGGCCGCAACTTCATCATGCGCGCCTACACCGCGGTGGAGCATTTCGTGATACGCCATGCCGATGCGGTTATCGGCACCGGTCCCGCGCTTGTCGAGCAGGCGCAGAAGGCGGGCTGTGGCGGACGCGCCTGTCATATCCCCGATATTCCTTCATCTCTCGCCGTACCCACGCCGGAGGCGACCGCCGCCGAACGCGCGAAGTACACGGGCGGTCGAAATTGCGTGCTTTGCGCGTATGTCGGCTCTTTCGCTGTCTATCAGGGAATCGATCTTCTTTTCGAGTCGATCTGCAAGGCCGCAAAGGCCGAGCCGCGCCTCCACTTCCTGATCATTGGCGGCACGCCGGATGAAATCAAGGCGCGCCGCGAACAGCTCAAGGCCGCGGATGTCGTAGGCTCGGTTTCCTTCGCAGGCTTCATCGCGCCCGATGAACTGCCGAATACGCTCGCAGCGGCGGATGTCCTCCTCTCGCCGCGCATCGCGGGGGCGAACACTCCGCTCAAGTTGCTAGACTATCTCAAGGCCGGCGGCGCGATTGTCGCGACGGACTGCCAGGCGAACAGGCTCATTCTCGACGAGCGTTCCGCCATGCTTGTCCAGCCAAACGCCGATGACTTCGCGCGTGCGATCGTCACACTCGGCCGTGACGAGGCGATGCGCCGCCGCATCGCCTCTGGCGGTGCTGGACTCCTCGAGGAGAAGTACAACTTCAAAGCCTTCAAGAGCGGTCTCCGCGACTGCTATCTCTACGTTCTTTCACGCTAGCATTTTCTTTTCCGATTGCGATCGAACGCTTCGACTGCAATCGACCGCGATCGAGGTTTTAATCAGAATGACAACTCGTACAAACACCAGCCGCATCACTCTTGGCGGTGTCGCCGTTGGCGGCGGTGCGCCAGTAAGCGTGCAGACGATGACGAAGACAGACACCCGCGATGTGGCCGCGACGGTCGCCCAGATCAAGTCCGTCGCCGGTCTGGGGTGCGACATTGTGCGTCTCGCCGTTCCCGACATGGAGGCCGCGCACGCATTGCGCGACATTCGCCGCGAGTCGCCGATTCCAATCGTCGCAGATATTCATTTCGACCATCGCCTTGCGATTGCGTCCGCCGAGTCTGGCGTTGATGCGCTCCGCATCAATCCAGGCAATATCGGCGGACGCGCCAATGTGCGCGAGGTCGTCGCTTCAGCGCGAGATCATGGCTTGCCAATCCGCATTGGCGTAAACAGCGGATCGGTCGAGAAGGATCTCCTTGAGCGGTATGGCGGGCCGACTCCCGAAGCGCTTGTCGAAAGCGCAATGCGCCACGTGGCGATGCTCGAGGACGAGGATTTCCACGAGATCAAGATTTCCGTCAAGGCGTCCGACGTGCCGCGCACGCTCGCGGCGTACCGTCTTCTCGCATCGCGCACTTCGTATCCGTTGCATCTTGGCGTGACGGAGGCAGGTACGCTTCTTTCTGGCGCCGTGCGTTCCGCGGCGGCGATGGGCATGCTTCTCATGGAAGGCATCGGCGATACAATCCGTGTCTCTCTCACTGCCGCGCCTGAACAGGAAGTGCGCGCAGGGCTTGAGTTGCTTCGTTGCCTTGGAATGCGGGCGCCGGGACCGATGGTGACATCATGCCCGACATGCGGGCGCACCCAGGTCGATGTAGCCGGAACCGCGGCGGCTGTCGAAGCGCGGCTTGAAGCATACTACCGCGAGAATCCGAATGCGCCCCGTCCGCATGTCGCGGTCATGGGATGCGTCGTGAATGGCCCAGGCGAGGCGAAACATGCCGACATCGCCGTCGCTGGCGGCAAGGATGTTTTCATGCTCTACCGACACGGTGAGCAAATCGGCGTTATCCCTGCTGCGGAGGCTGTCGATCGCATTGTGGAGTTCGTCAAGGAATTCAAGGCGGAGCACTAGCGACGTGTAGCCGCTTTGCCGCCGTTATTCGAAACGCGCAACCTTGTCCAGTTTGTCTGGCACGAGGTCGGGACGCCATTGACGGAGCATTTCAAGTCCCGTGGCACGGAAGAAAATCGTCACGGGCAGTGTTGCCAGAATGTTCACGAACGGAACGATCAACAGCAATAGGTATGTTCCGAGCGAGCAGAGGATGATGCCTAGGATCATGAAGAACGCGGCGATCCACCATGCGCAGAGCATGATGTAATAGCGGAAGACTGCGCCTGCGCACTGCGAGCAGAATTCGTTCATCACCTTCCATGCCTGCATCGCGCCGATCTGTCGCCAGTACATGATTGGC
This sequence comes from Kiritimatiellia bacterium, assembly GCA_045627705.1. Classification (GTDB taxonomy): domain Bacteria; phylum Verrucomicrobiota; class Kiritimatiellia; order RFP12; family JBMNHG01; genus JBMNHG01. Next base: position 15,670 of record JAZQOE010000099.1, on the reverse strand, counting down.
TCCATGAATTCCTTCGTTAGCGACATGACGAGCGAATATGCCGCGCCAAGAATCATGCAAAGGATCACCCAGATCATGATTGTTGGAAGTATCGCGGCGAATGATTCCCCGGAACCGGCCAGGCCGCTGATTTTCCCGATGGCCAAAAACATTGCTATGCCCGCAGGTATGAGGCATGCGAAGAAGATTGCCCCGATGCAGAGGCGCCACAGGAAGAGCGACTTCGCGATTCCTCCGGCCTGGCCGACTTGCCACGCTTCGTTCCATGTCGCGTTGGGACGGTGTATCTTGTGAAGCACTGCAAATGTCCCGCGCGCCCTGACCCAGCAAAGGACTATTCCAACCACGATCGAGAAGATTGCGATCAATGCCATGAAAATTATGCCAATCGTGGAAAAGTCTGGCAGTGCCGTCGCTTCGGGAGGCGCCAATAGATTCTTTAGCCAAAAGACAATGTCTTCGGGAGTCTTTGGGCACTCGCTTAGGCTTGCCGAGCGAAGTTCCGAAAGCAATTCCTGCGGATTGGCATTTATGTTTATGTTGATTCCGCCTGAGCCAATTGAGGCAATCCACGCAGCAAGGGCGATTCCGCACCAGCGGGCGAAGGAGAATGGCTGGAAGAGAATCGCCTTCATGCGCTGCCATGCGCGGCGTCCCGCTTCGCGGGCGGAAGGTTCCGCACCCTCGATCCCAAGGATCGGCGTCGATGGCATGATGATCGGTTCTTCGGGTTCTTTGCGGTTGTCCATCGGCGGAGGTTCGCCGAAGGCTGAATCTTCCGTCCGCCGGGAAAAATCAATCTCTTCGACTGATTCCGCAGGACGCCACGTGTCACCGAAGTCGGGGCACCAGACCAAATCGCTTCCAATCAGTTCGCCGCGATCAACCATCCCCTGAAGATCGTCCAGCGACATCGGTCCGATTCGCTTGCCATTGATTCCACAAAACCATATCCGTGCTGTGCGGTCGCTCATAAGAAGGTTCTCCGATTATCTTTTCAAGGGGACAGACCCCAAACGCAACGAGACTTCGATTGGCTTGGTGCGCCTTTCGGTGCCGTCGGCCTTGTATTCAGCGGACAATTCAAGTTGTTTCGCCATCGCCAATTCGCCGAGCGTGACGACAATGTTGTTGACTTGAGAGGAGGTTTCAGGATCGTTGAGGTCCGGAATAAAGGTCGCTGCGAGACGGTACACTGAGAGAAGGCGCTGTGCTTCGGATGCGATTGACGCAAGGTCCGCCCAGAAGTACATGATCGGTTCCTTCTTTGCGTATGCGTCGCGCCAGCCCTTGCGCCAGGGTGCGGTTCCATCGATCGGAGAGGCGCGCATGTTGTCCGCGACTGCGGCGGATGTCGTGATGGCGATCCAGTCCTGGAATGAATCGATTGCCACGCAGTCGGAATCCGGGGTACGGACGAGCGAGATATCCGGTATGTCAATCAGCGTGCGCGTACCGTTCGCGCCTTGGCCATTGGCTCTTTCGGAACCGCTGAGCAGGTTCTTGAAAAGCGCCTTTGCAACAATCTGCCTGGGCATCTGCCATGGGAGCGTCAGTTGCAACGCCGGGATTGGTATGCCCATGATCTTGCCGCCCATGTCCTGACGAGTGAGGACCGCGCATGCGTCGCCGTATGTCGCGACAACCCGGATGTCCTCGAAATCTCCGCTCATGCCGGATGAAAGTTGGCCGACAACCAAAGCGCCAGGAAGGACTGCGACTGCGATTGGCGGTGCATCGGGGAGCATGTCGAGCGCAGCGCATGATTTCGCGAGAACCGGCAGCCCGCCGGCATCATCGGATGGGGAAGGCATGCTCTCGCGGATTTTCGCGTCGAAGATGTCCGCGTCCCACTTGATTGCTTCGACGCGCATGTTCGAGACGGGGTTCAACTCCTCCGGGAAATCGAGGAAATCCCTGTCGATCCACGCGCGCATCGGGGTGTCGAGTGGATTGCGCCATGGGGTGTCGCCCTCGAAAATCGGCGCAGGTTCGGCCTTGCCTTCGAGGCGTGACGAAAGCGCTCGCACTGCATCCTTGTCGAGCGACCATGCGGCGAGAAGAACACCTTCGCGCAAGTCGATCGAAAGCACCTCATGATCGCTTTCATCATCCTCTTCGAAGTCTAGGTACATCGTGCCGAGTTCCGTTCTATGGATCGGCCCGATGCCTGGAACATGTTTGAAGAGAATCAGCAGGCGGAGTGGGAGAAGACGCGGGCCAACGTAGCTTGCACCTGTAAATGCCGGCAATCCGGCATCGCCAAGTTCCGGCACCATGCCAAGCACGGTGCGTTTGCCGCAGAGCAACTCGAGGATGGTCTCGAGTTGCGCGTCATCTGCGATTTCGCGAGGATCATCGACCCCGCAGAAACGCATTGTCGCGAGGACGGCGGGATTGGAAATCCGCTCGCGCCACTTCTCGGCAAGGCGGAGATTCTCCGTGACGATTACACATTCATCCGGCATTACGCGAAATGGCGTGATCACATGTTCGGGATAGTATGCGCACGCCGCTACCGCAACCAGTGCGATTGCAATTATGCCCCAAAAAACGGCGCGCCGTTTTTTCCGCGGGGGGGAGGCGGGGAAGGGAGATGGATTCTCAGTCATGCTGGTGAACTACATGGTTTCAAGATAACAGATAACAGTGAACAGATAACAGATGTCGCTGGGGGCTGCCACCCCCAAGACCCCCTAGCCAGTTGCCGAGTTGAGGGTTGCGAGTTATCGAGTGCAGAACGCGCCGCAGTTTCGGCTTTGATGAAATCGGATGCCTCGCGTGCGAATTGATGGCGAAGCTGAAGCCTCCCTTCATGCAAATGAAAATCGCGGCGCATCGTTTTCACCTTCATCTTCGAGTTTCGCGGTGGCGCGGCTCCGTCCGTCACCTTGCACTTTCCAGAACAGGCATTGTGATGCCACTCAAATTCCTTCAAGCAATCCGAAAACTCCAGCGTACCAATCCCGCCAGATATCGCGCTCGGAGCGATTGGGTCCGAGGTTGATGATGGCGCTTTCGGCGCTGACGGTCGTGGTGACGCACGCGCCCTTGCCGTGCTTCTGGGCGAAGACGACGGGCGTGCCATCGGGTGTCGAGGCGACGACCTTTGCCGTTGTCGCGCGGGCGATGGTGCGGGAATGGCAGGCGGATGCAGTATCGATATGCCATGTGCGGCCGAAGAGTTCGACATCCACCATGTGAGGAAGACGCATGTCAACGGGCGTGGCGCCTGTCATGGCATCGGCTTCCTTCGACCAGCTGTGCCAATCTGCGCAACTCCACAGGAGGCGTCCGCCGTTTGCGACCCATGCTTCGATGGCCTTTGATTCTCCGCCGGTGAGAAGTGCGCCGGCGATCAGCAGCGTCTTCAGTTTCGATGGAATCGGCTTGTCACCGCGCACGATCATCACGGCGCGTCCCGCGCGCTTCAGGAAATAGTAGGCTGCGATGAGACGGCGATAGACCTGGGTGAGGTCGTTGCCGGGGTTGTATGGATTGTCGTGGCTGTAGAATTCGCTCGGCAGGTAAAGGCCGATGCAGTTCGCGGGATCGGGGCGCGCCGCGGACGCGGGATTCGCGGCGATTTCGCGGAAGAGATCGACAAGTCCGCGCAGCGGGGGCTTGACCTTGTCGTCGTCGCCGACAAGTCCAAGCCGGCACTCGAAGGCGCACTTGAGGTATGGGTGGATTTCCGCGGAGATGTCGCGCAGGCACCACCAGAGGAAACCGTTCGCGCCGTTTTCAAGGCATCCGCGGACAACCGGGATGTTGTATGACTCGCATTCGGGAATACCCTGCTCGATGATCGTGCTGAACTCCTGGAGCATAACGGGACCGAAAACTCGCGCGACGAGGGTGTTGAATGGGAGGATGGCCTGGCAGAGCGGATCGGTCATCCCATCGAACTCGAACACATTCCACTCCGGGACGGGATAGTTGTGGATGCTGAGGAAATCGGTTCCAGGCTGGGCGTTGATCCTCCAATGGCACTCGCGCATGACGGGCGAGCTGTCGAGACCGGAGACAATGAGGACATCCGGCCAGACAGATCGGATTGCGCCGGTAACCTCGCGGCACCACTCTTCGATTTCGGCGGGATGCGCGTTGGCGTCTGCGCAGTCGAGTTCATTGCCGAGGTCGAGGCCGAGGATTGTATCGGCGAATGGACGCATTGCGGCGGCGGCCTTCGCGCAGTAGGCTGCGGACGCGGTGCGCACTATCGGATCGGCGTAGAGGTTGCGAGGTCCTTTGTCCGCAGGCCAGAAGAACCCGCCGCTCATGAATCCGACGATCAAGCTTGGGTGCGCGAGGATTTCGCGTTCGCGGCACCAGCCGAGAAAATCGCGGAGGCGGTCGAACATCGCTTCGTTGTAGTTCCCGAAGGTTGGTTCGAAGTCTGGCCAGCGCAGGAAGAATCGGATGCAGTTGAGGCCGTTTTCGCGAACGATGTCGAGGTCGCGCTTGATTTCTTCGGGATTCCACTGCGCCCACATCTCGACGCCCGAGGAAGCCGGCCAATAGTTTACGCCGACTGGGATGACGCGCTTCCCATCGTGTTGGAAATAGCCTTCGGAATCAAGGGTTGTCATTGGATGAACTCATTTGATGTGTTTGTCTTCATACCGTAAAGATACTCAGTCGCCGTTGTCGCAAAGGAACTTGGCGATTCGCTGCGCGGCGCGTTCGTAGATGATGATTCGGCCGTTGCAGAATGCGACACGCGCGGGTTCCTTCAATCCGCCATGGGTGGCGAGAAGGCTTCCATTGGCAAGATCGTACAGCCGCAGTTCACCCGCTTCGGTATCTATCACCGCAAACTTGTCGCCATCGACTGCGACTTGGTCGCCGCGGATCTTCGCGGCGAATTGTTCGCCAAAGCGCGGCATGCCGTCGCCATCGCGCTCGATCCATATTAGCTTGCGGTTGACGAACGCCAGCGCCCTGCCGTCAGGCAATGTGGAGACCGATGAAACGACTGCGTCGTCCCATGGCAGTTGCAACGCCCAATGACGGAATGGGATGTCTTCGCGAACCGCGCCATTCTCGGCGAATGTCGCGACCATGCACTGTCCGTTGCAGCCAATGCGAATGACTTCGTAGATGCCATTGGCATGGCGCACGATGCTTCCAGCGCCTTCTGGTTCCGCGCCGAAATCGCCAACGCCCAATTCGCGCCAGAATTGCGCGAACCCATTCTGCGCGTTTCCGCCGTATGCGACCAGGCGGTTGAAAGAAGTGTGGCAGATGCCGACCGTGAGGCCGGGACGCACTTCGGCATGGATTAGCGGACGAGTACGGATATGCGTGTCTTTCGGTGGCGCGCTGGGGGCGTCGTCGAAGTCCCAGATCAGGCCATCGTAGAAGAAACGGCCAGTTGGATCGATTGCGGGAATCGCGGTTTCGGTAAGGGCGCCAATGCGGCGCACTTCTTCCATTTGACGGCGTGTCTCGTTCCAGCGAAGGAGATAGACGCAGCCATTGTTGCATCCCGAGAAAGCGTAGAGGTTGTCGGAGATTTTGCAGATGCCCGATCCGTTGATTTCGCCGTTGGTGCGGACATGTCCGATGAAGAATCCGCTGCCGCCGCCGAAGACGATGCCTGGCTTTGGCTCGAAGGTGTGGGAATCAAGGCGCTTGATCGAGTCGCTTCCACAGAGCACCCAGAACTCGTCGTCGATGATACGACCGCGGAGCATCGCGAGTTCGCGGCCGAAAAGCGCCTGCGGATCTTTCGCGAAGGTGTAGTCCGGCGCGAAGGTCCAAAGGTTGTTGTGTTCGTAAACCCAGCGCATCGCGCCATCGGGATCCCAATCCATCATGCACACGAGATACAGCCCTCCGCCGGTGCGGCGCGTGCCGACCTGCTTCCATTCGAGCGTGGCCGTGTCCATTTCGTAGATTGGTCCGACACGACTGTGCAATACGACCTTGCCATCGTGGTCCGACATCGAAAGCGCATTGCACGGCGGCGCATTCGTAACGACTTCAGCGGCGGAGCCGTCAGGCGCGTCGAGCGCGAGACGGTACAGGATGCCGCCTGCCGCGTCGTCATCGCCTTGCCCCATGCGCGCGCCGCCAGCGAGGATGAAGATCGTGCGGTTGGCGCAGATTGTCATCGAATCAAAGCGCGCGAACGGTTCGGCCCCTGGAAGCGAATAGCTGGCGACGCACGTGCCATCGAGCCGGTACGCGTTGATCTTCCCTTGGCCGGCGGAAGAATACAGCAGGCCCTTCTGCGAATCGTAAACGGGGCCCACGGCGGGAGTCGAATATGGCGACGATTGGCTTTGCGCGAGGCTGCCGACTAGCACGCCTCCGGAATTTCCGGCATAGCCGGCGAACGTCAGTTTCGTGCCGTCGGCGAATGAGGTTGCCGATGCGATGGCAATTGCGACAACGGTGGAAAGGCTTGTTTTCATCTTGTTCTCCGAGCGGATAATCATGCCATGTGCGCACTTGCTGGGCAACCATGGTTTCGCGGGCCGCCCCTATTTCACGCACCGCAGGATAGGGATTCCGCCGATTTCAATGTCGGTGATGACCATCTCGCCATTGAGTACACGATAGACTGCGACGGCATCGCCGGTATGTTCGCGGAGCAGTTTCTCCGCTTCCGGCGCGAGCTTTTCGTTTACGAACAACTGGTTGGGGAAATCGACAGTGGCAACCATTCCCGACTCAGATTGACGTTCGTAGAATTCTTCGTAGGTTTCGTCGTCTTTTTTGTCACTCCATGTCAACTGATAGTCCACATACGAGCCTTTTGGGTTGACCCATATACCATCGCCAGTTGGTTCAAATGCCGCCTCGGCGACTTTCCACAGCCCGTTGGTGGAAGGTTCCAGTCTCACGACGCATTTGTTGCGATACCGCCATGTGTCGTAGGTGATTGATTTGGGGAAGTTCACGGTGGTCTCGCGCACTGTCGTGTCGAGATAGCGTCCGCGCAAGGGATCGTACGGATCGTATGCCTGACACTTGAAGCGCACTTCGACGCCGTGCGTAACCACTCGCTCGTATCGGTAGATCAGCCATCCGATGGCCAGGCACTGCGCGGCGAGCACCGCGGCGACTACGATTGTCCTGTTCATTGCTTTCATTTCGCGGTCCTCCTCTTCTTCGCCTTCACCATCACGACGTTCAGCGCCGCAAGTGCCACGCCCGAAAGGATGAGAATGATCCCCTTGGCGGTGAAACTGATTTTGCTTTCGAAGAATTTGCTGATGATGAGCCAAAGCAAAAGCGCGGCTCCGATGTTGGTGAACGAGAGTTTTATCTTCCAGACGCCGAAGGCGACGATGCCGGCCGCAAGCAGCAACGCGGCGATGTATATCCACGGGTCGCAGAATGCAGTGGGTGTCGCCGCGCATGCCGCGACAAGCGTCGCCACTATGGGCCATGCCGAGAGTTTGAAGAAGATGCCCGCGAGAATTACGATTGCCGAGCAGACCCAGAATATGCAGATGAAGGGCTCGCCGCTAAAGATGCGAAACAACGCATCGACTTGGCTGGAAATCAGGCCTGCCAATCCGCACGAATAGACAAGGGCGATCGCAAGTTGGCCAGTGACCATCGCCCCTCGTCCCGGCTTGCGGCGGATGAATGCGACGAAGGCGGGCAATGATACCGCCAGCAGCGCGACCGATTTGAATAAAAGCGGATACGAAGCGCCATGGTCCTCTTGCATCATGAGTCCCCATACGATCGCCAGGATAGGCCAGCCCGCCATTGCCGCGACTGATTTCGTGACCCATACTACCGGCAGAGTGAGGAACGTCACGAACAGGACGAGTCCAGGGACAGATCCGCCGACCTGGTATGTCTGCGCGACGAGGCATGTCGCCGCGCCTGTGGAGATGAACCAGAGGATGCCGAGCGGTTCCCAGAGCCCCATCGACTTCCATCCCTTCCACGACGCGACAATCGCGATCGCGCCGCACAGGACGACGGGCGAGATGGAGATGGCGGCGCGCGCGGCGCGTCCGAAAACATCCCAGTTCGCCGCGAAAAGCGCGATGATGCCGAGTCCAACCAGAAGGGCGCCGAATGCGCCCGCGAGCATCGCGCCCCATGAAAGCTTGTTGTCTCTTTCGGCGTAGCGCGCGAGCAACGCATCGGCGGTATCGCTTCCGATCACGCCTTCGGACCGCCATTCGGCGATCTCGCTTCTAATCCATTCGTTTCTGTTCATTGCGACTTTCCCTTTTGATGGGTTTCTACGTTCGCCATTCGATTGCTTCCGGCCTATTCCCAGACGGCTGTGCCCCAGAAGCGGGGAAGGAGTTCGGCTTCGGACGGGACGTCGGCCGTGATGCCCGTTGCCTTGTTGCTCCAGTAAACGCGGGCGGTCGTTTCGGAGCCATTGCCGCGCAGCACGCCGATGTCGAAGCCATGGCGCATGCCGTGTTCGGGCTTGAGCCCGAGGACCGCCAGCGGAATCGAGATTTCGTATGCGCCCTGTTTGTTCGTGGCAAGTTCGACATGGTCGCTAACGTCATCGATCCGGTCGAAATGGATTGTTCTCCACGGCGACGAGAACGGGACTTTGTCTGCGTCGGGAGTGCCGGGCGCGACCGCGGTGTAAAGCGCGGCCCGCACCTTGCCATCGACGCGCGTGACGAGCAGCCGCTTGTCGCCCGCGACGGCGGACTGGCGCGCGGGGTCGGCCTTCGGATTCGTCGCGATCATTATGTCGAGCGCGCCGCCTGTCTTGAATAGCGCCTCGAGCGATTCGCCCGAATTTTTCAGGAGATTCGCCTCGGAGGTGTCCCACGCGGCATAGAGGCGGTCGCCGGAAGCCGCGACTGCGCCAAGGAAACTGTAGGGCTTCGAGTTGGAGTTGAAGTTCGCGCCACGGCCGGCTTTTTCGATTTCCACCCAGTCGGCGTCGGACCACTCGGAGAGGGAGCCATCGACTGCCGGCGCTTCCGCGAGGATGCGGGCCGTGATGCGTCCGGAACCGCGCGCATCGCGACGCAGTTCCTCGTTGCGGGCCTCGTAGTCGAGCGATGCCCGGAGCAAGTCAGGCGTGACTTCAACGGTGAACGGCGCGATCGGGCGCAGAGTCTCGAGGCCGTCGAGACGGACGATGGCGCTTTCGCTGCCATTCACGACGTATGTCTGGCCGTCGGGCATGCAGGAGATTGTCGGCCAGAAGTTCTCATCGTGGAGCGTGATCTTCTTGACAGACATTCCGCGCTCGCCGACGGGCATGCGCCAGACCTGGCCCTGGCGGACATCCTTGAAGATAGTCGATACGAAAAGGCCATCGAGCGTCATCACATACAGGTTGCCCATGTTGCCGTTCACGGCCCAGAGTGGGCCGACCTTGCTACCGGCGGGTTCGAAGAGGCCGCCGAGCAGACGGGTCACGCCGATCAACTGCCCAGGGGCCTTCGGGGTGTCGCAGTGGTGCGAGGCGTGCAGACCTGGCCACGGGTTCGGAAGGCTCCACACAGCGCGTCCGTCGATGGCGCCGCTTACCGAGTGCGAGCTGAACGGCTTGGCGCCAAGGGTGAGCGCCGCCGCGCGTCCGTCTTTGGAAACAAGCATCTGGCACCCGCCGGAAGAAGGCGAGAGCGAAACGTTCGTCGCCACGGTCTCGAGATCATCGAGCGCGAAAAGCGGCGCGCCGTTTTTCGCGACTTCGCGGACAGGGAGTCGCAGCGATGTGCGGTCCATGTTCGCGACCGCGAACGAAAGGTCTTCCTGGACAAGCACGCCCTGAAGTTTGCCGGCGCGCATTTCGACTTCGTCTGGCTGGACATCGTTGTCGCCGTTGCGGTCGCACCAGAGGAACCATGCGTCAGTCTTGAACGAGCGCGGGGCGTCTGGCTTCGCCTTTGGATTGGCGGGCCAGAGCGGACGGAACTCGTCGGTCTTCAGAAGCGAGTGGCTGTTCGCCGAACCGAGCGCGGCCACCGGCTTGGCAAGGCCGTCGCGATCGACAAAGAGAATCGCGGTTCCCGGACCGGAGCAGGGATTCGAATTGTAGGAGTTCGAGTAGTAGCGGCGTCCGTTGTACGTGAAGGTATGCTCGGGCGCGGCGCTCTTCGTGCGCGAGACGATGTCGTTCGTTTCGCCGCGGTATGGGATGTTCACGAGGAAGCTTTCGCCGGTGCGCCAGTCGAGCTCGAATTCGAGCGTGCCGCGCTTTTCCTCGCCGTAGAAGAACCGGTTCTGCTCGTCGCGCGCGAGCATTCCGCCGCCGCCGTATTTCGCGGGTCCGTACCACGCGCGGATCAAGTCGCCCTTTGTTGAATCCCAGAGGGAGACGCGCTTCGGCACATAGTCCATTTCCGCGACCCAGAGATGGCCTAGCGAATCCACGGCCATGCCTGCGGGGTTGTTCATGCGAAGCTCGTTGTACGGGCCAGCGGAGGGCACGCCCTTCTTGCCGATGTATGCCAGGCGCTTGCCTTTGGGCGAGAAGACGGCGACGCGGTGGCTTTCGCCGCGGAGCGAGACGAAGATTCGGCCATCGGGCGCGACCGCGAGATCATGCGGATGGTCGAGGTCCTTGGCGACGACCGAAACCTGTTCGCGGGAGAGCTTCTCCAGCGAGCCTGTTTCGCCGAGGTTCAGACGGAACACATTGTTGCTCGAAATCACGAGCAGGCTGCCATCGGATTCGAAGGCCAGGCCACGTGGGGTGGGGAAGTGGATGCTATCGGCTAGCGTCTTGCCATCGTCGGCCATGCGCACGAGACGGTGCTGTCCTGGGAACGACATGTAGATGCTCTTGTTGCGCGCGGCGATTGCGCCGATCGAGAAGGTGTTCGTTGGCGCGGGCTTTTCGCCGTTGTAGGGATTGAACGGACCGTTGAAGCACTTGTCCGCCTCAAGCTGCGAACCGCGCCTGCGAAGCGCGGTAAGACGAAGCTCGACGGGCTTGTCGCTATCCCGCCAGATTGCGGCGGCGAAAGCGGAGATGTTGGTCGAGGCCTCCGGGCCGATGTCGCAGCAAAGGAACGGGGCGGCGGTCCAGATGCCGCCGAGCCACTTCATGCCGCCGTGCTTGTTGCCTTCGAGATCGACCCAGATAAGGCCGTCCGGGCCTTCGGTGACTGATGCGCCGAGGAAGACAAGCGGGGTGCCGGTATGCGTGCGTTCGGCGGGGACGAATGTCGCGGCCTGCGGCGCGGAATGGTTTGCGAGCCAGGCGCCAGTGTGGTCAGGACAATCCCATGGCGGATTGCCGGGGGCATAGACGGAAAACTCGTAGTATGGCTCGATGCCCGCATGCCAGAGGCCGCGCACACGGTAGGCGCCGGGTTCGACGAAGTGTGTCGGGATGCGCCACAGGCCGTGGTTCGCGGCGTCGAGGTCGCGCTTCAGGTCATCGGAACCATCCCACCATGCGGTGTTGCGGCCGGCTGGGAAGAAGGTCTCGGAGACGAGGTTGCGCACGCGCTTGCCTGTTTCGTCCTCGATCACCAGGGTGACATATCCATCGGCTGGAGTTTCGAATTCAACCGGAATCGGCGGATGCGCCTCTTCGGCCACGTCGAATTTTGGAAGCGCAAGCGGTGCGTCGCCGATGTCGGCAACGGCGAAAAGTTCGCCGAGCCAGACGCGCTTTCCGCCGGCTGGCGACTTCATCACATGCGGGTGCGAGACCTTTGTGACGGCGGTGATGCGCAGGCGCAGCGCACGGGTTGTTGCGGGGGCATCGAACGCCTCGAAACAGGGCCAGAGTGCGACGGGATAGCCGCTGATGAAATCGTTCGGCGTGGCGACAGTGCGCCATGCGGATTCCTCCGCGTCGAGCGGGTGGATGTTGTCAGGGCCATCATAGACTTGCACATCGGCGGACTGGAAACCGGTCCATGCGGTCATGATCGCGCCGAGCGGAATCGGCGACGGCCATACGAGCGTGATCCATTCCGCGTTGTCCGCGGAGACGAGGTCTCGCTGGCTGGCCTTGTCCGCCTTGATGTTTTCCCACGCGCCCCATCCATCGTCAGCGCCATTGATTATCTTGCGGACGGACGAATTGTTCGAGCGCGAAGTCGCGAACGCGAGCGGGGAGAAACTCGCCCAGCGCTTTGAAAGCACCATCACGCCGCCGAGGTTGGCGTCCATCTGGCTGACGCCGACTTCCGAAAAATGCGAGAAGCGGAGCGCGCGGGTTTCGACGATTGACGGAAGCGTCCAAAGTGCGAGGGCGGTGCGGTTCGACGGCTCCTTCGCGGTTATGCCGGACGCCGTGACACGCTCGGCTGGAATCCACTGAGACTCGTCGGCAAGGTCGCCGGGATATTCGGCATCGGGCTTCAAGACGCTCACGCGCACGGCGCCGCGGACAAGGAGGGACCCTGTTTCAACGGGCTTTTTGAAGGCGATGCGGAGGTGGCGTTCGCCAGGCTCCTTCGACTTTCCGAATGTCGCGCCCAAGAAATGCGGTTCGCGGTAGTCTGTGCCCCAGATGGCATCGGTGGTCTTGCCGGAGGCGGGCTTCACATGAGGGTCTGTCCCTGGGTCCCATACCGAATAGGCCTCGGCATCGAGGAGCGAAGCTTTGACGGGCGTCGCGAAATCCTTTGCGGGTTCGTTGGCGATCGCCACGGTGCAAATCGCGATGAACGTTCCAGTTAGCACTCGAAGTGCAATGTTGTTGCTTTTCATGATCCCTAGTGTAGCACACAATGCCCGTCTCCGCGATAGTGATTTGCGTATAAAACGGGGTGTGTCCCCGTTTCCGCCGATTTTCACATTGCAATAGGCATCAACGATATGTGCCGATGACTACATCACAAGGGTAATTGTGTGAAATGTCAAACAGGCATTTTTTGCCTTTCCTAATCTGGCGCTGGAATTTTGGCATGCTTTTTGCAGAGACCACATACAATGTCCGCTATGCCAAAATTGATAAGCCTTTTCACCCGCAGGACGGCGCCCGTGCCGCCCATGGGTGGTTTGTCGCAAGCGGCCGTTTCTCATACGCCATGCGAAAAAACGGCGCGCCGTTTTTCCGGCGGTTTCACGCTGCCGGAAATGCTGGTCGTCATTTGCATCATCGCGCTTCTCGGCGGCATGGTCGCGAATTCCGCCCGATCCGCGCGCGAACGCGCCCGCCAGACAAACTGCCTGAACAACCTCAGGCAGTTCGGTGCGGCACTGGTGATCTACCGCGCCGACAGGCGTACGAACCCCGACTGGCTTTCGAACCTTTATCCGGATTACATCGACAACAAGACCCAGTATGTCTGCCGCAGCGATGAGCATAAGGGAAATGGCGACTATGTCGATCCTCCAGAAAATGCCTACGGCAACATCGCGGACAACGAGACGAATTCAAATTCAAAGCGCAACACCGAGATCAAGCGCGGCAGTTACTTCTACGAATTCAGCGGAACAAGTTGCTCGTTCGGATGCCCGAAGGCGGATTTCGACGGCGATGGCACCGTGACATGGGGCGAACACAAGGAGCATGTACTCGCTGGCGGTTGCGGCGAAGATTCGTCCTGCCTCGGGACAGAGGATGGCAAGCGCCCCAGCAGTTCCAGGCTTCCCATCGTCCGCTGCTACCATCATCACAGGTACGGCAGGGTAAAGGGGCGCGCGCAAAAGGGCGCGAGCATTACCGCGAACAACCCGATGGTATTGAATGTCGCGTACGAAGGCAATGTCTATGCGTCCCCACCTTGGTGGGAAGGCACGGTGGAGCCTGGCGACAACTAGTGGGCCGCGTTGGCCGGTATGATTTTTCGAGAGGAAACAACCATGCGTGAAAATAACTTCAAACGCGCGTCCGCCATTCTGGCAGCGCTTTGCATCGCCATCGTTGCCGGCTGCGCGACGCAAAAGGCGGAACCGGAGTCCGTGCCCGCCGATCCCGAACTGCTTTCTGCACAGGCGGCATACGAGCGCGGCGACCTTACGCAGGCGATCATCGAATGCATCGACATTTCGCGCAAGGACCGATTCCGTCCAGGCTTGAACGAACTGCAGGCGAAGATCCTCGCGGCGCTTGCCGAGCAGCGCGAACTCGCCGCCCGCGTCCGCGACAAGCCTACGCAGAAATCGATGATCGCCGACTACGACCTTGGCGCGACTTTGCCCGACACCTATCATCTGCGCCAGCATGTGCTCGGCCTGGACGGTTCCTTTGCGGCCATACCGAACGAGATGCAGGAGGCGCTCGCGAATCCCGTGAGCATTCATTTGGTCGATGTCAGCCTTGCCGCGGTCATCACGCAAATCGGCGCCGCGGAAAATGTGAACATTGTCGCCGACGGCAGCCTTGGCGGCGAAAACACGATTACGATCCATGTTGACGACGTTCCTCTCTCCGAGGTGCTCGAGTATATCGGGCGCAATCTGAATGTTACATTTTCCGTCGGACGCAACCTGATCTGGGCCACGGCGGGCAACATCTCCGCCGGTACGCCGCCGTTGCTCACCCGCATCTACCGCCTTCGCCGCGGCATCACTTCCGAGGAACTCGAGGGCGCGCCCGATTCGATTGGCATCATCGAGGCAGTCACCCGCTTTGTTCCAGAGCAGGAGGGCGCGGACATTGTCTATAACAAGAAGACAAACGCCATTCTCGCGAAGAACACCCGCGAGAACCTTGCGCTGGTCGAGGATATCATCGACGCGCTCGACGTGCGTCCGCCGCAGGTGCTGATCGAGGCGCGCTTCCTTTCGACTTCCGTCGAAGACCTTCGTGAACTTGGCATCGACTGGGTGTTGCAGAGCCCGGTTTCGGTAAGTACTCGCGGCAAGTTTGTCGGCGGCGTACAGCGCCAGGTCGCGGAGACGCAGATCGACGGCGGCGCATCGATGAAGTGGAATTCCTTCGCGAATGCGGCCAATGGCCTGAATGGAAGCTTCACCGGCATCCTCACGGATCCCGCCTTCCAGGCCACGCTCCATGCCCTCGAGACTTATGGCAAGGCCCGCACGCTTTCCATGCCGCGCGTGACGGCCATCAACAACACCGAGGCGCATATCCGCATCGGCGAGGACTTCCGCTACTACGAGGACTACGACTTGGAGGATTACGACGAGGTCATCTACACTGGCAACGGAAACAAGGAGACCGTCACCCGCTCGCGCATGGTGCCGTCCGGTTCTCCCACGCTTGAGGAGCTTGGCATCGAGCTTACCGCGACTCCGAGCGTCGGTTCCGACATGGCGTCGATCAACCTCAAGCTCGCGCCCTCGATCGAGGAGTTTGTCCGTTGGGAATATTTCATGGCGCCGAGCGACAGCGGTAGCACGACCGCCGACAGCCTGACCAACGAGACCTCGATGCTCAAGCTGCCCGTGTTCCGCAAGAACGAGATCGAGACGGAAGTCATCGTCCGCTCCGGCGAGACGGTCGTCATGGGCGGCCTCATGGAAGGCACGCGACAGAAGACGACCGAAGGCGTGCCTGTCCTCTCGAAGATTCCTCTGATCGGCCAGCTGTTCCGTCACGATGTCTGGGAGGAACGCCGCCAGAATCTGATTGTGTTCGTTACCGCCACGATCGTTTCCGATACCGGGGAAGAGCTTGTCCCGCTTGCTCCGCCGCCGACGATCGATCTCCCCAACAAGATTGACCTCGGTGTCCAGTCCGAACCTGAAGAAGGGACTCCCGATTTCCCCGTTGAACCCGGACAGGCCCCCGAAACCGCTCCCGCGGCGGAAGCCGCCGAAGCCCCTGCCGCCCCCGCTG
>JAZQOE010000098.1:0-12977 GCA_045627705.1 Kiritimatiellia bacterium | reverse complement strand
ACCGACAACAAGTGCACCTACGGCTACAGCAACCAGGACAACTTCATCCCGGGTCTCTACCTCAACGGCTCGTCCATCGCCCGCAACTGCCTCGTCGCCCGCAACACCGGCATCTACGGCATCGGCGGCGTCATGATCGCCGGCTCCGGCGCCAAGGCGTACCACTGCACGGTCGTCTCCAACTACGCGAGCAAGGTTACCTCCGGAATCGGCCTCACGATAGGCAACGGCCAGGCGCGCAACTGCATCTTTGCCTCCAACTACGCGGGCAAGTCGCTTTCGGACGTCCAGAAAAATGGCGGGTCGGTCAGCTACTGCCTCTCCGGCGCGGCGGTCTCCGGCACCGGCAACATCGTCGGTACGCCCTCGTTCGCCGACTTCGACGGCGGCGACTACCACCTCGCGCCCGGTTCCGCCGGCATCGACGCCTGCACGAACACCTACGGCATCGTGGTCGACTTCGACGGCGTGGAGCGCCCGATCGATGGCGATGGCGACGAGATCGCCCTCAGCGACATGGGCTGCTACGAATATGTGATGGGCGATGTAATGACCTTCTCCGTCGCAAGCGGCGCGGCCGGCATCGATTCGACTACCGCGTCGTTCGTGCCCGTAATCCGCCACAACGGCGCCACGGTGTCCGATTACTCCGCCGTCACATTCAAGTGGACTTTCACTTCCGGCACGGATGGCGCCGATGTCGTCGAGGGAACCGGCGCCAGCTTCGCCGAGCTGGACCGCCTGTTCGACGCGCCTGGTGTCTACGATGTGTCCCTCTCCGTCACGATGCCCGACGATACCGTGTACGAATACGCGATCGAGGGCGCGGTCAAGGTCTATGTCCGCGAGATGTTCGCGGCATGCGACGGCTCTTCCGAACCCTGCTTCCCGTACGCTACGCCCCAGACCGCCGCAAACGACCTGGACGACATCGCCGCGGCGGCCGTCGCGGGTTCGCTCGACGCAGGCCTCTCGAACGTCGTATTCCGTTTGCTCGGCGAAGGCAGCTTCGCGCTGGACAGCACGGTCGATGCCGCGTACGGCCTTTCCATCGTCGGTCTTGGCCCCGACACCACGAAGATCGTGCCCGGCCCTGGATTCGGCTCGCGCGCCTTCAACGCGAACGGCGACTTCGCGATTTCCGGCGTCACCCTGTACAACTTCGCGCCGATCGATGCCCAGTCTGGCGGCGGTCTGAACATCGCGGCCCCCAGCGGTTCCTCGGTGCTGGTCACGAACTGCGTGTTCGACGCCTGCCGCACCGTCGGCAATCCGGAAGGTGGCGCGCTCTGCGTCAACTCCCATGCCGACATCGACATCGTCGACTGCATAATCCGCAACACGCTCTCCAGCATGCCCGCGTGGCGCTCGTCCGTCTACCTTAACGGCTCCAATGTCTTGATGGACCGCTGCGTCGTGACCAACAACTGCTCCGGCGACGCCGGGTGGAACGGACAGTGCATCTCCGGCGTGAAGCTCGGCAGCTCCGCGGTCATGCGCAACTGCCTCGTCGCCGACAACTGCACGTGGCAGGTGCAGTCCGTCAACAACGGACGCGGCGCGGCGGTGCAGGTCAACGGCGCCGCCTCGGTCGAGAACTGCACCATCGTCTCCAACCGCACGATGTACGCGAAGCTCGATTCCGCTGTCGGCGTATACGTCGAAGGCGGCACGGTCGTGAACTGCGTGATCGCCGACAACTACGACTTCGGCAAATCCGAACTGCGCGACGTGACCGATCCCGGCCATCGCATCTCCTACTCGGCGGTCGAAGGCATCGACTACGGCGAAGGCAATATCGCCGACCATGTGGTCTTCAAGTCCGTACCCGACCGCGACTGGCGTCTCATCGGTTCGTCCGTCGGCGTTGGCGCCGGACTCAATGCCGACTGGATGCTTGCCGCGACCGATCTTCTCGGCAACCCTCGCAAGCTTGGCGCCCGCGTCGATATGGGTTGCTACGAGGCGGCCCCCGTCGGCACCATCCTCCTGCTGCGGTAATTCGTCATGCAAGGATTGCGCCGGCCAGCGTGCCGGCGCAAAGCGAGGCGATCGGACCCGGACGCTTGCCGAGCGAAAGTCCGAATGTCAGCGCCATTACGGCGAGCGGACGCCAGCCGGGGATGCCGATCGTGCCGTCCGGCCAAAGTGATGCCGCAGTCATATTGAGTGTTGCCGCGACGATCATGCCCGTTATGATCGGGCGCAGGAAGCGCAGCATGAACTTCGTCGCGCCTCCGTCCGTCTTGCCCATGCGCTTGATGAACGCCATGAGCGATACAATGCAGACGAATGACGGGAGGGCGAGCGAAAGCGTCGCGACGATGGCGCCTGGAATTCCCGCAACGCGCCAGCCTACCGCTGTCGCGGTGTTGATCGCCATTGGCCCGGGCGTCATCTCCGAAATGCCGAAGAGCTGCAGGAATTCAGTGGGCGTCATCCAGCCGTTCGACTCGAGTTCGGCGCACATCAGCGGCAGCATGGCGAGCCCGCCGCCAAAGGTGAGCGCTCCGATCTTCGCGAAACCAAGCGAAAGCCTTGCGAGTTGCGCGATCATTTCGCATTACCCTCGATTCGCCCGAGTTTCCTGAAAACAAGATATACCGCGTATCCCATGAAGGCGCCGCCCAGGATGAACCATGCGGGATTGAGCTTCAGGAATAGCGCCATTGCGACAATCGCAAGCCCCACGCAAGTAGGCCATGCCGAAGTCCATTCGCGCTTGACCATCTTGAATGATATCGAAAGCAAAAGGCCGGCGACCGCGGGACGAAGCCCGGCGTAGATTTTCTCGAGAAGCGGATGCCCGGCAATCTTGTCGATCCGCGAAAAGATTATGAGGACAACGATGAAGGGAACGGTGACCGCGCCGATTGCGGCGACGGCCGCGCCCGCCGCCCCGCGCTGGCGATATCCCACGACCAGCGCCGTGTTCACCGCGATAACGCCAGGGGCGGCCTGCGCAAGCGCGTATAGTTCCCCCATCTCTTCCTCGCGACACCAGTGGCGGCGATCGACGACCTCGTGCTCAAGCAGCGGAAGCATCGCATATCCGCCGCCGAACATTACCGAACCGACGCGGAGAAAGCTGAGATAGATCGAGAGAAGCGAGGGGGAGGAGGACATTGCATGAATGCTAGTTAGAGAGGCTATGGATAGGCGCGGGGATGTGGCCGCCGTGGCGCACGAATGCCGCGCCGCCATCGGGGCATGCGGGCGACATCACGGTGCCCGCGCCAAAGAGGCCGCCGAAGTTCACGGCGTCGCCAACCTTCGCGCCCGGCACAGGGATCACGCGCACGCCGGTCGTCTTGCGGTTTGTAACGCCGATCGCCGCTTCGTCGAGGATTATGCCCGCGATCGCCTCGGATGGAATGTCGCCTGGAACCAGGAACATGTCGAGACCAACGGAGCATACCGCTGTCATCGCCTCGAGCTTTTCGAGCGTGAGCGTGCCCGCCGTGCATGCCTCGTCGATCGCATGGTCCTCCATCACGGGGATGAAGGCGCCGGAAAGACCGCCTACTGCCGACGAAGCGAACGAGCCGCCCTTCTTAACGGCGTCGTTCAGCATCATCACGGCCGCGGTCGTGCCTGGTGCGCCGAGTTTTTCGATGCCCATCGCCTGGTAGATTTCGCCGACGGAATCGCCGACGCGCGGCGTTGGCGCAAGCGCGAGGTCGAGGATGCCGAAGGGAACGCCGAGGATACTCGCCACTTCATGTCCGATCAACTCGCCGACGCGCGTCACGCGGTATGCGGTGTGCTTCACTTCCTCCGCGATTTCGTCGAGCGTGCAATCGGGGCGCGCCGCGAACAGACGGTCCAGGGCGCGCTTTACGACGCCCGGGCCGGACACGCCGATGTTGATCACGCGGTCTGGTTCGCCGGCGCCGAGTTCTGCGCCGGCCATGAACGGGTTGTCCTCCGGCTGGTTCGCGAACACCACGATCTTCGCTGCGCCGAAGCCGCGCGAGTCGCGTGTTGCTTCCGCGACCTCGATGATTTTCCTTGCGACAATCGCCACTGCGCCCGCATTGATGCCGGCCTTCGTTGTTCCGATGTTGATCGACGAGCAGACGTGCTTCGTCGATGCGAGCGCTTCCGGCAAGGAATCGATCAGGGTGCGCTCGCCGGGCGTCATCCCCTTGTGCACAAGGGCGGAGAAGCCGCCGAGCAAGTCGATGCCGACAGTCTCGCATGCGCGGTCCATCGCCCTGCAAAGCGCGACGGCGGCTGAGATGTCGCCCGCATGCGCCTCCAGCAGGATCGACGCGGGCGAAACGGCGAGACGCTTGTTCACGATTTGAACGCCGTAGCGCGATCCCACTTCGTTTGCCGCGGGGACGACGCGCTCGGCGGCGCGACACAGGCGGTCATAGACGGCCTTGGCCATTTTCGCGGGGTTTTCGCGGGCGCATGAGTTGAGGTTTACGCCGAGGGTGACAGTGCGCACGTCGAGTTTTTCCTCGCCGATCATGCGCAGTGTCGCGGAAAGATCGGATGTCTCAAGCATTGCGGGAAACTCCCTTCGAACGGTTTGCGAGGAGGTCGATGATGGGGCCGACTTCGTTTGTCGCCCTGAAAATGTTTTCGTGGAGAAGGCTTGCGGCAAGGCCCATCGAACCGAAAGTCTCGCGCAGTTCGCTTTGGATCGCGAGGGGATCGGAGCCGGAGGCAAGCGTCACTACGCCGACGGTGAGAGTGTGCGCCGGGTCGGAAAGATCGTGTCGCCAGTCCTCGACATTCGCGCCGTGACGCGCAAACACTTCGGCGATCGCGTGGATCCGCCCCGGACGGTCCGGCCCGGAGAACGAAGCCACATAGCGTTCGCCATCGACGGTGCGCGCGCCCGATTGCGCGACGGCGGGCTCGCATTCTTCGACAGAGATGTCGACCTTGTCGTCGAGCGCCCCGATCAGCGCATGGACGATCTCTTCGTCCTTGATGGCCCTTGTGAACTCCGCAATCGTGCTGAGCACGAACATTCCGCCAATCACGTTTTGACGGAGGTCGGTAAGATTCGCCCCAAGCGCGCAAAGGGCGCCGGACACATCGCGCAGTATTCCCACGCGGTCATGGAGAATGGTTGTAACGAGAAATCGTTTCGATTGCATCCGGCGATTATAACACCGGGGCAAAAGAGGCGCAAAGCGAAGCCTCTCGGAGAGCCGCCGCTTCTCCGGCCAGTTCTCCGGGGTCATTGCCGGGCATGAACTCGAGGAGCATCGGGATATCCTTGGGAAGCGCTTCAAGATACTTGCGCCAGGCATCGATTCCATCGCGCAGTGGGAAGCGCTTTACCACACGGTTTTCGTCGGCCTTCCAATTGAACACGTGCGCGACCTTCACCACTGGCGCGATTCTGCGCAGGTACTCCATGTTCCATTCCAGGTCGTGGTACTGGTTAGGCTGCCAATACATCGCGAGCGAGGGAGAATCCACGGCCTTCAAGAGGCGATCGGTCCCTTCGGGGCAGTCTGTCGCGGTGTTCGGGTGGCACTCCAGGCAAACGGTGATTCTGGCGTCCGCCGCCATTTTCGCGGCATTCCGCGCGGCATCGGCGAGGTGGGCGAAATCGGCGTCCGACATTGCGGAATATGATTTCTTGCCTGCCCAGACGCGGACAATGCGAGTGCCGAGAATCGATGCGGCCTCAAGGTGTGCGGGGAATTCTTCGATGGGCGTGATACCGAGACGGAAGTAGGTGCCGTAGGAAGAGACTTCGAGACCAGCCGCATGCGTCGCATCGGCGATGGCGCGGAGATTTTCGCGGCGCGCCGCGAAATCCTGGTCGGAAGGAAGCGCGGGAGGCGCATGGACATCCGAACCCCACTCGATGCAATCAAGTCCTGCGCCTTTCACGAGCGGGATGATCTCGGTTGGAGCGAGGGACCGGAAGGAGATGGAGACTAGTCCAAGCATCACAGGCTCTGCTTCCTGAATACATGCAATGCCGCGAGGAAGAACACCACATTCGGAGCCCATGCGCCAATCGGAACCGGGATATAGCCGCTCTTCGTGAAGAATTCGAAGAGCATCGAAGTGGCGTAGAAACCGAAGAAGAGTCCGATCGCCATCATCACGCCGCGGAATACGCTTTGGCGTCCGGACGCCACGCCGGCGGGAATCGCGAAGAGCGTGATCACGAGACACGCCCATGGCGATGCGATACGGTGCCAGATGTCGTAGCGGCGTTCATTCGCCTTTTCCTTGCTTAGCCATGTGTGTATCTTGAGGTAGCGAGTGAGATCGCGAAGAGAGAAGGCGTTTTCAAGCTTGAGGTCCTTTTCCGCATTCATGTTCGCGATGATCGCGAAATCGCGGGGCTGCTCGGAAAAGTCGGGACGCGACACAATGCTGCGCACGGGGGCTGGCGCGATTGTCTGGTCGATTTCCCCTTTGTCGTTGAAGTGCGTGACTTGGGGGTCGTGGAACCACCAGCAGTCATCGAGATACTCCGCGAGAGGACTAACGAGCTCCGCCACGCGAACGTGGTTTGTGCCATCGAAGTTGATGTGAACGTTGTTCAGCGTCTCAGGATGGTTCACGTCGAAAGAGCCGATCATCCAGCTTCGTCCGTCGCCGGCGTTGTAATACGAGAAGTTCTCCCGCGTGTAGTCGGGCAGGGGCTGGAATTTGTTCGCGATGAGGCGGCGGCGGAAGATGATCGACTTCGGCGCGAGGAATTCGTTGTTCAGTCCGAGCAGGATTGAGAAGACACCCGCCGCCGCTATCATCGGTGCCGCGATCGAACGGAAGGAGACGCCGCTGGCCTTCATCGCGATGATTTCGCTGTGGCGCGACAGCTGCCATGTCGCGTAGAGCGAGCCGAGCATCAGCACGGCGGGCAGCATCCATTCGACGACCGATGACAGATAGCTTGCGAAATAGAGGAATACGAGGCCTGCCGACGCATGCGCTGCGAAGATCTTCGACTGCTTCTCGATGAAATCGAACAGAATGAAAATCGACGCGAACGCGATGAAGCAATAGCCCACCGGTATCATGAATTCGCGGAGAATGTGTCTGGAGAGGATTCTCACTTTGATGGGCGCTCGAAGGTGTAGGTGCGTGTCCAGCGCTGGGTGCTGCCTGGCGCGACATCGATGTCGATGAAAGCCTCGCCGCTGATTACGCGGTGCGTGCCCCAGACGGTGAGTTTCGACCAGTCGGAGTCGTCCTCTTCCGTCACGCTGGCGCCGGTCGGGACATGTGTGAGCGTAAAGCGGCGCATGCCCGCGGCGAGCGGTTCCATCGCGACGTACATCGCGTTTTCGGGCGGACGCAGCCAGTGTGCGGTGTCGCCCTTCGCCTCGATGTGGTCGGGCCACTTCCATGCGGTGATGTCGAAGGGCGCACGCAGTTCGAAATCGCGCGCCTCGCCCTCATTCACCATCAGGAAGTTGTGGATGTACTCGCGTGTCTTGAGCGCCTTTTCGCCGACGTTTTCAAGCGTGTACGAAATCGTGAGCCGGTTGCACTCGACCTCGATTCGCTTCGTGAGGCGGGCCGCGTAGCCGCGTGCGGGGATTGGGTCGCACACGACTTCCACCGCGGATTCGCCGATCTTCGACCAGCGCATCGGCGCGGCCTGGCACTCGTATGGGCGGGCGAACGAATACTGGTCGTTGTCGGGACGCTTCAAAATGCCGACGCCGATTTTCGGAAACCATTCGCCTGCGGGGCAGTCGTCGAAGCCGATTGGCTCCATGATGCCGAATTCATTGCAGAGTCCGCATCCGCCGGTACCGGTGCCGTCGATTGCCTCGGGAACGCAGAAAGTCGTGGCGCCATCGAGCGTCACCTGCGTGATGAAGCCCGTCCAGTCAAAGCGCGTGCGGTTGTAGTACGAGGCAGGTTCTGCCCATTCGATTGAAAGACGATCCGATGTGAGTTTCATGTGGCAAACTTCCGGTTAACGAAAATGACAAACGATCAATGATGATTTACCAGCAAGTTAATTTATCACTTATAACTGATCATTTTTCATTTTTCATTTCCAAATCAGTCTCCCTGATACAAATCGCTGTTCGCGAAATGCGGTTCGGCTGTCTGGCGGAGGCCAAGGCGGCGCAGTCCCGCTTCGTCGCCGGGCGTTGGCATGTGGGTGAGATGCATTTCGCAGTCGCGGAGTTTCGTGAGTTGCGCCATCGCGAGATGCGCGTTTGGATCGCGGGCCGCGCTCATGGAAAGGGCGATCAGGGCTTCATCCACATTCAGGCTCGGGTGCTTGCCTTTCAGGATATCCTGCTTCATGTGGATGATTGATTGCAGGACGTCGGGCGCGAGAAGGTGGATATCATCGGGAATGCCGGCGAGCACTTTGATCGCGTTGAGGATCGCGGAAGCGGAAGAGTGGAGGAGCGGCGAGTTGCGGCCGGAGACGATCTGTCCATCGGGCAGCTCGATCGCGGTGCCGCAGCTGATGCCGTGGGGAATCATGGCGCGAGCCACGTTTGATTGCGCGGCGGCGCGGGCGACTGGGACGACGCGGCGGTCCTCGACCTTCAGTCCCTGGTCCTTCATGAGCATTTCGATTCGGGAGACTGTCTCCTGGTCTGTGGTGCCCAGCGCATATTCGCATGCGTAGCGGAAGTAGCGGCGGATGAGCTCCTGGCCGGCCGCGGCGCGGCATACGGCATCATCGACAATGCCATCGGAAATGCGGTTCACGCCCATTTCGGTCGGCGACGCATACGGACACGGGGAGTGGGTGAGGCGCTCCCAGATCGCGCCGAGAAGGGGGAAGGGCGCGAGGTCGCGGTTGTAGTTGATGGTTGTCTTCCCGCGCTTTTCGAGATGGAAGGGGTCGATCATGTTGAAGTCGCGCAAGT
Source organism: Kiritimatiellia bacterium (assembly GCA_045627705.1). GTDB lineage: Bacteria > Verrucomicrobiota > Kiritimatiellia > RFP12 > JBMNHG01 > JBMNHG01. The sequence goes on along the minus strand of JAZQOE010000098.1, from coordinate 4,140 downwards.
CGGCCGTGGCGGCCTCGTAGGCGACATTCACGGGATGGCGCAGGGGGAGGTCCCACACGGGGAAGGTCTCGAACTTCGCATAGCCCGAAGCGCGGCCCGCCGCGCGGTCGTGGTAAATCTGGTTCAGGCAGGTCGCGAGTTTTCCAGAACCGGGGCCCGGGCCCGTCACCACCACGAGCGGATGCGTGGTCTCGATGTACTCGTTTGCGCCGTAGCCGGCGGGGGAGACGATCGTATCAATGTCGGTCGGATACCCGCGTGTGGGCGCGTGGCAATACACGCGGACGCCGCGACGCTCCAGGCGCGACTTGAACTGCAGCGCCGAGGGCTGTCCGTTGAAGCGGGTGATCACGACAGCCGAAACATCGAGGCCCCAGTCGCGCAGCTCGTCGATCAGGCGGAGTGCATCGGCATCGTACGAAATGCCGAAATCGCCGCGGACCTTCTTGCTTTCGATCGCGCCCGCGTGGATGCAGACTATGATGTCGGCTTGCTCCTTCAGCTGCTGGAGCAGACGTAGTTTGGCGTTTGGATCGTAGCCCGGCAACACGCGCGCCGCGTGCAGGTCGTTTGTGAGTTTGCCGCCGAATTCGAGGTAGAGCTTGTTGCCGAACATCCCCACGCGCTGGAGGATCTCTTTTTTCTGTGACTCGAGATAGGCGTTGTTGTCGAAGCCGGCGGAATGCATCTGCGGGAAAATCCTTTCGGTCGCTGCGTTGAAGGGAATGTTTCCATCTGCGCACGAACCGGGATTGTAAAATAGCATAATCGTCCGCAGCGCGGCAAGGGATGGTTTCGGGAGGTAGTTAGGTAAAAGGTAAGAGATATTGGTGGGGGGCCTCCCATGACCCATGCGCGTTTGCCGATAGCGAGGGCATCATCGCAACTACAACTATCATGGCAGACATCTCGATATCCGTCGCACCCTCATATTTTGCCTCTCACCTCTTATCTGGAAAAAAATCCCCCTTGACATTGATTGCCCTAGGGGCGTAATCTTGCTCCCAACGTGGGCAAAGGGTTTCTGTCTTCAGGAATTCCGAACCTGCTTCAAACAATGAAACAAACCAAGGAGAACACAATGAACGTTGCAAAGTTCGCTAAGCGGGGCTTGTTCCTCGCAAGCTTGCTGAGCATTGGCGCTGGTGCGGCTTTCGCACAGAGCGCGATCCCACTTCCTTACGAGGAAGACTTCGACGACTGGACAGAGGGTCCAGTTGCCGAGCAATTGGCCGGGAAGGGCTGGTCTGCCGGTGCCGATGACGCCTCCACAATCGCAATTGACGCTGTTCAGGGGAACGTCCTCAACCTCAACACCGAAGGCGCGACCCTCCAGGCCAACTTCGATAACGCCGATTTCCAGGATGATCCTCTCTATGTGGATGCGATGGTGAAGTTCGTCGTTTCCGAAGATGATCCTGCTTCGATTCCTGACGATGTCAAGATTGCCTTCTGGTTGAACGCCAGCAGCAATCTCGTGGTCTATCATGGCGCGGTTTCTGGTTCGACCATTATTCCGGCCACCACGGTTCTCGAAAATATCGAACTTGACCCTGCTAACTTCTATCGCTTGACTGTCGAGACAGATTTCGATGGCGATTCTATTGCAGCATACAAGGTTTCTCTCAATGGCGAGGCCATTGAAAGCGAGGAAGCCTATACTGATGAGTGGCGCGACGAGCTCGGTGGAACGGTTCCCGGTGGCAATTGGTTCCTCGCCAAGAACACCGATGATCCTCATTCCATCAACGCTCTCGCTTTTCAGGGCACGGGCATGGTCGATGACATCTACGTTGGTGACGTCAACCCGATCATCTCGAACTGGACGCTGACCCTCGGCGACACCGAGAACGGCGGATTCACCACAAACGGCGCTCCCGCCGCCGCTGGTGAATATGCGTTCGAAATCGGTACGGAAGTCGTCGTTGCCGCAGTTCCTGCTGTTGGCTACAAGGTCGCTACCTTCACAGCTGATGGTGTTGCCGTGGTTGGTCAGTGGGTCAGCACCGATGTCGATGCCACTCTCGCCGCCACCTTCGAGGCGTACAAGGTCATGATTGGCAACGAAGGCTATGACACCCTCGCCGATGCCGTGGCCGCCGCCAAGGCTGGCGATACTATCGTCCTCGCCGATAATGTTGAGGTCGACAGCTGGATCCTCATCAACAAGGAAGTCACGCTGGATCTCGCTGGCAATACGATCAGCCCGTCCGACAACTGGGATGCGTCCTGCGACGCGATCATCGCGATCAACCGCGGTGGCAAGCTGACGATCGTTGACAGCTCCGATCCTTCGACTGGTTGCATCGACTCCGAAACCGTCATGGTCGGCGTCAAGATGACCGCGACAAAGGCGCTCGACTACATCGATCCTGCCACCTACGGCGACGACAACAAGGCTGAGTTCATCCTCAACAACGGCACGATCAAGGGCTTCAACTACGGCATCTCCGGCAACGGCAACGCTGGCCGCGGCAACACCGCCGTCACGATCAATGGTGGCAAGGTCATCGCTACCGGTAACGGTGACACTGAAGGTTGCGTCGGCATCTACAACCCGCAGTTCGGCACACTCACCATCAACGGTGGTTACATCGAGGGCGACGAGGGCGTCGTCGTCAAGGCTGGTAGCGTGACCTGCACGGTTAACGCTGGTACGATCGTTGGCGTCGGTGCCAATAACGAGTATGTTGGCGGCAACAATGGCGCCGATCCGACAGGCGCAGGCTTCGCGATCGACAACGCCGGTTATCCGGGTGGCACCCCCTCCGCTTCCATCGTTGGCGGCACGTTTGTGTCTTCCAATGGCGTGGCGGTCGCTTCCTACAATCGCGCTTCCACGACTGCCATTGAAGGCTTTGTCTCCGGCGGCACCTTCAATACCGAAGTCCCGGCCGCGCTCTGCGCTACTGGCTTCATCCCCGTCGCCAACGACGATGGCACATTCGGTGTCAAGGAAGGCGCGTATGTCGCCCAGATTGACGACGTTAAGTTCGAGTCCCTCGCCGATGCCTACGAGGCCGCGGAGGCTGGCGCTGTGATCACGTTGCTCAGCGATTGCGAAGGCAATGGCATCTCCATCGCCAAGTCGATCACAATTGACTTCGATGGTAATACCTACACGGTCATCGGCAATCCCGCCGGTTCCACGGGCACCAAGAGCCAGGCGTTCCAGGTTCTCCAGTCCGCTGGCGCTGTCACCTTCAAGGATGGCACGATCACCTCGACTGAGGTCGTCAAGATGCTGGTCAACAACTACACCGACCTCACCCTCGACAACATGGTTCTCGATGGCACCAACATGGGCGTCGCCCACAAGGCTGGCACCGAGCAGGTCGTCCCGAACTACACGCTCTCGAACAACAACGGAACCTCGACTCTCACCGGCGGCACTCAGGTCATCTCGAAGGGCTCTGGCCACTTCGCGATGGACACCTACGATAGCGCTGGCTATCCTGGCATTCCGTCGGTCGTTGTCAATGGCGCGACCATCGATGGCGATGTCGAGCTCACCGGCGGTAATCTCGACCTCGAATCCGGCACGCTCAACGGCGTCCTCGTCGCCACGGCTGTTGGCGGTGGCACGATCACGAAGGCCGAGGGCTTCACCGCCGCCGCTCCTGCCGGCTACAAGTGGGATAATGGCGTTCTCATCGAGGATGTTGGTCCCTCCTACACCGACAGCTCTGTCGCCACGGCTGATGACGGCACGACCGAAATCGCGATTCTTGGCCCTCTCGATGGCGAGGGTGCGCCTCTCTCCTTCGGTGCTGTCACGATTTCCGGCACGAATATCACGGTGCCCTTCACTGCGGCTATCGATGGCACTGGCACGGTTTCGTCCGGCCTCTACCTCAAGGTCAAGTACGATCTCCTCTCCGACGTGGTCGATACCATCCCCGGTGTCTTCAACGTCAATGGCGATGAGGACACCGGTTCCGTGACCTTCGCGATGCCCACTGGCAAGGCGATGGTCTTCGCGATCGGTATCACCGATACTCCTGCGAACCAAGAGTAGTTCTGGACTGAATCGCTAAAGCTTCAAAAACCGGCGCGCCGCCAAAATTCGCGGCGCTCCGTTTTTTTTAGTGCTAGTAATCGCGCGGTGTGTCCCCATTTCGCCCGTGCGTTGCGACGGCG
>JAZQOE010000097.1:0-9763 GCA_045627705.1 Kiritimatiellia bacterium | reverse complement strand
ACCGCGCAGAGATCGGGCGCGAGCATCCTGCGTTTCCTTCCGCGGCCCGCCGCGATTTGCCCGCGCAATTCAATCTCCGCCGCAATGTGCGCCTCCAAGACCCTCCGCACTTCGCCGGGTTTCGCATGCGGCACGCGATGGTCGTCGCCATCGTTTCCAACAAGCGGATCGCGCCCTTCGGCGATTGCATCGAATGCGTTGCCGATTTCCGCGAATATCCACGGGTTGCCCATCGCGCCACGGCCGACCATGATGGCATCCACTCCTGTCTCCCGCCACATCGCAACGGCATCGCGCACGGCGAATACACCGCCATTGCCAGTGACCGGAATAACGGCGCGCCGTTTTACCTCCGCAAGCATTTCAAGGTTCACGGGGCCGCCATGTCCCTGCGATGTGAAGCGCCCGTGAACGGTTATGCCGGAAGCACCCGCGCCTGTCACCGCATCGAGTATCTCGAAGATTGAGACCTTGTCGGGCGATGGCCCGATGCGCGTCTTCACGGTGATTGGCAGATTCCCCGCGGCGGAATGCATCGCGGCGACAATCGCGCCAATTTTCGCGGGGTCGTGGATAAGCGCAGAGCCTGCGCCATTGCGCGTGACCTTTGGCACAGGACATCCGGCATTGAGGTCGATAGCGCAAAAGCGTCTGGTTTCGGCGACAAGTCCGGCGGCATCGCCAAGCGCCGCGGGATCTGAACCGAAGATGTGCGCGACGACAGGCCCTTCTCCTGAAAGCGTCTCGAGAAGGTCCCATGTCGGGCCGCCAATGCCGGGGAAGCGCTCCGCCTCGCGCGCCAGCGCCAACGCATGCGCCATTTCCGTCGAAGCGCGTGCCGCGCCGAAGGAGTGGCAGATCGCGCGCATTGCGGCGTCGGTGTAGCCCGCCATTGGGGCAAGGACTATTTCAGGACGGTTGTTCATCGGGTTTTGCGAGTGTAGCGGAATTTTCCGCGGAATGCTATTATCGACAAAATCAAATCGTGAGAACCCCTGTGGAAATCCTTTGCATGGCGTTGGTCTCGGTGCTCGTCGCGCTATTGTGCGTTGTAATTGGCCCGAGCGGCGTCGCTTTGCCGGATTTCTCGACAACGCTTGGACGCAGCATATTCGACTTGCGTCTCGCGCGTGTCGCGGCAGGGTTCGTCGTTGGCGCCGCGCTCGCCTCTTCCGGTGTCGTCTTCCAGGCCGTATTGCGTAATCCGCTCGCCGATCCGTATGTCCTCGGCGTGAGTGGCGGCGCGGCATTCGGTGCCGCTGCGATGATTGTGTTCGGGTTTGCCGGTGCGTCGCTATTCGCTCTTCCGCTTGGCGCTTTCGCCATGGCGATACTTTCACTTTTCGTAGTGATCGCGCTCGCTTCCACTGGTCGGCGCACGGCCACTGAAAGCGGCATCATCCTTTGCGGCGTGATTGTCGGCGCGATGGCATCGAGTCTGCTGATGATACTCCAGACAGTCGCTTCCGGCAGCAGGCTGCAGTCGATGACGTGGTGGATGCTTGGCAGTCTCCAGTCGATTCCACTTCCGCTTCTTTGCGGGTGCGCGGCGTGTTCGCTCGCGGGTTTCGCGGTTTCGCTTTGGCTCGCGCGCGATTTGGACGCGCTCACGCTTGGCGGCGAGATGGCGCATCACCTTGGCGTCGATGCGAGGAGGGTGTCGCTTGTCGCGCTTGGCGCGGCGACGCTTTCCGCAGCCGCCGCTGTCGCGCTGGCGGGATTGATCGGCTTTATCGGATTGATCGTGCCGCATGCCGCGCGTCGTCTGATAGGCGCCGGGCATCGAAGGCTGCTCCCCGCGTGTCTGTTCGCCGGCGGTGCGCTGCTGGTGCTATGCGACACGCTCGCCAGGGTGGTGTGCCCTCCGCGCGAATTGCCGGTGGGAGTGGTGACCGCGCTTCTCGGCGGCCCATTCTTCCTGTGGCTGTTGCGTCGCGGCGCACGTTGAACTTTTGTGCAACCAAGGAGAACAAATGAAACAAGGATGGCGTTGGTACGGAACGGGCGATGCGATTTCGCTCAAGGAAATCAGGCAGGCGGGCGTGACCGATATCGTCGCCGCGCTTTACGAGCGCAAGCCCGGCGAGGTGTGGCCTGTCGCCGAAATCAAGGCGCGCCAGAAGGCGGTACGCGATGCCGGCATGACGTGGAGCGTCGTGGAGTCCGTGCCCGTCCACGAGGATGTGAAAAAGCGCACAGGCGACTTCCGCAAGTACATCGCGAACTACCGCAAGACGCTCGTGAACCTCGCGAAGTGCGGCATACGCACGGTCTGCTACAACTTCATGCCGGTGCTCGACTGGACGCGCTCCAATCTCGCCTACGAGCTGCCCGATGGTTCGACGTGCCTTGGTTATGACGAACTGGAAGTGACAGCGTTCGACCTTTTCTCTCTCAAGCGTCCAGGCGCGGAGAAGGATTACGATGCCGCGACGCGCAAGGCCGCGAAAGCGCTTTGGACCCGCTATTCCGCGAAGGAGCGCAAGCGCGTCGAGAAGGCGATCCTCACGGGCTTGCCCGGCACTGTCGATGATCTCACGCCTGCCGAGTTTCTCGCGGCGCTCAAGACCTACGAAGGCATCGACGATGCGAAACTGCGCGAGAATCTCTATGCGTTCCTGAACGAGATTTCGCCGACGCTCGATGAGTATGGCGTTGACGTATGCATCCATCCCGACGATCCGCCGCATCCGATCTTCGGCCTCCCGCGTGTTCTTTCCGATGCCGCGGATATCCGCCAGATGGTGCGCGAGTGCCCGTCTCCGCATGTCGGCCTCACACTTTGCACCGGCTCGCTTGGCGGAGATCCCGCGAACGACGCCGTGAAGATTTTCCGCGAGTTTGCATCGCGCGTGTTCTTCTGTCATTTCCGCAACCTCGAGTACACCGGCAAGGGCGCATTTCACGAATCGCAATGCCACCTTACCGGCAACACTGATCTTCCAGGCCTGATGCTCGAGTTCCTGAAGGAAGAAAAGCGCCGCGGCGAAGGCATCGTCGTGCGGCCGGACCATGGCCGCCTCATGGAAATCGACAAAGGCCGCAATTGCTACTGCGGCTACAGCTATGGCGGGCGTCTGATCGGCTTGGCCGAACTGCGCGGACTCGAAATCGGTTTGAAATACCTCAAGAAAGGACTGTAGGAAAATGGCTACGAAGAAGGTTAAGGCGCAGGGCGTCGAAGGCAAGGTTTGCGTTGTCACCGGCGCTGCGGGCGTGCTCTGCTCGTCGATGACGGAGGATCTGCTGCGCCACGGCGCGAAGGTCGCGGTGCTCGATCTGCGCAAGGATGTCGCGGACGCGTTTGTCGCGTCGCTCGCGAAGAAGGGTCTGACGGAGGCAATCTCCGTCGAGGCCAACGTGCTGGACAAGGCCTCGCTCGAGGCGGCGAAGAAGGTCGTGCTCAAGAAATGGCGCCGCATCGACGTGCTGATCAACGGCGCTGGCGGCAACCATCCGAAGGGGACTACCGCGGCCGAACAGATGGTCGAAGGCACGCCGCTTGACGATACATTCTTCGGTCTTGCGGCGGAAGGCTTCGAGTTCGTGAACAAGCTCAACCTTGTCGGCACCATCCTTCCATGCCAGGTCTTCTGCAAGGAGATGCTCAAGCATGGCGGCGCAGTGCTGAACTTCTGCTCGATGGCCGCGTACCAGCCGCTCACCAAGGTCGCGGCTTATGGCGCGGCGAAGGCCGGCATCATGAACTTCACCGCGTTCCTCGCGACGCATCTCGCGCCGATGGGCATCCGCGTGAACGCGCTCGCGCCTGGCTTCTTCATCACGAACCAGAACCGCTTCCTGATGCTCGAGAAGGATGGCAAGACGCTTACCGCCCGCGGCAACAAGGTGATCGCGAAGACGCCGATGCGCAAGTTCGGCCAGCCGAGCGATCTCCACGGCGCCGCGCGCTTCCTGCTTTCCGACGAGGCGAGTTTCATCACCGGCGTGACCCTTCCCGTCGATGGCGGCTTTGTCTGCTATTCGGGAGTGTAATGTTTCCTTGATTGAGGAGGTCCATCATGCGTGTTCCGCATTTGTCGATCGAACAGATCAACTTTGGCTGCTTTGCGATCAACGATGGCGATAGGACTGTCGCCATCGTCACGCCGCAAGGCTACATCGACTGGGTGCAGATTTCGCCCGATGACGAGGCCGCGCGCATCCGCGAGGTTCCGTGTCCGACTCACTTGTGCTACGTGATGGGCCTCAAGATCGTCCTGCACCTGCCGCACATCTGCGATCTGCACGACTCTCCAGCGAAGTGCGAAATAGCGCCCGATGGCGCGTCGCTCAGGCTCACGGCGGATTCGCATGATGCGGCGGGATCCTGGCGCGGACACCACGAGGCGACTCTCGCGGTGAATCCCGTGACACGGCGTTACGAGTGGTCGCTGAAGACTTCGCTCGCCTGCGTGGCCGACAAGCCAGTCGTGCCGGCCAAGAACTGGATCGAGTTCAACAATGTCTATCCCGGCACTGTCGGTCGCTGCATGCTCTTCGCGCCGCAGAAGACGCACTCCAGCACGATCATGGTCGATCGCGATGGCGTCGCGTGGAAGTTCCCGCACCAGCATTCGATGCACTACACTTTCAAGATCAACAGGCTCGACTTCGCCGATGGGACGATCGCGGGATTCTTCGGCGAGGCGATGAACCCGGTCGTCGAAATCAAGAAGTCCGCCTTCGTCCCAGATTGGGCGATTTGCGACATGTACTACGACCTCCATTGCGGATGCCGCGTGCCGCGTGCGATCGAGCCGGGCGAAACGCTTTCATGGGACTACACGGTCAGGTACCTCGACGCTGCGGAATCGGAGAAGATCGCTGGACACGCGCGCCATATCCCTGTCGAAGCCGAGGACTACCGAAAGTTCTACTATCCGCGCCTCGCGCTCGGACGCAATGATTTCAAGCGCCCGGTGACAATCGATGGCCTCGAGGATGCGGATTGCTTCCGCACCAATCCGCCGGTGAAAGTCTGGGATCGCGAAACCGGTCCGGCCGAAAGCGGTTCGCTCCGAATCTTCAACGATTCGCCTCGCGAGATGGCGTGGCAGGCCGAGCCGCCGAACCAGGTTCCGCCATCGACAAGGCTGCGGTTGACGGCGTTGGTCAAGACATCGGGAGTCGTGGGAAAGGGGATGTTCATCCGCCTGCGCCCGCATCGTTTTTCCTGGCTACCAAAGCCACACGTCGATGAATTCGCCGTGCTTGAATCGGAACCTGTCACCGGCACATCCGACTGGGTGCGTGTGACCACGCCAGAGCTAAGGGTCCCCGCAGACATTCAGGACATGCTCACGTGGATCGAAGTCGTACTCGACGGCGAAGGCACCGCGTGGCTTGCCGATGTCGGTGTCGATCTGCAGGGCGTGTACGAAGACGCGCCGATATCGCCCGTGTTGAAACCCGTTTCCCGTTGATGGGACAACCATCCTTGTATGCCATTTCGGCTGCAATTCACACAACCCCGTTGCGTAATAAAGCCGGGGAAGTGTAGTCTGCCGCGTTAGGGTAAAAACAAGCGACACGAGCGCGCCGATTTTCATCGGTGCGCCCGTGTCGTAAAGGTCGTGGCAATACTTGCCAGGAACTAGCGGGCCTCGCGGAGGCGGGCCTTCTTGCCGGTCAGGTCGCGGAGGTAGTAGAGCTTCGCGCGACGGACGCGGGCCGAGCGCTCGACTTCGACATGGTCGATGTAGGTCGAGTGGACGGGGAAGACCTTCTCGATACCGACACCGAACGAAATGCGGCGGACGGTAAAGCTCTCGGTGCTACCCTTGCCATCGCGGGCGATGACAGTACCGGCGAAGGCCTGGATGCGGTCCTTGTCGCCTTCCTTGATCTTGACATAGACACGGACGCTGTCGCCGATGGCGAACTTGGGGGCATCAGCACGGAGATTCTCCGCGTTGATCTTGTCGATGACCTTCGCATTCATGATACTCACTCCTCAAAAGCAAGCCGTTAACGGCTCTTGCAAATCATTTCTTGTCAACCAGAAGATCCGGACGACGCGCGGCCGTCCTCTCTTCAGACTTCGCCTGCCGCCATGCGGCCACGGCTCCGTGGTCCCCGCACTGCAGCACCTGCGGCACCTGCATGCCGCGGAATTCCGGCGGTCTCGTGTAGTGCGGGTATTCAAGGAGCGGCTTCGTGAAGGATTCCTCCTCCGTCGCAACCTCGCCACCGCCCAGCACGCCCGGAAGCAGGCGGACGACCGAATCGATCACTACCGCCGCCGGCAGCACGCCGTTGGTCAGCACATAGTCACCAATCGAAATCTCGTCGGTAACGAGCGCCTCCCTCACCCGCTCGTCCACGCCCTCGTAATGACCGCAGACGAAGATCAGGTGTTGTTCGCCGGAGAGACTGCGAGCCTCCGCCTGGCGGAACTTCCTCCCCTGGGGCGTCATCAAGATCACGCGCGCACCTTCCGTGCGCACATGCTCGACCGCTTCGAAGAGAGGTCCGGGTTTCATCACCATCCCCGCTCCACCGCCGTATGGACGATCATCCACGGTCCTGCGGGTGTCCTGCGAGAAATCGCGCAGGTCGATGACGTTGAACTCCACGGCGCCCATGCGCGTAGCCCGTTTCAGCATGCTTTCCCCAAGAAACCCATTCAGCATTCCGGGGAAGATGGTGATAACGTCGATGCGCACGGGCAAGGGCCCTCAATGCCAGCCTTACTTGGCGGACTCGGCGGCCGGAGCGGCGCGCTGGAGCTTGCGGACCATGCTGGCGACAGTCTCGGAGAGCTGGGCGCCATGAGCCTGCCAATAAGCGACGCGGTCGAGGTCGATCTTGAAATTGTCGCCGGCCTTCTTGGGCTCGTAGTTGCCAAGAATCTCGATGAACTTGCCATCGCGCGGGCTGCGGGAATCGGTCGCAACCACACGGAAGGAAACGCACTTGTTGCATCCGGTGCGGCGGAGTCTGATTTTGACTGACATTTGGTTTTCTCCGTTGGAAAGGGTGAAAGTTAGCAAAAGATGCAGGAAGATGCAAGCGAGAATACACGCGATCGCATTGTTTCTACCATGCGCTGATGACGGCGTTGACGATTTCGTGCGCGATATCCTCGGCCGCAGGGCGCATCGCGGTGCGCTTGGCAGTGGTGAGGTCGCCGTTCGAAATGAAGGTTGAATCGCCGCTTACGCCGCCCTTGCAGATGACCTTGCCCGTGGCGCGCTCCGTGGCGACAATCTCGCAATGGACAGTCATGCGCTGTTCTTCGGCCTTGAGCGCATTGCCCCGCTCGTAGCGGATGGCCTCGAAGTCGCACGAATTGATCTTGCCCTCGAGCACGATGTCCGCAGTGTCGATATCCGCGATCCTAAGCGTGCCGTCGCGCTGGAATTCCTTGAGCGTAGCGCGAGTTACAGCCGCTTCGACATCAAGTTCGCCTGACTCGTTTGTAAACGCTGGGACGGCGATCGTCTTCAGGTGCGGCGGCAGGGTCGAGCCAAGCTGGTAGCCGATGCAACCGGAAAAGCCCAGTGCGATGGCAGCTGCCACGGTTGCGAGGAATGCGAATTTCATTTTTTCTCCTTATGGTTGCAAATGCCGTTTCTTGCGATGGTCTGGTGGACATCTACCACGCCGTGGCCTTCCTCTCGAGTTCATCCGCGCGCGCAAGCGCTTGTTTCGCCTCCGGGGTGCCTGGGAAACGCCGTGCGAATTCGCGGTATGAGATTATTGCGGCCGATGGGTTGTGGCGGATTCGGTCGTAAAACGCAGCGGTTTCGAACTGGTCGCCAACGCGGCGCAGCGAAAGTGTCTCGAGCATCTGCGCCGTTTCATTTGCGCGGTCTTCACCGGGATATTCCTGGCATGCGCGGGAGAGTGACGCGATGGCCTTCGTGCAAAGGGAATCGTCGCGCCTGTGCTTCTGCGCAAGCCTGTAGCCGCAGCGTCCGGAAAGATGCGCCGCGATTGCCGCCTCCGCGCTGCCCGGAGCGCGGGCGAGAAGCTTGTTGCAGTGGCGGATGGCCTCGGAATAATCCTTGTCCGCCTCGCACAGGCGCGCGGCGGAGAGCAGCGCATGGCGCGTCTTCGTCCATTCCGGCGCATCCTTCGCTATGATCGTGTACATCTTGAGCGCATCGGATTCATCGCCATCGTCCGCGGCGGCATCGGCGAGATTGACCATGCGGTCGAACACGATGCCGGCGGGAAGCCTGTCGCCAAAGAACACAAGCAGGTAGCGATACTCCTCGAAAGCGCGCATCCTCTTCCCGCGCGCCTCGAACAGACGCGCCACGCCAAGCTGCGACTCCATCGTTTCCGCCGCTTCGGGCCAACGGTGGACAAGCGCATCGAACGCCTTTGTGGCATCCTTGCGCCTGCCTTCGTGTTCAAGGCGGTTCGCCAGCGCGAACTGATCAGCGGAGGTGTCGCATTGCGGACGATGCCAGAAGGATTTCTCCTTGCGGCGCGGAAGATCGTCGCCGTGGCTGGCATTGAACACGTCGGGATTCGGCATGTTGTTGTCATAGCCAATGTGGCGCGCCGCCGCCCTGGCTCCCGGCGAGGAGCCGTACTGTGCGAACGCCGGCACGGCCACCGCAAGCGCGATAGCCGCCACGCAGACGAGATTTAAACGCATTGAAAACATAAAACGCTTGATTCTCCACTCCAACGGGAATAGAGTCAGTCCCCGTTTTTCGCAATCCACCATCGCGCAGTCGAAGCGTGGAAGATGCGAATGGGTCAAGCATAGCAAAACCAACGGAATGATTGAAGCATGAAAAAAGTCCTGATTCCCACCAAGCTGGACACCGTAGCAGCCGAGATTCTCAAGGCCAATGGCTCGTATGAAGTCGTACAGGATGCAAAGACTCCGCTCGCCGACCTTGTCGCCGCAAACTCCGACACCCATGCGCTCATCGTCCGCAGCGAGAAGATCGACGCCGCGACTATCGACGCCCTCCCGCAGCTCAAGGTCATCGTCCGCGCAGGCGCCGGCTTCAACACCATCGACACGAAGTACGCCCGCCAGCGCGGAATCAACGTGATGAACACCCCCGGCGCGAACTCCAACGGCGTCGCCGAAGAGGTTGTCGCCCTCATCCTCGCCGACTTCCGCCATATCGTCCCAGGCGATGTCTCGACCCGCGCCGGCAAGTGGGAGAAGAAGAATTTCATGGGCCACGAGCTCACGGGCCGCACGGTCGGCATCGTCGGCGTCGGCAACATCGGCCGCCTCGTCGCCAAGCGTCTCTCCGGCTTCGAGTGCTCTTTCCTCGGCTACGATCCGATCGTCCCCGCCGAAGACATCAAGGCCATCGGCATCGAGCCGGCCTCCATCGAGGATGTCTTCGCCAAGGCCGATATCGTAACACTCCACATCCCCGAAAACGACGCCACCCGCAAGCTGATCGGCACGAAGCTCCTCGGCCTGATGAAGAAGGGCGCAACGCTCGTGAACTGCGCTCGCGCGGGCATCGTGGATGAAGACGCCATCCGCGCCGCCAAGGCCGAAAAGGGCATCCGCTATCTCAACGATGTCTATCCGAAGGACGAGGAAGGCCCGAAGTCCGTCGCCGATATCGCGGACATCATGCTCCCCCACCTCGGCGCGAACACCTTCGAGGCGAATGCAAACGCCGCCAAGCGTTCCGCGGAAGAACTCATCGAGCTTGACACGACCGGCGACTGCCGCGCGATCGTGAACCGCTAGTCTTCGTCAATTCGCTAAAAAAAAACGGCGCGCCGCGATTTGGAACCCCAAATCGCGGCGCGCCGTTTTTTTTGA
>JAZQOE010000096.1:0-5858 GCA_045627705.1 Kiritimatiellia bacterium | reverse complement strand
CGACGACGCGGAAGGGGAAGCCGATCAGATCGGCATCCTTGAATTTCACGCCGGCGCGTTCGTCACGGTCATCGACCAGGACATCCACGCCCATTGACTCGAGGGCCGTGGCGAGGTCGTCTGCGGCCTTGGCGGCCGCTGGATCCTTTGGATCGAGGAGTAGGATGGCGACCGAATACGGCGCGACTGAAGCTGGCCAGTGGATGCCCGATTCGTCATGGCGCTGCTCGATCACGGCCTGCAGGGTGCGCGTGACACCGATGCCGTAGCATCCCATGACCATCGTCTGCGACTTGCTGTTTTCGTCGAGGAATGTCGCATTGAACTTCTGGGTGTACTTGGTGCCAAGCTTGAAGACGTGGCCGACTTCGATGCCGCGCTCGATGGAAAGCGGCGCGCCGCATTTCGGGCAGCGGTCGCCGGCGACGACCGTCGCGAGGTCGCCCCACGCGGTGATCTTGATGTCGGAGTCGTCCATGAGGTTGACATGGGCGAAGTGGAAGCCGCCCTCATTCGCGCCGCAGGCGACATCGCGCGCCTCCTTGAGCGCTATGTCGGCGTAAACGGGTATCTTCACGCCGCAAGGCCCTATCGAGCCGAATGGGCCGGCGGCCTTTACAGTGGCTTCGGGGTCGGCCATTTCGAGGATCGAGCAGCCGAGCATGCGGCGGAACTTGCATTCGTTGAGATCGGCGTTGCCGCGGACGAGCGCCATCACGGGTTTGCCATCGGCGAGGTAAACGAGCGACTTCACGATCTGGTCCGAGGGGCAGCCGATCGCCGCGGCGGATTCATCGACCGTGTGTGCGCCGGGCGTGGCGACCTTCGTGCGCGGAGTCGCGGAAGGGGTGGAGTAGTCGCATGGGGAGGCCTGGCGTTCGGCGCGTTCCTGGTTGGCCGCGTAGCTGCACGCCGCGCAGTAGAGGATGCCATCTTCGCCGGAGGGGGCGAGCACCATGAACTCGTGGGAGTGGTTGCCTCCGATCGTCCCTGTGTCGGCCTCGACGGGCTGGGCCTTGATGCCGCAACGCTTGAAGATGCGTACGTATGCGTCGTACATCGTCTGGTAGCTCTTATCGGCGGCTTCGAGGGAGACATCGAAGGAGTAGGCGTCCTTCATGATGAACTCCTTCGCGCGCATCAGGCCGAAGCGCGGGCGGATCTCGTCGCGGAACTTCGTTTGGATCTGGTAAACGGTGCAGGGAAGCTGGCGGTAGGAGTTGACCGCATGGAGCATGAAGTCAGTCACGACCTCTTCGTGGGTCGGGCCGAGGACCATGGTGCGGTCGGCGCGGTCCTTGAGGCGGAACATCGACGCGCCCATCTGGCTGGCGCGGCCCGATGTCTCCCAAAGCTCGATGGGCTGGAGGGCGGGAAGGAGTACTTCAAGCGCGCCTGCGCGGTCCATCTCTTCGCGGACGATTTTCTCGACCTTGTGAAGGGCGCGGAGCCCAAGCGGGGTGAAGGAGTATAGGCCGCCGCCGACCTTTGAAATGAGACCCGCGCGAAGCAACAGCTTGTGGCTGTCGATCTCCGCTTCCTGTGGGTCGTCGCGCAGGGTGGTCAGCAGTGTCTTTGTCCAACGCATGGTGTGCTCCGTGGTCAGTCCTTTGCGACAGACGCCGCAAGGGACGGGAAAAAGATAAAGGCAAGTATTTTGCCGTATTTTTTTGATATTTCAAGATGAAATAATGAAAACGCGATTGTCCTGTTGTTATTTTGCTGGGGAAAACTGCCCGGGAAACGTCTGGCGGGCTAGAATTCATCGGGGAGATCGTATTCGGATGGATTGAAGTCATCGATCGGCTCGGACTCGAACTGTGCGTCGATGAATTGGTCGCCGGATGGCGCTGGTTCCTGTTCCGTCGGTACAGCCGCGGAATCTGGAGGCGCCGATGCGGTGGCTTCCGCGGGAATTTCGGAAGGCGCGGGATTTGCCGCTGTCGCGGAAGCGACAACCGGAGGGATGCCCCCGCGGCGTGCAATCTCCGCGGATATCACCGCGGCCCGTCTTTCCCATTTCAGCTTTGGCTCATTGAGCGTCTTCATGCTCACCGTGAGTTGGAAACGGCGCGTGCGGCTGTCGTCTTGCGGGTGTGCGTCCAGTTCGGCGCGTTCTGCCGCGAGGACATCGGACCAGATGCGGCAGACGCAATCCCGCATCGCCTGTTCGGGAGTGACTTCGCTTGCGCGCATTACACGCGATTGATTGCTGACCAGCATCGCGATGAGGTCGCGCAATCCGCCTGTAGCGGTTTCGCCGAGTTCCGCGATCCGGTCGATACCCGACAGCCGCGAATCGATCGCCGCCGCAATGAATGCGCGGACATCGGGATGTGCGACGATATCGAGGGGCAGGAATTTCATCAGCACCTGGTAGGGCGCGTCGTCATCCTCATGGTGCATCAACAGTTCGCAGATGCCGTAGAGCGCCTTTGGCACGGGTTCGGAGCGCTGTTTGCGCGGGTGGGCGACAGGCTGTGCGCCCTCGGTCTCGATTCCCATGTCACGCGCATCGATGAAATCGGCATCGGCGTCGGATTCGGGATCGAAGTCGTCGGTGGGAATGGGCGCGTCGCCGTCATCGAAGGGCGCACCGCCGCCGTCGAAGGCCGCATCGCTTGAAACGACATTCACTGCGGCAATAGGCTCGACCGCCTGCTGACCGAAACGCGCCTGGTTGCGTGCCTGGAATTCCGCGCGCTTTTCGCGCTCTTCGCGCACGATGACGAGGTCTTCCTCCAATGCGGAGAGGGGAATGTGCAAGGCGTTCGAGGCATCCTGCAAAAGGCTGCTGCGGAGCACAGCCTTTGTGCAGCCTGCGATTGGCTCGAGCACTGCGCGGGCGATTCGCGAGACGGCATCGACGGCATCTGGATTCGTTTCCTTCGCGCGCAGGGCGTTCGCGTGGAATGTCGTGAACGACTGCGCTGCGTCAAGCGCCTTGCGGAAGGCGTCGCCGCCATTTTTGCGGATGAACGAATCTGGGTCTTCGCCGGCGGGAAGGACGGCGATTCGTACCGGGACATCGAGCGCGAGGAATATGCCGCCAGTGCGGATTGCGGCCTTGAGCCCAGCGCCGTCGGCGTCGAACACGAGCAGCACGCTGTCGGCATAGCGCTTGAGGATTTCCGCATGCTCTTCGGTGAAGGCCGTGCCTTGCGCCGCCACCGCCGTGGCGAAGCCAGCGGAATGGCAGCGGATCACATCGATCTGGCCTTCGCAAACGATGGCCTCGCGGCGCGGATCCTTCACGATGTTCGCGCGCGCCTTGTCGAGGGCGTATAGCGTGCGTCCCTTCGTGAAGATTGGGGTCTCCGGGCTGTTGACATACTTGCCGGTATGCTTGTTTTCGCGGAGGAGTCTTCCGCTGAATGCGATGGTGCGCCCCTGCGAATCGCGAATAGGGAACATGAGGCGTCCGTGGAATCGGTCGTAGTAGTCGTCGCTGCCCGGCTTGTTCGGCGGGGTGAGAAGACCGGCGGAAACGAGCGTCTCCGGATTGTAGCCGTGTGCGGCTCCCCAGCGGACCAGGGTGTCGCGGCCAAGCGGCGCATAGCCTATTCCGAAAGAGGCGCGGACGTCTTCGCCGAGATCGCGCGAGGCAAGGTAGTCGCGCGCGATTTTCGCCTCGGCCATCTTGAGGATGCAGCGCCCGTAGAAAGCGGCGAGCTCCGAATGTATCTCGATGAGCTTCTTGCGCGCCTGTCCGGCATAATCCGTTTCGGTGTCGATTTCTATGCCGGCCTTTTCGGCGAGCATTCGCACGGCGTCCGGAAAGGTGAGGCCATCGGCGCGCATCACGAAATCGATAACGTTGCCGTGTACGCCGCAGCCAAAGCAATGGTATGACTGGTGCGCGGGGTTGACGTGGAACGAAGGCGTCTTCTCGTTGTGGAAGGGGCAGCAAGCCTTGTACGAACTGCCAGCGTGCTTGAGGGAGATGCGCGATCCGATCAGGTCAACAATGTCGATGCGCTGCTTGATCTCCTCGATCGCCTGATCGCTGATGCGTGCCATGGCGGATTCCGATTGAAGGCGTGGGGCGGGCTAGCGCTTCGAAGAGCCTTTTTTCGACGCGGGGGATTTCGCGGCGGATGACGGTTTGGCCAGGCTGGCCGTCTGCGCTGCAATCGGAACGAAGCGCGTGACCTTTGCCACATACCACCTGCCGATGCGGGAGGATTCGCAGAAAGTGCGCCTGAACGCGCAGTCAGGGAGAAGCGAAAGCGACGCAAACACAAGCGCCAGCACGATAAAGGCGTGGAGGAAGCCGATCAAGGCGCCGATCAAAGAGTCAAACGGTTGCTTCACGACGAGCTGGAGCACGCGTTTCAAAATCGCGCGGAACAAAAGGAACATAAGTACCGCGACAAGCACGATCGCCACATACGAAAAGACCGTGGCGGCCGCCGCGCTTTCCTTGAAAGAGCCGAGGCCATGCACGAAAGCGCTGACAGGCCTGAAGAGCCAGAAACTCGCGATTGCCGCGCCGGCAAGACCGAGCATGTGGGCGAGATGACCCGAGACACCGCGGAAAATCCCGATCAGGAGCGTAATGATTGTGAACACTGCGCATGCGAGATCAACCCATTGTCCCGGGGTTAGCGCTTTGAAAAACGATAGCATGGCAAAACCTTGCTTGGGAACCGTCGCTTAATCGTGGTAGTTGCGAATCGACTTTGCGAACTCGGCCGTGTCGGGATCGCTTGGATTGAGCAGGAGATAGTACTCTCCATACTCGCTGGCCTCGCCGAAGCGCTTCTGCTGGGCTCGCACGCACGACATCAGCCTGAACAGCCTCGGATCCCTGCGCTCGCGGGCTATCGCGAGGTCCAAGGCCTGGGAAGCGATGTCGAAATCCTTGTTGACGTATGCGGAATGGGCGAGCAGATAAAGGGCATCGACATTGCCGGGCTTGATGTCCACCGCCTTTTGGAAGGAACGGATCGCCGAAGCCATGTCTGGGCGTTCTCGATAGGCGATCCCCTGATTGTACGCAGCTTCGAAAAACAGCGGATCCGCGGAAAGAGCACGGCTGTATCCGGCCACGGCATCCGCGAAATTGCGCGCCTTGCGCGCCTTTTCAGCGGCGGAGAATTCCGAACGCGCGCGAACCTGGTCGCGATGCAAGGTCGCATCGAGGCTGGATTGGGCGGACCCGGCTCCGGAAGCCATCAGTCGCTCGATCGCCGCCATCGCCATTTCGCGATAGGGGGAATCCTCTGGCGCACACGCGAGGAATGCCTTGTAGTGGAGACATGCGTCGGTCGGCATGTTGAGAGCGCCCTCGTAGAGGACCGCGAGATTGTAGTAGGCGACCGCGTTTCCTGGATCGCCGAGCAAGGCCTGGAGCAGCCGGAGACGGGCGATATCAGGACGACCCTTGCCAAGTTCGGCAATGCTCATGTCGGCTAGGAGATCCGCCTGGTCATCGGCATACTCCAGGGCGCTGCGGAAGATCTTGCTGGCATCGTCCCATTTGTTTTGCTTCAAGAGAGTGTGGCCAAGGAAAGTCATGGTCTGAAGATCGTAAGGGTCGATCGCGAGCGAATCCCGGAAGGCCGCTTCCGCTTCGTCGTATCGGCCAAGCGCATAGAGCGCGGCGCCACGGTTGTACTGGAGCGCGGCGGAAGGCGGAAGCTTCTTCGCCGCCCTATCGAGCTTCCGGATGGCGGTCTTCGCGTCGCCAGACGCGAGCGCCTCGAGCCCACGGCCGAGATTCTCCGCCGGACGCGAGCAGCCAACCGTTGAAAGCGCAACCAGCATGGCCGTCGCGCACACTGAAGCCATGCCGTGTCTGAAGAGGGGATTGGGGATGTGGTTCATATCGTATTGTCCAAAGATTCCATTATATC
>JAZQOE010000095.1:0-14104 GCA_045627705.1 Kiritimatiellia bacterium | reverse complement strand
CCAAGCCCGCTCCTGCACCCGGAGGTGGTAGGGACGGCGCCCCGTCGCCGTCCGCCGCGCCGAGCGATGCGGCCAAGGCCGCGAAACTTGCCAAGCTGCAGGCGAAGTTCGGCGGCAAGGGCGGCGCTTCCGCTCCCGCGCCGGAGAGTCGCCGGACGGAACCTGCTCCGCAAGACTCTGCCGCCGCAACCAAGCCCGCTCCTGCACCCGGAGGTGGTAGGGACGGCGCCCCGTCGCCGTCCGCCGCGCCGAGCGATGCGGCCAAGGCCGCGAAACTTGCCAAGCTGCAGGCGAAATTCGGCGGCAAGGCGGCACCAGCCGCTACTCCTGCTCCGCAGTCGGCGGCTCCTGCGGCTTCAGCCGCTTCGACGGCCGATTCCGAAAAGGCTGCACGACTCGCGCGTTTGCAAGCCAAGTTCGGCGGCAAGGGCGTTGTGGCGACTGCTACTGCCGCAACAGTTGGCGTTGCCGCGTCGGCGAGTCGCCGTACGAAGTCAGCTCCGCAAAGCTCTGCTGCCGCAGCCAAGCCCGCTCCCGCACCCGAAGGTGGTAGGGACGGCGCCCCGTCGCCGTCCGCCACGGCGAGCGATGCGGCCAAGGCCGAAGCGCCAGCAGCCAAACCTGCTCCTGTGCCTGAGTCTCCTCGCGAGCAAGAAGTTGCAAGCCCTGCGCCTGTCGCAGAACCCATTGCGCCTGTGGTCGAAGCAAGCCTCGACCCTGAACCAGTCGTTGCTTCCGCTCCCGAACCAGTTCCCGAACCTGTTGTCGAGGTTGCGGCGCCAGTGGCCGAATCCGAATCAGTCTCCGAGCCGATTCCCGAGTCCGTCCCAGTTGTCCCAGTCGCAGAAGTCCCGGCGATCTCAGATGCCCCAGCGATGCCAGTCGCGGAGGTTCCACCATCTCCCGTTGCCGAGCAGCCCGCGCCTACCCCTTCCGCGCCTGGCAAGATGTCATTTGGCCGCATCAGCATTTCGCTTGACGACCTTGATCTTCCTCCGGAGGCGCCTCCCGCGGCGGAATCGTCCGATGACGATGATGAAGTCGTAGTCGCCTATTCCCGCGAACTGCAAGGCACCTCGTATGCGGATGTCAGCGCTGGAGTTGTTCCTCCTTCTGCCGCGCAAGTTTCATCGAAGAAGACAATCCATACCGCCCATTCGCCATCCGCCCCGTCGGCTGGCGGCAAGCACGGTATCAAGATCATTCGCAAGAAGAAATAGCAGGGGGATGTTGCCATGATCGTCCCAATCGTTGTATCCGCGCTTCTGGCATATTTGCTTGGAGCCATTCCCTTCGGATGGATAGTTGCCCGCGCCCGTGGCGTTGATATTTTCGCGGTTGGCAGCAAGAACATCGGCGCGACGAATGTCGCCCGTTGCGTCGGCAAGAAATGGGGGATCCTGACCTTCATCCTCGATTGCTTGAAGGGCTATGTCTCCTGCGCGCTGGTTGCGCCTTTCGTATTCATGGCCTTTGCGAAATTCGGGCATGCCGTCGATCCAGCACCAACTGCGACAGCGTTTGCCGGCATCAAGCTTCTTTGCGGCGTGATGTCGGTAGTCGGACACAGCTTCCCCGTTTTCCTGAAGTTCAAGGGAGGCAAGGGCGTCGCAACGAGCGCCGGCTTGCTTCTCGGCATTGCTCCTGCCGCATGTGGCATCGCATTCGCAGCCTGGCTAGTTATCTTCATCGCGAGCCGCTATGTTTCGCTCGCATCGATTCTCGCCGCGCTTGCGCTTGGAATAATAGCCTGGGTGCTTCCAGCCTATCGTGAAGTTGGCTGGTGGCTGCCTGCGGTGCTGACGGTCCTTGCCGTGCTGGTGATTGTCCGCCATCATGCGAACATCGACCGTTTGATCCATGGCAAGGAACTGCGCTTCGAGTTCAAGAAGCGGTAGTCGGCTCACAGTAAAATGGTGGATTGCCGTTTGAGTATTCAACCGTCCATTTTGATGGCAGTTGCCGCGGCATTTGGAAGTGCGCTGTCAGTGTTCCGTGCGCCGTTGGGCCTGTCGGCAACATGTGGAGTCGCAGCCCTGGCGGTTCTTGCCTTGCTTGCTCGGCGTGGCATGCCGGAACGCAAGATTTCCATGCGCTGGGCAATGGCCGCCATTGTTGCCGCCTTCGCCTATCTCGCGTGGGGAACGACAATCGGCAACAGACGCGCCAAAACGCTCGATGAGTTGTTCGGAGATGGCAGCACAACGCATCTGGAACTCGTCGGCACTGTCGGTTCCGACATAGAGTCCACGAAACTCAAGAATGGCGGCATACGCTATTATTTCACCCTTTGCGACATCCAATCGAATCGCGATGGTTGCTCAGATGTTTCCTCGTCGCTCGCCAGACACGGTGCACCGCCCGTGAGGGTGGCGTGGTTTGGACACAAGCCGACCGAGGGCGAGACGCGCCCTGTCCCGCATGCTGGCGACATCTGGTGTTTCAAGGGCAAGGCGAAGCGTACTGGGCGCATTCCAGCGCGCTATGCCGTCGAGCTTTCGTCGGGAAGCGACAGATCGATCCGCCTGTTGTCCGCGCCTCGCGGCAATCTGCGCGCGGCGATCGCGAGGATGCGCGCGGAGTGTTCGCGCAGATTGTCGCTTGGCATGGGCAGGCATCGCGACGAATCCGCGATGGCGCAGGCGATTCTCCTTGGGTATCGCGACGACATCCCATTCCGCCTGAACCGCGTCTTCCGCGATTCGGGCACGATGCATGTCTTCGCGATTTCAGGGATGCACGTGATGATCGTCGCGGGATGTCTGACCTTCCTTCTCGGTCCGCTTGGCATCCCACGCACGCGGTGGTTTCTCGTCGTATGTCCGGCGCTCGTGGCCTACACTGTCGCGACTGGCGCACAGCCAAGCGCTATGCGGGCGTGTCTGATGTCGTGCCTGTATCTTGCTGCGCCGTTGTTCGGGCGGCGGCCCAATGGGGCATCCGCGATTTCAACGGCGGCGATAGTGCTGCTGGCGTGGAACCCATCGCAAATAGCGAACGCCGGATTCCTTCTTTCATTCACTGTCGTAGCCGGTTTGATCGCGCTTGCAACGCCGCTAAGCCATCTCTTCAGACGCTTCCCGTTCGCGGTACGGCTCCGTGAAGACGAACATGCGCTTTGGAAGATGGGCGGCGAAGTCGAGGAAGTCAAATTGTGGCGGGCGCGCGTCGCACTGTTGTCGTACCGCTACGTCGCGGACTTGTTCGCGGTTTCGATTGTCGCCTGGATTGCCTCGGCTCCGCTTACGGCATGGTATTTCGGACGCCTCACGCCGTGTGCGATTCTCGCGAATCTCGCAATCGTTCCCCTTGCACTCGTTGTCGTTGTGTCCGGTTGCGCCGGAATGGCGCTGGCATCGGTATCAGGCCATCTCGCGCTTGCGACGAACCAGATTGTCGTTGCGGCAACGTCGCTCATGGCATGGGTCGCGCGAATGGCGTCGGCGGCGCCTGGCCTTGTATGCAAGGTGCCGGAACCTCCCGGATGGATGATCGCGGCATGGTATCTGGCCTTCGTGCTGGCCGCATGGTACGTGCGCGTCCGCGTCAACACTGCCGGCGACGACAACCCGTTGCCGTATTAGTCACCTCTTATTGGGCGATGGCGTGGCAGAGCTTGTATTCGAGGGCGTCAACCAAGGCGATCCATGACGCCTCGAGGATGTCCTCGGAAACGCCGACGGTCGTCCACACATCGCGTCCGTCGGTCGATTCGATCAGCACGCGCACCTTTGCCGCAGTCGCCGCGGAACCATCGAGCACACGCACTTTATAGTCGCTCAGGCGTACATCGCGCAGTGCCGGATAGAAGCGGCAGAGCGCGAGACGGAGCCCGCAGTCGAGCGCGTTGACTGGCCCCTTGCCTTCCCCGGCCGCGATTTCCTCGTGTCCATCGACACGCACCTTGATGAATGCGGCGGCAGAGCCGTCGATCGGCGCAGGGCGTTCGCTGAGGATACGGTAGTGGTCCAGTTCGAAGAATGGCTTGTAGCGGCCGAGCACCTTGCGCACAAGAAGGTCGAAGCTGCCATCCGCGCCATCGAACTGGTAGCCATCGGCCTCGAGCGCCTTGACTCGTTCGACGACTTCCATCACCGCGGGATCGGTACGCTTGAGCCTTGGTTCGACCTGGCGCATTCGCTGGAACACGGAACTGCGTCCGGCCTCCTCGCTCACGAGCACCCTGCGGCGGTTGCCGACGCTTTCGGGCGAGACATGCTCGAATGTCGAAGAGCGCTTTGTGACGCCATCGCCATGCGATCCCGCCTTGTGGGCGAAAGCGCGCGATCCGACATAAGGCAGTCCATCGGGCAGGATGACATTCGCGATTTCCGCGACGCGCCTCACTGCGCCGGTAAGCTCCTGCAGCGATTCCGGCGGGATGCATTCAAAGCCGAGCTTGAGCTGGAGGTTCGCGATCACGCTCGTAAGTCGCGCGTTGCCGCAACGCTCGCCAAAGCCGGCGAGCGTGCCTTGCACATGCGTGGCGCCCGCGCGGACTGCTACGATCGTATTGGCGACGGCGAGGTCGCCATCGTCATGCGCGTGGATGCCGATTGCGGCGCGTCCGGCTATCGCCGTGGCAGCGGCCTTGGTGCCGTTCGCGATGTCGAGCGGGAAGGAGCCGCCATTGGTGTCGCAGAGGCAAACCGTATCGGCGCCCGCCGCCGCCGCCGCATCGAGCACCGCGATGGAGTATGGTGCATCTTGCTTCCATCCGTCGAAGTAGTGTTCGGCGTCGAAGATCACGCGGCGTTTCGCGGCGCGGCAGAATGCGATGGTTTCGCTTACGATCCGCAGGTTTTCTTCGGGAGTCGTGCGAAGGACTTCGCCCACATGCAGCGACGACGCCTTGCCGCAAACGACGATTGCCGGCGCGCCTGATTCGATTGCCGCCTTGACGAGCTGGTCCTTCTCCGGCTTGCCTTTCGGCTTGCATGTGAATGTGAATGCGGCGAACTGCGAATGCGCGAGTTTCGCGCTTGACGCTTCGGCAAGGAATTCCGCGTCCGCGCTGTTCGCCCCTGGGCATCCTGCTTCGACAAGCGGGATGCCGAGATTGTCGAGCGTCTGCGCGATTGCCATCTTGTCGCGGAGGGAGAAGGTGACACCGGCGGCCTGGCCGCCATCGCGCAATGTCGTATCGAGAAGTTCCAGTCGCTTCATCATTTTTCCTCGGCGCAAGAGTCGGGATCAATCGCGGGATGTTCCGCCAGAATCTTGTTCACGGCCGCGAGATACGAGCGGATCGCGGCTTCCACGACGTCGGTCGAAAGTCCGTGGCCGTTGTAAACGCGGTCGTTCAGTCGGACGCGCACAGTCGCTTCGCTCTGTGCATCGACGCCTCCGGTAACGGCGACGAACTTGAAGTCTTCGAGGACGGGGTCTAATCCGATGATGTCATTGATCGCGCGGACTGCGGCGTCGATAGGGCCATCGCCATTTGCGGACGATTCACGCACCACGCCATCGACGAAGATGCGGACGGTCGAACCTGTAGGCCCCGCTGTTTCGCGATTGACCGCGAGGCCAGTGAGGGCGATGCGTTCTGGCACGCTTGATTCGCAGCTTCGCGCGATGGCTTCGATATCCGCGTTCGTGACTTGCTTCTTCTGGTCGGCAAGCGCCTTGAAGCGTCCGAAAAGTTCGTCGCAGACATCCTCGGGAAATGAAAAACCGAGTTCGACGAGGCGTGTCTCGAAGGCATGGCGTCCGGAATGGCGTCCGATCGTGACATC
Organism: Kiritimatiellia bacterium; assembly: GCA_045627705.1. Lineage (GTDB taxonomy): Bacteria > Verrucomicrobiota > Kiritimatiellia > RFP12 > JBMNHG01 > JBMNHG01. The sequence goes on along the minus strand of JAZQOE010000095.1, from coordinate 8,366 downwards.
GCGGCGCGGTCTTCCGATCGCATCCGGGGACATTATTTCGTATGTGCGCGGATCGGCTAGTATGCCCTGCTGATGGACGCCCGCCTCGTGCGAAAATGCGTTTGCGCCAACGATTGCCTTATTCCGTGGAATCGGGCAGCCTGTTGCCGCGGCTGCGGCGCGGCAAGCCGCGTAAAGGCGTGTCGAATCAACTCGACAGTCGATGCCGTCGAACGCATCCACGCGCGTGCGGAGCGCCATCACGATTTCCTCGAGAGCCGCATTGCCCGCGCGTTCGCCAAGGCCATTCAGCGAACATTCGACCTGGCGGGCGCCCGCCAGAATGCCGGCAAGCGAGTTCGCGACCGCCATGCCGAGATCGTCGTGGCAATGCACGGAGAAAATCGCGGAGTTCGAATTCGACACGCGCGCGATGATGTCGGCGATGAAATCCTTGAAGGAAGCGGGCATCGCGTAGCCGACTGTGTCTGGGATGTTGATGATCGATGCGCCGGCTTTGATCGCGCGTTCGACAAGGCGGCAGACAAAGTCCGGATCGCTGCGTGTGGCGTCTTCAAGCGAGAACTCGACTTCACCGCAATGCCTGAGGGCGCGCTTTATGCCGCGTGTTGTCGCGGAGATGATTTCATCGGGCGTCATGCCGAGCTTCTTCCGCATGTGTAGCGGTGAAGTCGCGATGAAAAGGTGGATACGGGGATTGCGCGCGTTTGCAAGCGCAGCGGCAGCGGCGTCGATATCGGCTGGAACGACTCGCGCAAGCGACGCCACTGTGCAGTCGTTTGTCTGCCTCGCGATTGCGTCGATTGCCTCGGCGGCGCCATGCGAAGATGCGGCGAACCCGGCTTCGATCACGTCCACACGGAGTTGCTCGAGGTGGCGCGCAACGAGAAGCTTGTCGCGCAGCGACATCGAGCAGCCGGGAGATTGCTCTCCGTCGCGAAGGGTCGTATCGAAGATTTTAAGGGTTCCCCTCAATTTCATTTCCCCTTGTCGAACATTGCCCGAATACGGTCTCGGAGCTTTATGGCATCGACCATGCGGCCGGAACGCGAATAGATGTCGGCAAGCACCGAGACGACTCGCGGATCCTTCCAATCCGTGAGTTCGCAGGCCTTTTCCGCAAGGCGCGTGGCCTCGTCCATGTCGAGATATGGATCATCGGCGTGTGACAGCACCACTGACAGATTATGTAGCGCGGGGATGTTGTCATGGTCGTTTTCAAGGACATAGCGGTACTGCTTGATGCTTTCCGCAGTATCCTTGTTTGCCCACGCCACGCTGGCGAGGGTGAGGCGGGTGTCGATGCGCGACGGGTCGATTTCGAGCGCGCGCTTGAGATGCCAGAATGCGGCCTCGGTATTGCCAAGATGGGTTTCCGCCGCGCCCGCGCCGATTTGCGCTGTTAGCGAGTCAGGCTGGATCTTGAGCAGTTCGCTGTAGCGGAGGGCCGCGAGACGGTAGTCGCCGCGAGACATCGCCCATATTGCTTCGTCGGCGACATCGTTCGCCATCTTCGTCATGAAGAAATCGCTCGGATTCAGGCGCGCGGCAATGCGCGCGTGGTCGAAGCCCTTTTCGCGGTCGCCGGCAAACGCGAGGTGACGCGCAACCGTCGCCTCTCCCCGCGCCATCGTGTTCGTGAGTGAAATCGCGGCGATGGATTTGAATTTCTCGGCCTCCATTCCACCTTGCACGAGCCATGGGAGCGAAACGGCGCGATAGTCTTCGGCACCCGCCATGGCATAGCCGGGGTTCGCGGGGTTGCGCATCGCGCGAGCTGTGGCGAATGCGATCGGCGTCGTGGCGTCGGTCGAGGGGCGCGCATCCGACGAAAGTGCGGCGAGGCCGTATGTGTCTGTCACAAACGAGGCGATGAGGTCTGGCACCGTCTTGATCGAAAGGCGTTCGAGATTCTTCGTGATTGCAGGAGTCGCAAGGCGCGCGGCAAGACGGTCCGCGGGAATCGCGAATGGTTCCATGGAACCGACGAGCAGATATTCGCACGGCTGCCCGCACCACATCTGTGCATTCGGGAAGACCTGGAGGAATGCGGCCACGGTGCTGCGGAAGGATTCGAAGTCCATCGCGTAGCCTTCGATCCACCCGCAGAAGAGGCCGCCATCGCGGAGCGAGGCGCGCGCGAGTTGAAAGTACTCGCGGGTGAAACGCAGATCCATGTCCGTAAGCCATGGATTGGATGGTTGCGAGATGATTACATCGTATGCCGCGGGACGGGCGCGTAAGAAGGCTCGGATGTCGGAGCATTCGGTCGTGATGCGCTTGTCGGTGACCATGGCGGCATTCGGGCCGATGATGCGGTTTGCTCCGGCGAGCACTGACGGTTCGTCATCGACGCAGTTGATTGCCTTGACGCCCTTGTGGGTCGATACCGCTCCCGCCGCGATGCCCGTGCCGAGCCCGACGACAGCGACTTGTTCTGGATTCGGATGAATCAGGAGCGGGAGATGCGCGACGAGCAGTTGATTTGGAAGATCGCCGATGGTCGTCATCTCCGGTTTGCCGTTGAAGTCCATCTCCATCGACTTGTCGTCGAGCATGCAGACGGTGACGGCGCGCCGCGCCCCATCGGAGTGATAGACGATTTCCCCATTCGGCGCGAAGAGCGTTTGACCGTAGCGAATGGCGCGCATGAACGAGCCATCGGCAAGGAGGGGGGGCTTCGGCTGGGGAATTAGCGTCCTCATGCAGATGAATGCGGCGATCGGGGCAAGCATGGTAAGCACTGCCACGGCGATCGCGTTGCGCCGCGATTTGCCCGCATTGTTCTTGAACGCAGGCGCGACCGCGATCATTGCGGAAGCGGCGATTGCGGGAATGGTTGCATTGCGGATGATTGCGATCGCGCCGGCGGATTGAATGGAGCGCATCGCGAGCGCGATTGAAAGCGCCGCGCCTGCCGTCATTGGAAGCGTTGCCTGGGCGAGGAGCGAAATCGATGGAGCCTTGCCGGGCGCCCAGTTGGATTCGTTGCGGGCGGCGGATTCGAGAAGCGTTGCGAAGGCGAGGCCGATGAACAGCATCGGTGCGCCGGAGATCGTGAGGAACGCGATGAAGCGCGCCAACACGAAAACCTGGAATGACGCAGTGTTTGTGTTGATCGATGCATTTGCCATTTCGACGATCGGCAGTAGCCAGCGGAATGGCAGGAAAATCAGCGCGCCAGCGATCGCGATGGAGATGGCGGCGCACGGCGCCGGAAAAGCGGCGCGCCGCGAAATGTGCGCGCCAACGTAGAACCCGATCGCGGCGCACGCGGAGGCGCACGCGGCGAGCTGGGGCCCGGTCAGCGCATCGGCGCCGAAGTAGATGCGGGCGATGCGCGTCCATGCAAATGCGGCCGCCGTGAACGCCATGGAGATGGCGAGCGACGACACGATCGCGATTGGATGGAAGCGAGAAAGCGGTTTGGCCTCGGCTTGACGCTGTACGCCTGTTGTCGCCAATGGCTTTTCGACGAACGCGAAAATCACGGCGAAGAGAATCGCGAGCGCATCGGCCGAAAGCGCGAGGACTACAGTTCCCATGCGGCCATGTCGCGCGAAGATGCCAAGCGGACCGGCGAAGGTGCCGACGAGCGCGCCAAGCGAGATCCACGTTGCGACGATCGATGCGCGCGGGGCGCCGGCAAGCGAGAAGTCCCCGCGTCCGCCCGGACAGCGCATGGCGAGACGCGCGAGGGCGATGAATGCGATCGCGGCGACAAGTCCCGTTCCCAGCGCGAAGAAAGACCAGCCCAAATTCCATGCGACTGCGGAAGCGGAACGCGAAATCGCGGTTCCTCCGCAGGCCAGCGCCATCCCTGCGAAAAGGGAAGCGAGGAAGAGCATGGAAGTTGACTTGCGCATTTACTGGTAGTTCTTGCGGAATTGATGCGGCCGCGCAGACGCGATGGATTCGACGGCAAGATTGGCGGTCGCGAAAGCGAGCGAGAGATTGTAGCCGCCTGTCGGCCCGTCGATGTCGAGCACCTCGCCGGCGAAGTAAAGGCCTGGCACCTTGCGCGACATCATGGTTGCCGGATCGACATCCGAAAGCGCGATGCCGCCGATGGTGACGATCGCTTCTTTCAGCGGACGCGGTTCAGGCGATTCAATCGAAATTGTTTCTCCGCCTCCGATGCCGGCTTCGAGCGTCCATGCGCCATCTGGCGGATTGCGGGCGATGAAACGCGAGCAGTTGTAGATGGCGGCTCCGCCGACACCCCACGATTCGCAATCGACTTCTCCACGGGCCTCGAAAAGCGGCGCGCCGTTTTCGCCGAGCACGCGGGCGAACGAATGCTCGATGCGCTCGCCGGCGCGGCGTGTGATGCGTTGGTCGGTGGTTTCGTAGCCGACAAGGCCAGCGCGGCATGGGGTGACGGTGTGTCCCGTTTCCTGGGCGATGCGTTGCCCGTCGCCGACTGAGCCTGTCTTCGGAAACGAAAGGCCGCCGGTCGCGACAATCACATTCTCCGCCCACACCGTGAAGTTCTCAGTGGCCACGATGAAGCCGTTTTTCATCGGCTGGAGCGCGGTCACGGGGCAGTTCGTGCAAATCGGGACGCCCTCGTCGCGAAGGAGGTCGCCGAAGGCATGGACGATAGTCGAAGCCTCGCCAGAAGCGGGGAAGAGGCGGCCGTCGTCCATGCGGTGCAATTTTACGCCCAGTGCGCGGAAGCCGGCGGAGATGCGCGACGGCGGACATGCGCGAATGGCGGTCGCGGCCCATGGCCCGACTGGATCGCCGAGATCGCGGATGAAAGTGTCGGGCGAGATGTCGCGGGTGAAGTTGCAGCGCCCGTTGGCTGTCATCAGGATCTTCGAGCCGAGACGCGCCTTGCGCTCGAACACGAGCGAGGGAATCCTGCGGTCGGTTGCGACAGCGGCGGCGAATAGGCCTGCGGCGCCGCCGCCGATGATCGCGAGTGGAACTGGAGTATGCTTGAGGGGCATCTTCTGGAAAGGCTGCTGATGCTAGAACGGTCCGCCAATGAAGAAGCGGATGAACGTTCCATCGTCGATGTCGAGGTCGGCGTTCTTTCCCTTTTGCTCGAATGCGATTCCGCGGTGGACGGCCTTGCCCAATTCGGCGCCGAGATGGAACTCGTCGGAAATGCGGAAGCGTCCGCCCGCGGAGAATAGGATGTCGTCGAGAGTCACATTGTTTGGTTCGCCGCCGCCCTTCATGTTGTAGGTCATGTTGCGCCATTCGAAACCGCCGAAGAACGTGAAGCGCCATTCATAGATGTATGCGCGGGTTCGGGGGATCGCAAGGTCAACGCGGAACATGTCGATAGGCTGCCATGCTATGCCGAGCAGCGGCATGAACGGCAGATCCCAGCCGGGACGGATTTCCGCGCCTGCCATGAAGCATGTCTCGGGGCTGATGACGCGATAGTACGCGGCGCGGAACGGAAAGCTGAACATGCCGCCGCCGAGGGCGTCGGTTGACGAATAGATGCCCGGCGCGATGCGTGCTTCGATTGAACCGCCATCGAGGAAACGCCATGTCCAGCCCGCGTCGATGGCGAGGCCAAGCAGGAAGTCTGGCGTGGCGCCGAGGCCGCCGTCGTCGGTGAAGAATACATCGTGCATTCGCATGCCGAGATCGATGTCGCCCAGGAGGATGTCGCGGAAGAACGCGAGATCCCAGCGGGCGTCGAGCTCGCAGAACGAGATGTCCTTGCCCGCGGATCCTTCAATTCCGCTGCCAGAGAAGATGCCGAGAGTCAGCCAATACGAAGGATCGACAGGCGCGTCGAGGTAGAGCGAGTAGAGATCGGCTGGAACCGAGCCGATGCTCGGACTTGCAATTTCGCCCTGCTGCGAGGCCGCGGGTTGACGATCGACGCGCGCGGCATTGCCTTGCATCCGGGTAGGGACGGAGGATTCATCCTCCCATCCTGCTGTGGCGGTTGCGGCGATTGCTAGCGCGGCAAGAACAGGTGCAATTGTGCGAAATGATAATTTATTCATGATGGCACACTATACAACATCGCGTGGCCTACGGCAATCTTGACCGCGCGATTGTAATGTTCTTTTTGGAAAACACATCGCTGTCCGCTGCGAATTGCGGCGCGCGTGTCTATGGGATGGCGGCGACCTTGGTGGAGAAAACGGCGCAGGATGCGTCGGCAGATTTGATGGCGACGGAAGTCCAAGTTCCTGGCGTAATGTTTGACAGCGAAACACTGATAGGCTTGATTGCCTTTGCAAGCGCAATGGAAACGGGTTCGCATCCGGTTTGGACAACTGACACAGACGTTGATTCTCCGATTGCCGCCGCGGCCAAATTGAAATGCACGGCCTCGGTTGCCGGCTGATTCCATGCCGATGGGATATAGATGTCGAATGTCGCTTCAACTCCTGGCGATAGCAGCAGGAACGGCGTAAATGGTTTTCCGGCTCTCTTTGGAGACTGCATGCGCATTGCCCATGTCGCGCTTGGGATGATTAGCGGCGCGCCGTTTTTCTCCGCTTGCGCGATTGCCTCGTCAAGTGTCGGGGCAAGGATTCTCGCAAGATATTTCGGCACGTTCGTGAATTCGGGAAAAAGATGGAGGCGGCATGTCCAATCAAGGGTCTTTGGGCGGATTTCGGCAACGGCGTTCGTGGTGGCAAACCCCGCATCGCGCGCCATTTTCTCCATCTTTTCGGTGGTAATGTATGCTGGCATCAAAGGCGACAGTTCATGCGCGGCGCGAATGCCCGCCACAAATAGGCTGTTGTCGGTGTCGCCTTGCTCCCAATAGCATGGGAATACGGGCGAATACAGCGCACCTTCGGGCGAGGGTAGCTTGTAGTACCCGCCGAGAAATCTGGTTTCGTAGTGATTTGGATAGATGAGCCCATTGTGTTTCCCGATGTCGCCTTCCAGCGTCTTTTGGAAATACTTGAACGGTTCGATGCGCCCATCAAGACTTAGGAGCGAACTGTCGGCGAGCATGTTCGCCGCGAAGACAAGTGTCGGCGCGATCACAAGAAGCCGCGCTACGCCGCCCTTGCGTTTGGCGATGTCGATGCATTCTTCGATGCCAGACGCTGTAAGCGCAAGCGCGGGCGCCAGGGCGAATATCCAATAGCGCGCGACATTCGGCATGTAGCTGCGAAGGCCCGAGTATGCGAGGAACAGCAACACCGACAGGATCGATGCAATCGAAAGGAAGGCAGTTCTGCGGTTGGTTTGCGACGCCGCGCGACGGCACAACAGGAATGCCCCAAAAATGCAAAGTGCGACGCCAATGATCCATCCGACGGTGAACGATGGGAAAAGCGTGCAGGCATAATGGAACAAGCTGCGGGGCAATCCCGCCGCTTTTGAGAAATCGAATGCCTGCGTGCCGAGGTGGATTGCCTTGTCCTGCGACTCAAGATACATTTCGAGATTTGCGAGGACGGGAATAGAAAGTGGCAATGCAAGGCTTGCCGTGCGCTTCATGTCGGATTGTGCCCATTCGATCAGCAGGGCTACGGCTGCGACAACTGTCCAAATGAAAATGCCGGCGAAGTGGAAGGTTACGAAAAGCGAACCGCTGGCCGCCAACAACAAACCGCGCACGAAACGCGAGCGCAACTTGTCGGCGGCACCGTCATGCCATGATGCAAGAATCGCGAATGAACACGCGAACGCTGCGCCCCACATTCCGTAGAAACCAAGTTCGCTACCGTAATACACGAGCAACGGATTCGAGGCAACCACGATGGCGGAAAACCAGGAAGGGAAAACGTTGCCGCGCAGACGACGCACGACGCGAAGGGTGGCGGCGGTGGTTGCTGCGCCAGCAAGTGCAGAAACAAGGCATCCTCCGAATTCATAGCCGAGTAGAAACTGGAACGGCCTCATGAAAAGATAGGCGGTCGGCGTCTGTGTGCAGAAATCGTGAAGATGCTTGAATGCGAGGAGATCGGCAACCGAATAGTGTTGTCCGTTGATGCGGAGGATTTCATCGCACCAAAGCGAGCGCCCGCCAACGGCACTGGAAGCAATGCAAAGCACGAACGAGACCGCGCTCCACAAGGCAGTCTTTATCCAATCGCCATTCCACCTTGTTTCGTCTTGCGTCGGATTAACCGTGGCATCAACCACTTTCGAGTTTCCCACTTTCGACTTCATGCCGAAAACCCTACTACACCCTTTGACCAAAGGCAAGCGTCAGCCTTGCGTATCTCATCGGTGTTATATCTTAAAGGGACAGACTATTTAAGTATTGACTTGTCCGCAAGTTTCGTCGTATCCTTCGCGCAAAGGAGGAATTTATGCGCAAGGCAAGGGCGAAGAACGAAGGCGAGGGATACTACCATCTGGTGAGCAGGTGCGCGTTCAAGAAGATGGCGTTCGGGGATGCGGAGAAGGAGATGTTCGTG
>JAZQOE010000094.1:0-21874 GCA_045627705.1 Kiritimatiellia bacterium | reverse complement strand
TCGAATTCATAAACGGCGAGATATAGGTCTCCGAATGCGCCGCGAAATGGCCCCCATTTCGCGGCGCGCCGTTTTTTCATTTTGGATTAACGAATGCGGCGGCCGTAAACGGAGCGGACCAAGGGCGTTGGGATTTCCTGGACGAAACGCGAGGGCTTGCAGTAGAAGCTGCCGCCGTCGCGGGAGGTTCGCCATTCGGGTGCCATCACGATAAGGTCGTCCTTCGCGCGGGTGACAGCCACATAGAATAGACGGCGTTCTTCGGAATCATCGCCGTCGGCCTCTATCGACTTCGACGACGGGAACATTCCCTCGCAGGCCCAGAGGATGATGACGACAGGCCATTCGAGTCCCTTCGCCTGGTGTACGGTACTGAGGCGGACGGCATCGGGCTTGTTCGCGGGATCCCTCGTGTATTCCGCTTCGACATTCGACCATAGCGCGACTTCTTCGAGGAAGGCGCGGACAGATTTTGCCTGCGAAACCTGGATGCCGATTTCGCGCACGTCTTCGAGCCTTGTCTCCGCATTCTCGAAGGTCCGTTCGAGATAGCGCTCGTAGAATGCCGCGACAAACCTATCGACTGCTTCGGAGCCGTTGCTTCCCAGCCCAAGTTCATGGTAGTCGGCGAGAACCTTGTCGATTGGCGCCCATTCGGCGCGGATCTTCGGCGGCAGCGCCGCCATCAGTTTTTCGCGGGATGCCTGGTCCGCACTGTTGAATGCGCCGCCGAGCTTGTTCTCCACGGATGCGATGCTACGCGGACCGAGTCCGCGGAGGAGTCCGAGCAAGCGCTCGAATGAAAGACGGTCGTTGGGATATTCCGCGACGCGCAGGAAGGCGAGCACATCTTTCGTGTGGACTAGCTCGAAGACGCCCGTGCCGGACACGATCTGGTGTGGAATGCCGTTGCGCGAAAGCGCCATCTGAAGCTCGATGGAGTGGAAGTGGGCGCGGTAGAGGACCGCGATTTCGCGGAGGTCGTGGCCATTGTTCAGATAGCTGTGGATGAGATCGACGACGAAGTCCGCCTGCTCCTGTCCGTCGCGAAGATAGCAGAAACGCGGGCGGATCAGTGACTGCCGGGTCGCGCGGAGTGTCTTCTGGAACTGCTCCGGATTGCCGGCGATGCAGGCGTTGGCGACTTCGAGGATTTCCGGTGAAGAGCGATAGTTGCGCTCGAGCTTGATTATCTGGGCGTCGGGGTAGCGCTTCGGGAAATCCATGATGTTGCGGAAGTCCGCGCCGCGCCATGAGTAGATGCACTGGAAGTCATCGCCGACCGCCATCACGTTGCGGTGTCCGGCGCCGATTATATCGACGAACTTCGATTGGAGGATGTTCGTGTCCTGGTATTCATCGACCAACACATGCTGGAACTGCTCCTGGTAGCGCCTGCGGACTTCCTCGTGTTCCTGGAGCAGGCGAAGACCATTCACGAGGAGGTCGTCGAAGTCCATGTATCCGCCCTTGAACTTCTCGGCCTTGTAGGCGTGGTAAACGGACGCGATATCCTCCGCGCTTGCGGAAAGCGTTTCCGCGCTGTCCTCGAGCAGTTCCTCGATTGTGATCTCGCGGTTCGCGGCATTGCCGAAAAGGGATGCGAGGACATCGCGCTTCGGGAAATCCTTGCTCTTGAGGCCAAGGTCTTTCACGCACTTTTCGATAAGCGTGCGGGAGTCGTCGCGGTCGAGGATCGTGAAGTCCTGCTGGTAGCCGAGGCATGCGGCATGTCGGCGGAGCAGACGGTGGCAGACGCTGTGGAATGTGCCACCCCAGACATCGCGGACTCCGCCGCCGCAGACGATTTCCGCGCGTTCCAGCATTTCATGCGCGGCGCGGTTCGTGAATGTGAGGAGCAGGAGATTGTAGGATGGAATGCCTTTTTCGACGAGGAATGCAACGCGGTGGACGAGTGTTCGCGTCTTGCCCGTACCCGCCGCTGCAAGCACGAGTATGGGCCCGTCGCCTGCAGTCGCGGCCGCATATTGTTCGGGGTTGAGGAGGCGTGCGAAGTCTGTCATTGGTATCCGATCGGGTTAATGAGTGCGAGGAGGAGGTAAAAGGTAAGAGATAGGAGGTGCGACATTTTGGAAATGCACGGTGTCGCTTTATTTTGAACTGGCGGCGGCATTGTCTGCGGCGAGAAGTGCGCGGATGCGGAGCGAAAGCATCTCGCGCAGTTGAGGAAGGCGCTTGTACTGCTGTTCGAGCGCCCAGAGCGCGAATCGCCACTTCTGCGTGAACTTGTAAACGGGGCGTATGCCTGGATCGAAGAGGTTGAACTGCTCGCGCATGCAGGTGTAGTTCCAGTAGAGTGTGCGGGTGGTGTTTGCGAATCCCTCCCAGAAACTGTCGGCGACCTGCAGGACCGTCACCGAAGGATGCTTCTTCAGGAAATCGACCATCGCGCGTGCGAAGACGGTCGTATAGACCTCGAAGCAGTTGCGGATGTTCGTCTCGGTCCACGAAGTATCGGTCCAGCCGAGTGCGCCGCGAACCGAGCAGATCATTGCGCGCTTGGGCATTTCGCGCCCCTTGGCGACATCGTATCCGAATTCGACGATCTCCTTGCCTTCGCCGAAGCAGATGGATCCCGCCTCCTTCACGTATCGCTTCACCGCGAGGTTCTGCGCGGCCGCGCCGCCCATGAGTCCGGCGACAGCGAGAACAATCTCGGGATCCTCGGCTCCTCCCGCGGCTTCGCCGGATTTGAGGAAGCGCTGCTGGGGCAGGGTGCCGAATGCGTCGCCTGGGTAGCGCTGGCGGATGTAGAAGTGGACATCGCCGAGACGCCCGTCCTGGCGCGAGAGAAGGTGGTGGTCGCCGTATGCGACGCCAAGCGCCTGGAATGCCTGGACGCGCGCGAGCACATAGCAACCGTAGCCGGTGCCGGAGTGGGAGAGTCGCTTCTCGACGAGGCGGCGGCAAAGCGGACTGCGGTTTGTCTTGTAAACGATTTCGCGCGCATGGCCGCGCCCAAGCGGTACGGACTCGTCGATGCGCAGTTCATAGACGTTCGCGTATTCGATCGATTCATCGTAGCTGAGCAACGAGTTGATGTACTCGAGGATTGCAAGCGTGCGCGCGTCGGCTCCGGGATGGTAGTCTGGCCGACCGTGCCGGTACGTCGCGCCCGGAAGCGCGGTCAGGCGATCGTCGAATGCGGGGATGACCTGGCCGGGCGTGCTGAGATAGACTTCGCCGGTGAGGTGCTGGTAAAGGGTTTCGACGAACTCGTCGGAGGTTTCGTCGGCAAGCGCGGGTTTTTCGAGCGCGGCGCGATAGGCGTTCTCGACATTCGCCATCAACACGCCCGCCATGGCGGGCGAAAGATTGTCGTTGCGCGCGTCCGCCTCTATTTCCTCGAGCGCGGGAACGAGCGTGTCCTGGGCCATTTCGGGACGCACGCCAAAAAGCTCGACCTCGTGGTGCCCGAAGTGCTTCGGGAAGCGCATGAACGATGTCTCCGCGCCTTCCGGTACGCCCACGAGTTCCGCGAGACACGCCTTGAACCCTGCGAAGTCCGTGGAGGCCATGGGGCGGAGGCGCGCGAATTCCGGGAAGGTCAGGAAGTGTACGCCCTTGACGTTGTGGTAGTAGCGGAGGGAGGTGTGGATTCGGGTGCGCTCGGCGTTGAGCGCGATGTCCATCTCCTTACGCGTCCACGCCAGGGGCTTGATGCGCCATTCCTGGCCTTGGCGGCGGTAATACTCGAGTGTGGCGTCTTCGCGGTCGGCGAGGATAACGTCCGAAAGCGTCCAGCCGTATGAACGAAGCCAGTTGTCGGCATCGACGACTACCGTCATGGGCACATCGCGCTGCGAAATCTCGATGCGGCCATCGACGATGTTGGCGCAGACGACGGAGCGGCGCAGGGCGTCGCCGCAGCGCTCTGGCGGAAGACCGCCGATGTTCCAGAACTTGCCGGTGAGAAGAGGTATCGCGGCGACGCTGTGGTTGCCCGATGTGAGGGTGAAGATGTGGCCAGTGGCGCCTGGCGTGAAGAGCGACTTCGCGACGATCAGCATCGGCGCGTGGTCGTGCGGCGTGCGCCAGATGTCCTTTTCGAGGATGAAGGTGTCGTCGTCGAGATCGAACGCCTGGAAGGCGCGCTGGCGGCCGAGGGATGTGAAAGACAACTGCTGGCGGCGCTTGTGGCCTTCCTCGCGAACTTGGCGCAAGAAGCGCTTTTCGAAATTGGAGTTGGAATTCATTGCACGCTGGCACCGGTTCAAAAGGCTTCGTGGAATCATCTGGCAGCCAATTACACTGCCAGCGCAAAGCAATAGTCACGATAGTAGCACAATCCGTGAAAATAACAACTGCGCAACGCGTGTTATGGAATTCGACTTTTGGTATAATGCGTAACGTTGCACAGGTTGAATAGGGCTTGTTTGGGGGCGGCACTAACAAGCCTTGCTGAACAAAAGAATGGTACGCTTATGTCTGCAAAATTAAAGCCCATCAATGTTGGCGAGGTGCGCGGTGACTTTTGGGTTGCCGATTATCAGCGAGGTTATCGTTGGTCCGACGAAGTCTCTCAACTTCTCGAAGATCTTGATTCCTTTCCGGTGAAAGAGGAGGCTCAATACTGTCTTCAACCTGTGGTCGTAAAACGGATCCAGAAAGATGGGAATGAGATGCTTGAGCTTGTTGATGGCCAGCAAAGACTCACAACGGTTTTTCTTATCCTGAAGTGGATTGCGGCTAATTGCATTCCCGTAGCGAAGCCACAGTTCTCCATTACTTACGAAACGCGTGAGGATAGCAAAAAGTTTCTCTCGTCGATAGAGAGGATCCCAGATGATTATAAAACGAAAAACATTGACGAGATTTTTATTTGTGGAGCTTACGCGAGGATTTCGTCATGGTTTTCAAGTAAGGATAATCAACTTCAGGCTGCCATAGATATTATTGCGAAGTTCAACAAACAGGTTAAAGTGATTTGGTATGAGCCCGATGGAGAGGACTCGGTTGATCTTTTTACACGACTGAACATTGGAAGGATCCGCCTTACTAATGCTGAACTGGTGAAGGCCTTATTTCTTGAACGTGATCCCAAGAGACAAATCTCCGAAGATAGACAGATTGAGATTGCGACATACTGGGATATGTTCGAACATGAGCTTCATGATGAGCGCCTTTGGTGTTTTCTTACTAATAAGACCGATGAGGATTATCCCACTCGGTTTGAGCTGATCTTGGACTTGTTTATAGAGAAGCCAGATAACGAGAAAGACAATTTCTACACATTTATCGAATTTTCAAAAAGGATGGATTCTTGGTCCGAGAAAGACGCCCCAAAGAAAAGTCGAGATTTGTGGGATGACATAGTCTCTTTTTATGAGAAGCTTAAAGAGCTGTACGCACAATCAAAGTACTACCATTGGATAGGTTATTTGATTGCGGAGCAGGTTGCCTCGTGGAAGGACATTCTCGCGGACGAGTGCTCAAAGACAAAAGAAGAGTTTGATGATTCGCTGGTGCTGAGAGTGGCGCAATCCATTGATACCAGCAATGAAGATTTGTACGGTTCGCCAAAGGGGTACGCTGACCTTTCCTACGAGGATTCCTTCGATCAAAAGGTTATGAAACGAATCCTGCTACTGTTCAATGTGGAAACGGCACGCAGGGGTAATGATGCGCTTAAACGGTTCCCATTCTATCTCTACAAGAATAGAGTGTGGAGTCTTGAACATATCCATGCGCAACAGTCTGATGAACTCAAGAATACCGAACAACGCATTGAGTGGCTTCGTGCGCATTATTCATCGATGCTTCGGAATGACGTGCATCTGGCGACCGATCTTGAGGCACAGCTTGCAGAAGCGATTCTGAGTCAGAATGTTTCCAAGGAGTTGTTCAGAACGCTCTCGGATGCAATATTGGCCCTCTTTTGCGTAGACGATGCAAGTTATATGCATACTATCTACAATATGGCGTTGCTTGATCGGGACATCAATGCGGCTTTGAGCAACAGTACGTTTGATGTCAAGAGAGATATCATCCTAGAAAAAATGGAGTCTGGTGCGTTTGTCCCTGAATGTACTCTTCATGTGTTTATGAAGACATATTCCCGCAGTTCTTCAAGCGTTGTGTCGTGCCGGTGGGAGGCACATGACCGCTCTGCATATGCCAAGGCAATCAATGCCGTGCTAGGAGTTTATTTCTCAAGAACCGATGGGAATAAGGAAGGGGTTCCTAATGTCTAATTTGCTTGATAACAATGCCGACCTCGAATCAGTCTCCTTTGCGGGGCTGTTTGGCGCTGAGTTTGCCGTCGCTGACAACAAAAAACAGAGCGTTAGCAAAATCGTCATTCCAAGATTCCAGCGGGACTATGCGCAGGGGCGCGATACGAACTCCGTGAGAAGAGTGAGAGAGAGATTCCTCTCCGCAATCAAGGAGAAGCTCTGCGAGGAGAAGACGCTGCGCCTGGATTTTATCTACGGGGATATTGACGAGAGTGGTGTGTTCACACCGTTTGACGGACAGCAACGTCTTACGACAATTTTCTTGATGCATTGGTATGCGTTGCAGAAACTGCCGGAGAAAACCAGTGATCAACGAGACCTCTTGCTTAGGTTCACTTATGAAACACGGCCAAGTGCACGCCGGTTTTCTGAAGGGCTTGCGAATGGTACCTTTGACATAGATGTTGGTGCGGACAAGGGTATTAGCGACCAAATCAGAAACCATGCAAAGTTTGTTATGTCATGGAACAGCGATCCCACGGTCAGTGGTATGCTGTGTATGCTTGATGCGATCGGGGCAGAGTTTGCCTCCATCGAGGGGCTTTGGGATAAGCTTGTGAGCAAGAATCTTATACAATTTTATGTTAGGCCCATGAAGGATATGGGCTTGACGGACAAGTTGTATATTAAAATGAATGCGCGTGGCAAGCCTCTCACAAGCTTTGAACATTTCAAGGCTGAATTTGAACGAGAGGTAGAGAAGTGCGATGAATCGACGCGGAAAGAAATCGCGCTCAAATTTGATACGGTATGGACGGATGCTTTTTTTGAATACCGCGATAAGAAGCACGACATTGTCGATGATGCTCTGCTGCATTATTTTAAGTTTGTTTGTCAGTTGATTTGCTGGCGGGAAGAGATTCCGTTTGATCAGTTTGGAGGTGATGAGTTTAAGCTCGTTCATTTGTATTCCGGACAAAAGAAGCGTGTTGAATTCTTCCGGGATATGATGGACTGCTGGGTTCGACAAAACGGTAAGCAAGTTGACAGCCAGTTTGCTCAAAAGACACAGGATAGTTTCTTTTCGGGGAATGAGCATGTTGACGGCAAGGTTTCGCTCTTCCGAGAAGATGTTGATCTGATCAACAGCTTGATGCACAGCGACGGAATAAGGGAGCGGTTGCTGCTTTTTGCCGTTACAATATATTTGCGTACAGGGACTATTGAAGAACAGGCTTTTAAGTGTCGTTTGAGGACTCTGCGGAACCTGTTATACAATTCTCAGGATGAAATACGCCCGGAGAAGATGAAGTCGATTTTTGATGAGGTCGAGCAGCTGATTCTCAATGGGACATTGCCATTGGGGAAGAATGGTCTTAACGCAAATCAAAAGGAGGACGAGGCAAGAAAAAGATCTGCTATTGAAAAGTGTCCAGAGGTTCGCTCTAGCATCGAATGCATTGAAGATCTACCCCAGTTCAGAGGCGGATTGACGGTAATTGATGAGAAGAATTTTGACAAGTGCAAGCAGTTCGCGGCTCTGTTTTCCCCTGATGTGGATTGGTGCCAGATTCAAAGGGCAATGCTGACTTTTGGTGATTGCTCGCAGCTCTCAGGCCGTAATCGTTGCTTCGGGTCTTCGCAGCTTAAACACGTTCAGGAGATGTTCAAACCCTCATCTCAAAGGACTAATTTTGCGGGAACAGTTGATGCTCTCAATCAGTTGATATCCAGGATAGATCCTAATGATGTCAATGGTAGTCTCGGCAACGTGATCGCTGACTATTTGGCGAATCCCTGCAAGATGGATTGGAAATATTACTTCGTAAAGTATCTTGAGAGCGTCAGCTGCAGGGATTATAACGGGAAGTATTTATGGTGGCATCGCCGACGCGGCTATTCATTCCTGCCCACGTATTTTGAAGAGTCTCCGTATGAGATCACGGCATTGCACAGAGAGCAGTTGAACGGAAAGAATTGGAATTGGTTTTTGCTTGTGCTGTGGGATAAGTTGGATAAGCTTGGGACTGTTTCAGTGAGCCTGAACGACTTTGCATATAATGGTGACTTGTTGGTAGTCAAAGGTAAGACCGAGATGGTTGTCGATGCGTTGAACGATCATTTTGTTTTCAAGACTTCAAAGGGAGAGGTTAAAGTTATGATTGCCCAGTCGGATGGGATTGACCTTGAAGACAGAGTTGAGCTTGCAATCGAACAAATACTATTGAAGGTTGGATGATTGTCATTTGTAGAACTAGACCGCTTTTGGAAAGATCAATCAAAATGTTCAAATTACCAACAGGCCGCCCCCTATGCGAACTCATTGAGGAAGATCTTTCTGAACTCTGATCTTGAAGTTAAGCGAAAATGAAGAACTCAAGAAATTTAGAGAGCGTTTGTTGTTTATGCCACGAGTAGGCTCTTTGCTTGCCTTGGTCGTATGTTTGTGATTGCGCATGTTTCATTAGATTTGCGGCATTATGCAAAACCGCGTTTTGCCAAATCGGTTATTCGCTATTTGCATCCGATTATAGGTTTGATATGCCTTCTTTCGATAAGAACATCTTATCTGGGGAAAGTGCGTCCGTTTGTCGGATTGGACATCATTAAAGTCATAACCGGAATGAGTCGCAGTTGGAAGTTCGTGTTGATGGAGCAGATCAAGGAGATACGAAAATCGTGGTGTGTCCCCATCAAAAATTAAGCGCTGGGTGTCGGCTTGCTACTCTTGATCGGCGAAAAGCTCGGCGCCGAGTTTCGCCAGATCGACGCCCATTGCCTTCGCGATTGTCTTTGCGACGTCGGTATTGTCGATGCAGCCTTGCGGGCGGCCAGGTCCGAAGCTCCATAGCGGGACGTCGCCGCCAGTGTGGTCATGGGATGTCCAGCCGATTTCGGGAGTACCGAATCGCCAGCCGATTTCGCTTATCGCGTAGCCAGTGTTCATGCCCAGCTCAAGCAGGCGCGAAAGCTCTGACATGGCGGCGGCATCGAGATCCATTCCCCACCACGCCTTCATTTGCGCGGCGACGTGCGACGGTTCGCGGTCCTTGCCGAGTTCCTGTCCCATGGCGAAGGAACTGCGCCAGATGCGGGCGAGGGGAGCGAACAGGCCTTCGGGGGACATTGTCTTGTTGCCCCTGTATTCGCAGCCGATGGTAAGCCCGCCCGTGCCATGGTCTGGGCAGACTACTACCAGCGTTTCGCCGCGTCCTTCGTTTGCCGCGAAGGAAAATGCGATGCGGCATGCGGCGTCGAACTCTAGGAATTCCGCAAGCGCCCATGCGGTGTCGTTCGCATGGCATGCCCAGTCGATCTGGCTGCCTTCGACCAACAGGAAGAATCCCTTCGGCGAATCCTTGAGAAGATCGAGCGCCTTGACGGTCATCATCGGGAGCGATGGTTCGTCGCCAATGCCTCCAGGGCGGTCGATCGCGGGAGAAATGCGGTCGCGCGCGAAGATGCCCCAAAGCGGCGCTTTGTTTGCCTGTGCGAGATCCGCCTTGTTCGTCACAATCGCGACATTTTGCCTGGCAAGCTCCGAAAAGAGATCGCGATCGTCCGTGCGGCGCCCACCTTGTTCCTTCGGCAGCATCCACGTCCAACCG
The DNA here is from genome assembly GCA_045627705.1 of Kiritimatiellia bacterium. Taxonomy (GTDB): domain Bacteria; phylum Verrucomicrobiota; class Kiritimatiellia; order RFP12; family JBMNHG01; genus JBMNHG01. Next base: position 12,069 of record JAZQOE010000094.1, on the reverse strand, counting down.
CCGCCGAGCGCGACATCGAGGCCCTTGTGAACCATTTGGTCCATGATGTCTTCGCCGGACTTGCGCGACGTGGTGTGCGATGTGAAGCCTGCGGGAGTGGCATCGTTGAGATTCGATGTCACGACGATTCCCACTTTGCGCCCTGTGCGTTGCGCGGCTTCGACGAGGTTCGCCATCGGGACTAGCGGAGCCACTTCGCGCCCGCCAAGGGGACGCGCGTCTTCCGCCGCAGAAACGCCGATCGAGCCATTCGAGGTTTTAACTCCGCATGCGAGCGCTGTCGCGGCGGCGGCGGAGTCTGTGACCAGCGAATTGGCGGAATGCGTTCGCACTGTTCCCGCAAGGTGGGGATCAAGGCCGAGCGGACGCCCTATCGACATGCGCGCGAGCGTTGCCAGGTCCGACGGACATCCGTCGGGGATTAGCACGATCACGTTTCTTGCCTGGTCGAGAGGGCGCCATTCAGTAGCTCCGCCAAAGGCGATGGCGGAGGCAAGGACGACGAGGAAAAAGATGGGGAGACGGTTCAAGGTAAGAGATAACAGTTAACAGATAATAAGTGTCGCTGGGGCTTGCGCCCCCAGGACCCCCTGTGCTTTATCGGTCGAAGCCTATGGCCTTGAGCATTGCGCGGGCGATGGTCATCTGGCCGGCCTGGTTGGGGTGGATTCGGTCCCATGTGATGGCCATTGGGTGGCAATACTGGAGGCGACGGTCGAAGGCGGCCTGGAGGTCAACGAGGATCGCGTCGTACTTCTTCGCAAGCTTCCTGGTGACGTCGGCATACTGCTCCATGCGCATGCGCATTGCGTCCTGCCTGTTCGGCTCGATGAAGTATGGAGTCATGAGGATGAGGCCCTTCACGAGCGGACGTGTCTGCGCGAGGAGTTCATCGTAGTTCTTCTCGTATTCCTCGAGTCCCACATGGCATTCGGGCATGCGGGGGCAGTCGAACTGGCGCCACACGTCGTTCACGCCGATGAGGATCGAGAGCCAGTCGGGCTTGAGGTCGATCGTGTCGGTCTGCCAGCGCTTCTTGAGCTCGCGGGTGGTATCGCCGCTGCATCCGACATTCACCACGCGGATGCCGAGTTCGGGATAGGCGTCGCAGAGAAGGGCATCGACAAAGGTGGCATAGCCGCGTCCGAGCGGATCGAAAAGGCCTTCCGCGATCGGGCGCGTGCGGCCGCAGTCTGTAATCGAGTCGCCTTGGATCACGAGTTTTTCATTCTTGCCGATAAGCATGGAATACCTGCCTTTCGCTATTTGTCGGATGCAGGCTCGAGCATGATCTCGCGCAGGGTTTCGAAATCGTCCTGCGTGAAGCCGAGCGACATCACATACGCTTCGATTTGTTCGTTGATGGTTTCGCCAGGGTACTCGCGGAAGACCGCGAGCAGGTGGTTGAAGAGATTTTCGTGGTTGAAGCCCGCATAGCCGTTCCAGAAACCGGTGGATTCCCAGTCGAGGAAGAGGTCTTCCTCCTTTACGCCGAGCAGCGCATTGATGATGCATGCGACTGCGCCGGTGCGGTCCTGTCCGGCGATGCAGTGGAAGTCGATCGGATAGTTGGCGGGATCGAGGAAAATCCTGAAGACCTTTGCGAATGCGTCGCGTCCCCAATCCTCGCGCATGCCGCCGTAGCAGGCCGAGGAGATGTGCGCCCAGGTGACGGTGTCGCCCATCGGCGAGCCGGTCATGCCGTAGCATTCGTTGTCGTTGCGCAGGTCGATGTCCGTCTTCATGCCGAGGGTGTTCCGCATATAGATGCGGGTGTCGTGGTCTAGGCGGCTTGGGCCGGCATGCATTCCGCGCGAGACATGGAAGAGTTCCTCGATCAGGCGGTCGCAATTCGTGATCTTGTGTGCGAGGAGGTTGGTGCGCGATTCATTGGGGGAGGGGAGGCAGCACCATGTCCAGGAATCGCTGCCGGTGTAAACGACAGCCGTGAGGATGTGCCTGCCCTTCGAAGCCTTCACGGGGAAGGTGTGGTTCATGGCGTCGATTGGGTGACGGTTGTTGCCGTTTCCGCGCATGCGGTCGAATACGACCTTGCCGTCGAGGCGGATGTCCCAGTACCAGTCGGCGCCGCAGGCGAGCGAGAACCAGCCGTCCTCTGCAACGTCGATTTCCTGGATGAAGATCGCAGGACCCTTCGCGGCAAGCTGTTCCTCGCGCGGGAAGACATGACGGCCCGCATCATCTAGCGTAACGGATTCCGCATTGGCGCCGAGCAGTGCCTCGGGAATCGCCTTGAGCGCGCTGATTGCCGCATCGCCTTCGGCCTTGAACGTGGCGTCGTCCGGACGGAATAGAGCCCATGTTGGCGAGATGGCGAGCGGTGAAAGACGGAGCAGGTCATGGTCTGGCTGCATTGCGACGTATGCGGACTTTTCCGCGTTGATAGCCGCTTCGCGGGCGAGGAGCGCTTCTGCCTTGTCGGGATTCTGGGCGAGGATCTCATCGCGGGAGAAGAAGCCTTCCGACGCATTTTCGTTGAGTCCCGCCGTGCGGATAACCATGCCCTGGCGGACACGGCGCCCATCGCGTCCGATGCGGCCGCCAAGGTCGCGGACATTCGGCACGCCTGGAATGCGGATCAGGCGAGGCGCGTGGTCTTCTGTCGTGAAGGTGCCCGAGACGAAAGCCTTCGAGGCGTCCGGCGCAGACGCGAATACCTCCCATGTGTAGTCGCGCGCGATCTCCAGGTTGTCGATGGTCGTATTGGTCGCGACTGTGTTCTCGAGATAGACGGGCACATTGTCGGGCATGCGATAGACGCAGACGGTGAATTTCGCGCGCACGCCGTTTGTGACCGGCCATGACCATGCAAGTTCGACAGGTTGCGGATAGTAGCCGAACGATGTCATCGTGTTGCGCCAATCCTGATCGGCGAACTTCGCGATGCGCTCGTCATGCGGAAGGTCGAGATAGAACTTCTGCCCATCGGAGAGAAGTGCGACCGTCGCGCCGTTCGTCGGGGCGACGATTTCCAGTGCGGGGAAGGCGGCGGCCTTTGTTTGGACGGCCACCTCTGTCGCTGGCTCGACGGAATTCGATTCGATCGAGGCGCATGAAACCAGCAGTACGCATGAAAGGGCGGAAAGCGCAATCGGCATGTTTGTTTTCATGTGTCGAATGATAGCGCATGGATGCGGAATAGTCACTACCATTCACCTATCGTATCTGTCGCGATGTTCAGTTTGCAAGCGATGCTGACGTATGGCATAATCCACATTGTTGCTTTTGAAAAACGGCGCGCCGCTTTTTGCGCGCGTGATTGAAAGGGTATGATTCCATGAAGGCTGCTGTTGTCGAAGGCGTTGGCAAGCTTGTGGTCCGCGAGCTTCCCAATCCCGCAATTGGCGATTACGATGCGCGTTGCGATTTGCTCTACGGGGCACTTTGCACTGGCACTGATGTCCATCTCATCAATGGCCACCATCCTTATATCGAGTGGGTCAAGTACCCGTTCGTGCTCGGCCACGAAAGCATCGGCCGTGTCACCGAAATCGGTTCGAAGGTCCGCAATCTCAAGGTCGGCGATCTCGTGACCCGCGTCGGTACGCCTCCTGTCGGCGACGTGAACATCGGCTGGGGCGGTTATTCCTCGATGGGTGTCGCCAAGGACTGGCGCGCGATGCAGGAGGATGGCGTCGAGGGCTGGCAGGGTTCGACTGTCCAGCAGGTGCTTCCCGCCGATATCGACCCCTTTGTCGGCACGCTCTTCATCACATGGCGCGAGACGCTCAGCTTCACGACGCGCATGGGCGTCCGCCTCGGCTCGACAGCGCTCGTGATCGGTTCCGGCGGCAATGGCCTTGCGTTCGTTTCGCACTGCCGCAACCTCGGCGCATCGCGCGTCACGATGGTTGGCGCCGCCAACCGCGAGCGCCAGGGCAGGCTGGCGGGTGCCGCGAACTGCCTCGATTACCGCGACCCGCACTGCTGGGATAAGGCGCTGGAGATTTGCCCGGATGGCTACGATTATGTGATCGATGCCGTCGGCAAGGCTTCGATGACCATCAAGGGCCTTGACTGTCTCAAGCCCGGCGGCATGATCGCGACGTATGGCATGGACGAGTTCGGCGATCTTCGCCTTACGCCCTACAAGACCTTCACATGCTACGCGGGCGGCTATGACGAAGCGGAAACGCACGGCGCCGCGCTATTCCACTATCGCGCGGGCCGCCTCAACCCCGCCGCTTGGATCGACCGCGACCACATCTACGACTTGGACAACATCCATGCCGCCTTTGAAAACCTGAGGACGCGCGAGGTTGTGAAGCCGGTCGTCAAACTGAGCTGATTGTAACGCATTAGCCGCGCCCCGCGGCATGCGGTCTCGGGGCGCGCTCATCGCTTTCAACCGCATGGGAGGCTAGCATCATGACACGCGCCAAACTCGTTTCGGTATTCGCGATCGCCATCGCCGCGGCGATGGTGTCTGGTTGCATGTCCGATGTCGAACTGCGCCAGCGCCGCATCGAGCAGAATGCCACTGTCTTCGCGCAGCTGTCGCCCGAAGCCCAGCAGCGTGCGAGCGCCGGTACTTTCGCGATTGGCGATCCGCAGTCCGTGGTCTGGTTCGCGTGGGGCGAGCCAGATACACGCTCATACGGCGCCAATGCCGATGGTTCGTTTGAGGTCTGGCAGTACACGCGCACTGTTTCCGAGCCTTACCAGGTGATCGTGCCGGATCCTCCTCCACCACCACCTCCTCCCGGCGCGCCGCGCTACCGTTATGTCCCGACATGGCATTACGAGACCAACTATCGCTACTACCGGGTCCCGGCGAGACAGGTCGATTTCACCAACGGCTTCGTCTCCCAGATAATGACTTTCTAAATCAAACCAAGGACAATCATGAACTTCGTTGAACAACGCAAGGCCTTCGAGGCCGCCCATCCCGTCTCCGATTCCGCAATCCTCAAATTCAAGGGCGTCGAGCCTGGCTACGATGTCTATAACTGCAGCATTCCGTTTGAATGCAACGGAAAGCGCTACATCTATGGCCGCGTCGAGCCGCACGCCGACTGGGCGAACTCCCACACGCGCCTTTTCGTCGAGACCGCGCCCGACACCTTCGAGTTCGTGCAGGGGTCGCGCACGCTCCCACTCGAAGATCCGTTCGTCCAGGTCATCAAGGGCGAGATCATCCTCGGTGGCACGCACGTCCGCAAGATCGGCGGAGAGCTTGAGACCTACTATTGCTATTTCTATCGCGGCAAGGATCCGTTCTCGATGAACTACTTCACGACGGGCCCTGACTACATGAAGGACATCCGCCTCGTCGAGCTTCCATCGGGCAAGATCGGCGTATTCACGCGTCCGCGTAGCGAGGCAGTCCTCAAGCAGTACGGCACAGAATCCGTCGTCGGCTACGTCGAGATCGACCGCGTCGAAGACCTTACGCCGGCGAATCTCGACAAGGCCCGTGTCGTCCCAGGGCTCTTCGATATCGGCGAGTGGGGCGGCTGCAACCAGGCGTATATGCTCAAGGACGGCCGCATCGGCCTCGCCGCACACAAGGCGGTGAACGACGGCGTTTCCTCGACTGGCGATGCCTACCAGCTCTATACGAACTGCGCGTTCATCTTCGACCCCGCGACATTCACTGCGACTCCGATGGAGATCATCGCCACCGCCGCCTCGTACCCTGCCTTTGCCCCGAAGGTCCCGAAGCTGCAGTACTGCTGCTTTACCTCCGGCATCGTGTTCCGTCCGGATGGCAAGGCCGACCTCTACTCCGGCATTGGCGACGCCAACGAAGGCCGCGTTACGATCAAGCGTCCCTTCGATGTGCTCTAGCCGTTTCGCTTCCACGCAATGCTAGACGCCCAGGCCATACGCTGGTGCTGGGGCGGCGTGATCGCCTTCCTGGCAATCATGGCGGCAATTGGCTTCGCCGGGCGCAAACGCGTCGGCTCGTTTCAGGACTTCGCCCTGGCGGGCCGGCGCTTTCCATTTTGGATTGCGACGCTCGCCCTGCTGGCTTCATGGTTCGGCGTGGGTTCGTGTCTTGGGATCACGGGTGCAGTATGTACTGGTTCCCTTCGCGATGTCGCGGCTGACCCATTCGCTTCCGCTTGCAGCCTGATTCTCTCAGGGCTTTTCCTCGTTGGCGCGCTCCGCAAGATGGGCGGGATGACGGTCACCGATTGCATCGCGTCGCGCTTCGGTCGCGCCGCGGGCGTCTATGCGTCGCTTTGGATGGTGCCTGTCTATGCGGGTTGGCTCGGTTCGCTTGTGCTTGGACTTGGATCGATCGTCAACCTCCTCACCGGCGCAGACCCCTCGATAGCGCAATTCGCGGGAGCAGGAGTGATCCTGCTTTACACGGTTGTCGGCGGAATGTGGGCGGTGTCGATGACAGACCTGGTGCAGATGTTCCTCATCTTCCTTGGTCTTGCGCTCGTACTTCCAGGTTCGCTTTCGCAGGCTGGTGGGATTTCCGAGGTCATCTCACGCAATGCCGCCGCGCTTTCCCTCGATCCAGGGCCGCAGCCCGAGGGTGTCTCGACGCTTTCGCACTGTGCGTATGTCGCAGGGACATGGATGATCATGGGGCTTGGCTGCATGGTCGGACAGGACTTGATGCAGCGCGCGTTCTCGTGCAAGACACCCCGCATTGCCTCGCGAAGCACAGTGGCGACAGGCCTCCTTTATCTCATGGTTTGTTCCTCGCCAATCCTGATTGGCCTGGCGGCTAAGACTGTCCTGCCCGCACACGGGATAACGCCCGAAAGTGTCGGCGTCGATTTCGGCAACCAGGTATTTGCGCGAATGGCGATCATCGCCGTGGAGGGGATGCCCTCGGTGGCGATATCGATTATCTTCTGCACGATTCTCTCCGCGATCATGAGTTCAGCCGATAGCGCGCTTCTTGCGGCGTCGAGTCTTGTCGTGAATGGCGTCGTACTGCCGTTGCGCCCGCAGATGCGGCGGGAGCGATCGCTTCTCTGCGCGCGCATCACGACAGTTGCAGTGCTGGTTGTCGCCGTCCTTCTCGCACGGCGGTCAGGCAGTGTTTACCGTCTGATGGTCAACTGCTGGGCCTCGCAGCTTGTCGTGATTTTCATACCCGTTGTTGCGGCGGTGTACTTCCCGCGGATTTCGCGGCGCGCCGTTTGGGCCGCGATGATCGCCGCGCCAGTCGTCTGGATCGCATTTGTCGTACGCGCGATTGTGAACGCGATGCACGTTGGGAATGTTTCGATTTCCGAAGCCATTGCCTCTCCATCGGTGGAATATGCATTTACGTCTGGCGCCGCGTTTGGCTTCGTCGCCGGATTGATCGCATTCGCGATCGCATGGGTTGCATCGGTAGTTGGCGGACGTGACAAATCAGCGGATTGATGCCGTATTGAATCCCGTGCGCCCGCAGCAATTCTTGTATTTCTTGCCGCTTCCGCATGGACATGGATCATTGCGCGATGGCATACGGCTCGGATTCGCTTCTTGAATGGCGATTTCCGCAAGCCATTCAGCGGCATGGGCGTAGAAGCGTTTCCACCCGTCGCAAAGGCGGCTTCGTGCATCTGTTGCCGATGGCGAATCCGCTAACGAACGTGCGTAAACTTCCCAGGGCGCGCGATTGCGCGGACAGTCGCCCATGCAGAATCGAAGCCATTTGCAATTGACGCATTCCGATGCGAGATTCCATTTGCGGAAGGCGAATGCTGCGCGCACTTTTGCGGCTGCGATTTCGTTCCACGAATTCTCGCGGATGTTGCCAAGGCGTAATTCGGGCGTTACGTGGAAGTCGCAAGGATAAATCCCGCCATCGTGCTCGACCACGAAATATCCTGAGCAGGTTGTCGATGCCGAGCATGCCGGCGCTGCACCATGCAAAGCAATTGATTTGATGGTATCGAACAATCGCACGGAAACGCGTCGGGTGTCGTGCTTCGTCCAAAGGTCGAAGATCCTGCAGAGGAACTCGCCCCATTCGCGTGCGGTAATCGCGAAGGAAAACGGCGCGCCGTTTTTTTCAACGTCGGAGCATTCGATGTATTGATGGTCCATGATGCGCAGGTCGTCGCGGAGGTGACGGTATATTGCTTCGGGCGCATTCACGTTCGCCTTGTTCACGAGCACTAGCGCGTTGAATGCAACGCCATGATGGCGCAAAGCTTCGATTCCTTTCACCACGCGGTCGTATGTTGGCGCACCGGCGGAATCTGTTCGCGATGCGTCATGCAGTTCGCGCGAGCCGTCGATACTTACTCCAACGAGAAAATTCGCTTCTGCGAGAAACCGCGCGAAATCGTCGTCGATCAGCGTGGCGTTAGTTTGCAATACGTTCATTATGCGTCCGCCAGGACGCAGACACGCGCGCTGGATGTCGATGGCCCCGCGGAAAAAATCGATGCCGGCAAGTGTTGGTTCGCCGCCTTGCCAGGCGAACGAATGCGTAGTGAACGGCAACTCCATGTAGGAGCGGATCATGCGTTCGAGAGTCGCGTCGTCCATGCGGTGCAATCCACCAGCGAACATCTTCGACTTGTCGAGGTAGAAACAGTACCTGCAATGCAAATTACAGTCGGGTCCGACAGGCTTGACGAGAAGCGAGAATGCCTCTGGATGAAATTGCTCTGGCATTGCTGGCAATTCGCGGCAGTTATCTGCGTGGTCCCCGACCACCGAACCCACCGCCTCTCCAAGGCCCATGCATAGATGTCGTATCGATAATGCCCTGGATGTAATCGGCGAACTCGCCGCCATCTTCTCCGTATGCCCTGCCGATTTCCTCGAGGATATACCTGCGCTCTTTTTCCATCAGTGGCCCGATCGAACGCATGTATTCCACGAACTGCTTGTTTTCGTCCTCGGTAAGTGGTTCGCTGGCGCCAGGTCCCATGTAGTCTGCCGCGGAGTCGCAATACGAGATGGCATCGAGCAGACGCTCGTGGTCGGCCTTTTGTTCGGCTGTCATCCTGGATGTGTCGAGGCTTTCCAGATAGGTCATACGAACGGAATTCTCCGCATGCATGGTGGTTCTGAATGACTGTTGCCGTTCCTGCATTTCCTTGTATCGTTCGGGGTCTTCTGTCTTCATGCGTTCCATGCGCGCCTGAAAGTTTTCGCCGCGCCGGTTGTCGCGTGGTTGTGGGGTAGGGGCGGCTTCGTCGGCTTCTGGCTGGTGCCCGGCGTTTCTTGCGAGTTCATTTCCGCCCTTGACGAGTTGAGACTCAAGTTCCATTATGCGCTTGTGTAGTGCGGCGATTTCCTGCTTGTCGGCATTGTTTGAGGATTCGCTAGCCAATGGCGCGGGCAGTGCCATATTGGGAACATCGGCTACTTCCTTGACTGCAGGTGCAATCTCGGCCTCTTTCGCAATGGTTGGCTTGTATGTCATGCGGCAAACCGCATAACCGATCATACAACCCAGAAGCGTGGTAGTAATAGCCAATGGAAGGATACGTGGCGAAGTTTTTTGCATGTTCATTACGATTGCAATTTTACCACACTCACTCCGCATCGTCCATTCCACTTAAAGGGACAGACTATTTAAGCATTGACATGTACGCAAGTTGCGGCGTATCATGCGTGCGAAGGAGAAAACCATGCGCAAGGCAAGAGCAAAGAACGAAGGCGAAGGATACTACCACCTGGTGAGCAGGTGCGCGTTCAAGAAGATGGCGTTCGGGGACGCGGAGAAGGAGATGTTCGTGAAAATGCTGCGGAAGGTCGCGGCGTTCAGCGGGCTGGAGGTCCTGGCGTACTGCGTGATGTCGAACCACTTCCACGTGCTTGTCCATGTTCCGAAGCCGATTGAACTTACGGAGGCGATACTGCTTGAGCGTGTCGAGATCCTCTATGGCTCACTGAACGCGGCGGAGCTGAAGTGCCAGTGGGACGAATACCGCAAGCACAATTGGACCAGCCGCCTAGAGGCGGAGCAGGAGATGCTTCGCCGTCGCATGGGTGACATCTCGCCTTTTATGCAGTGCCTTAAGCAGCGTTTCTCGGTATGGTACCGCGCACACCATGAGGGGCACGAGGGAACGCTTTGGCAAGGCCGCTTCGGCAGCACTTTCGTCGAAGGCGGCGGGTCGCTCGCCGCTGTCGCTGCGTACATCGAGCTTAACCCGATCCGTGCGCAGATTGTAGAAGAACCGAAGGACTACCGCTGGAGCAGCTATGGCGGGGCGGTAGCGGGCGACAGGTACGCACGATTGTGCATTACAAGGGTTTATAGGCCGGAAGCGAACAAGACGGACTTTGGAGCGGTTGCGCCGCAATATCGAACGCTGTTGTATGCGAAGGGCGTGGACGCGCTCGACCACGAGGAAGTACGAAAGGTACTGAAGGAACATGGCAAGCTTGAACTGCCTGTGATGTTACAATGCAAGGTGAGGCATTTCACGAAGGGGTTCGCGGTCGGGACGAAGGGATTTGTGGATGGAGTGGTCGAAAAGTTCGCTGGTCACTTCAGCGAGGGCAGGAAGACGGGTGGCTATGGCATCGGAATATGCAGGGAGTGGAACGGAATACGGATCTGCTCGGCAAGGCGGCTGCAGAAGAACCCGGTGACGATGGCGTAAGCAATTGTGGGAAAGGAGACAGCATGGGAGTCAAAGATGAATCCTTTATGGAATTGGCTAGCGTAGTGAGATGAAACTTGATATCGAGGATATGCTCGCCCGCGCTTCAAAAGCGCGAGTTGCCGTTGTCGGCGACTTTTGTCTTGATGCCTATTGGGATCTCGACGACGCCGAACCCGAGATTTCCATCGAGACAGGCTTGCCGACGCGACGCGTGCGAAAGCAGCGCTACAGCCCAGGCGGTGCCGGCAATGTCGCGATGAATCTCGCGGCACTTGGAGTCGCCAAGGTTACTGCTTTTGGATTGGTTGGTGACGATCCATTCGGCCCATGCTTGAAACGCCTGATGCGCGCGGCTGGTATCGACTGCGCCAATCTTCTGTGCAGCGCCGATGGCTGGCAGACTTGCGTTTACTCAAAGCCATGCACGCACGGCATCGAAGGGAATCGCATCGACTTCGGCGCATTCAACTCCGCGAGCGAGCAAGTACTGGCGCAGATTGCGGCCTCGCTTGAAGAAGCGGCGGCGACGCATGATGCGATTATCGTGAACCGTCAACTCGAGCATGGACTGATCAACGAATTCCTTGAAGATGCCATAAACCGCATCGCAGCAGAGCACCACGAAGTAGCCGTGATTGTCGATGCCCGAAACGGCGCATGGCGTTTTTCGAACGCCGTTCTCAAACTCAACGAAAACGAGGCGATTCGTATCGCCCAATCCGGCAACGTCGGCAACGAAGCGCAAGCGGCGGCAGATGCCTGCGACACGGCTCGTCTCGCGTCACTGCTTCACATTCGCACAGGACGTGCCGTGTTTATCACGCGCGGAGAGAAAGGGCTTGTCGCCGCCGCAAACGGCGAAACCATCGCGATCGACGGCATTCGCGTTCCCCCGCCAATCGATCCTGTCGGCGCCGGAGATTGCATGGTCTCCGCGCTTGCGGCAACACTTCCGTGCGCCAACGAAAGCGCCGACTCTTCGGCATACTTCCAATCCGCGCGGTTTGCGAACCTCGCAGCCTCGATCATTCTTGGGAAACTCAACACGACTGGCACAGCTTCCCCCGAAGAACTCCGCGCCGCCGCCACTCGCCTTTAATTCCGCCACTACCTTTTACCTCTTACCTGACCAATGTCTTCCATCACAGACCAAAAACAAGAACTCCGTCGCGCGATGCGTCCGTTGCGTGGCGCAGTGACGGCGGAAGAAGCGCTTGCCGCCGGGCGCGCGATCGCGGTGCAACTCGACAGTGCGGCTATCGGCGTGACGACTCGCTGTGCAGTTGCGGCATGCTATCTTTCAATCGCAGGCGAAGTCGATTCAACTCCGCTTATCGAATGGTGCAGAGGCAAAGGTATGAAAGTCGCCGTTCCAGTTTCAGATGGCGCAAGTGGTTATGTCTGGGCGGAACTTGAATCCGATGGCGCGATCACAAAAGGACCGATGGGAATCCCTGAACCTATCGGCACAAGGATTGTCTCCGCGAATGAACTTGCGTTGGCGCTCGTGCCAGGG
>JAZQOE010000093.1:0-9610 GCA_045627705.1 Kiritimatiellia bacterium | reverse complement strand
CGGCAACGGTACCAGCCTGCATCTTCGCGAGATCATCGGCGGGGAAAAATTCCTGAAGGTTGATGGTGTCTCCACCAATTGCATCCCAGTTGATAGCAACCATGTTGTAACCAGAGCAGGTGCCTGTCTGGCCCTTGATGGTGATCGTCTGGGTACCGACGATGTTCGCGGATGAGACTTCTGCGGCCTGGGCGGCCGGAGAGCCGACGCGGGGAGGTTTTGTTGGTAATCAACAACTTATGCCATGGTTGGGAGGTTGGAAGGTTGGGAGATTGGTAGGTGCTTCGACGGGAAAAAACGGGGACAGTCCACCATTGGGGAAGAAGGAAGAAGTAGGAAGGAAGAAGTAGGAAGTGGAAGGTAAAAATGAAAAATGAAAAATTTCGACGGCGGGGGCGCCGTCGCAACGCACTGGATCGATCATGTCGCCCATATCGAACAACTCGATTAACTCGACACGAAACGGGGACACACCCCGATTTGTGAAAAGATAACAGATAACAGTGAACAGATAACAAGTATCGCTGGGGGCTGCCGCCCCCGAGACCCCTGCGCGAAGGCGACGGCGAGGGCGCCGTCGCAACGCACGGCGCGCCGCAAACGGGGACACACCCCGATTTCGCGCAATTCGTATTGGGCGGATTTTGGACTTAAGTAACGATAGGCCAGAGATTACGGATGATTCAATACTTAAATTGCCTGTCCCTTTAAGCAAATTGGAGATGGGGACAGACCGCATGGGTGTGGCCGGTGGGCGCAGATTAGGAACCTACGATTACGCTTGGGAGGGCTTTTGCAAGGTCGGCGGCGAGATCACTTCCGCGCGGCTTGTAGTAATGGCGGAGGACCATGTCAACGGTGCGGTGGCCGGTCAGGACACGGAGTTTGTCTATCGGGATCCCGCCGTTTATGGCGAGGGTCACGAATGTGGTGCGGAGCGAATGGAAGTCGCGTACGGAGGCGCGATAGAGTCCGCAGTCGCGTTCTTCGAGGGTGACTTGTTCGATGGCGGCGCGCTGCCGGCCGACAAGCGCCGATGGATCGTTTCCGCTGGGGGTGGCGAATGCAACGGCGAAAATGCGCTTTACCCTGCGGGTCACGGCATCCGGATTGGAATTTATTAGGGTCTCTGCTTCCGGGAATACGAAAATGCTGGCGGCGGAATCGGGGACAGACCCCGAAAAAGCGGCGCGCCGTTTTTTCAGCATTTCGCGGAATGCGGGAAGAATCGGGAGTTCAAGGGCCGCGCCTGTTTTCGAGGTGGTGACACGCAGCACGTTGCTGTCGAAATCGACGGAATCCCATCGCAACCGGCAGATGTCGCCTCGTCGGAGTCCAGTGGAAAGCGCGGCGAGTATCCAATCGCGGGCTTCGGGATCGGTCGTTGCGCCGGCGCGGAGGAGGGCGGCCACTTCCGCGCGGTCGAGCGGGAGTCGGTTGATTACGCGGTCGCCCGGCGGCGCGTCGATCGGGATGTTGCGGAATGGATTCGGGAAATCGGGCGGGAGGGCGCGGTCGAAGACCATGGCCAGCACGTCGCGTTTCGTGCGGATCGTGCCCGTAGTGCAGCGGCGTCCGCGCGTGTCGGGCGTTTGCAGCACCGCCATGTATGCCTCGGCGACCGCGCGGGTGACAGACGCCGCATCGCGCTTGCCGCAAACCGTTTCAAGCCAGGTCGAGAAATGTTCGACGACGCTTCGCCGCCAGTCGTACCAGTCGCGGTTCTTCTCGGCGTTGGCAGAAGGCGCAGCATGGCGTTTGGGCAGGTAGTGTACAAGCGTCGGGCGAAAGGATTGGTGGGGGATGGAGGAAATCGGCGACTGGCGCAGGGCGGACCGCGTGGTATCCGCCTGCTTTTCCCCCGGACGGTCGCATTTCGATTCCAGTGCGCCTTGGAGTTTCACCCTTGCGCCGGCGCGGATGCGCGCGAAGGCGAGGACCGCCTCATTCCGCGACGCCTCGAATACGTTGTCCCCCGCGAAGCGCAGGCTTATTGGCGGGATCCCCTTCCATCGTATGCCGGTATTTACCACTTTCGACCTGCCCTTTTCCCAGTATCTGCCATAAAACCAAGGGAGCAGTTTTCCATGTGAAACCCTGAATTCAAGTGCCATGCCATCAATTCTCCTTTCGCAGCGGTACGTTGCGCGAAGATATCATTTGACGGGGACGGATTTACGATTTTCCTTGATGGATTATCACGTAATCACTATCCTTTGCTCATCATGAAAAAGTTCATCTTCGCGCTTCTCGTTGTTTCGACGGTTTTCGCGGCTCTTCCTGCCGCCCGTGCCGCCGATCGCCAACCCGGTGGTTTCGCTGGCGGCATCGTCGGTTGCTGTTTCGGCATGCGTACCGCCGCAGCCTGGAATGAAGGCAAGAAACTTCATCTCCATGATATCCTGGATTTGCTCTGGGTAGGTCGCATTTGGTCTGCCATCGAGGGATACTCTGGCACGACGCTCTCCGATCTCCGTTCGGATGCCCCGACTTACTTCTGAGTTTATTGCTGATCGATGGATATCATTGCCATCAAAAAGCCGATGCGCGCCGTTTTTTGCGCCGTCGGCTTTTTATTTTGTTTCCGCGGCGCTACCAGTGCGGCTCCCGCCGTGCTCGAGACATCGCCGACAGGTGTCGTGTCCGCCGTCTCCTCGTCGCTTGCTCCGATCACGAACCTTTCGTGCGTTGTCAGGCGCGAGGTGCAGATGCAGGACGGTAGGAACGCATCTGTCGCATCCAAAGTCGTCTGGGCGCGAGGCAATAGGCTGCATGTGACTGTGGCAGAGGAGTCGCCAATCCACACTGTCATTGACGGACGGCAAGTTGTCAGGGTTACAATGCCGGGCAATGCGTCCGGCAAAGCGGAAAAGAAGGTGCTTGGAATGGTCTCGGACCAACGTCCGTCCCAGGCTGCCAATCTAAGTTCGGTCCCCGCCAGCGCCGAGGAATACCTTTGCCCGTTTGACGCCGATTCCGCAACGGATATCGCCAGCCCTGAAGAACCCTTCGCCAGGCAAGTTGTGTTCTCCCTGCGTCCATTCCCCGAAAATGCGAAACTTTCGAAGGAGGAAGCGGCGCGCCGCTTTGTCGTTTCATTCGATGTGGAAGGCCGCATCGCCCGTATCGACGCATATATCGATGCGGATTGCTCGCGTCGCGTTTCCGTAATGCGTCTTGAAATGCCGTTTTCGCCTATTCCTGGAACAACGCTTTATCGCAGGGTGGAAAGCGAGACGGTTGTCGATGGCGCTATGCTTCGTACCGTTTCGCGGTTCGATTCCATCCAAGTCAATCAGGACATTCCGTGCGATACATTCGATCCAGATACGCTTTGATATCAATCGCGGCGATGCTTGCGTTGATTGCGGTTGCCGATGACGGAACATCCCAATCGAACGGCGCTGGCAGCGCACAGGTTGCCACTTCGCTTGTGGAACGCCGCGAACGGCTCGAGCGCGAACTGCGCGAAGAAGCGGAAGAAGACGCGGCGCGGATGACCGGCAATGAATCCACCGGTAATTCATCCGGTTTCTTTTCGCGCATGGTGATTGGCTTCTACCGCAACTTCATTTCTCCCGCAATCGGCAGCAGATGCGCCCTTGAGCCAAGCTGTTCGCACTATTTCATGGAAGCCACGGAAAAACATGGCTGGCTTGGCGTCCCGATGACAGCCGATCGCTTTGTCCGCGAACCCGTCGCCTCGGCTTCAGATGCCTGGGTGCAAAATGCCGCGGGACAATTCCGGCATCCGGACCCTGTCGAAGACCATGATTATTGGATGAAATGAAAATGCAACGCTCCCGCTCCTCGATTGTGGTCGCACTTGCGCTGTCATTCGGATGTGCGCAGTTCTCCTTTGCCAATCCTCTAAATTCCGCATGTGCGTTTTTCGATACCGGCGACTACGCGGCCGCAGCCCTTGATTTCCGTCGCGCCGCCGCGGAAGAAGATTCGTCAGAAACACGTGCGCATCTCTATCTCGCCGCCGCCGAGGCGTACATGTTCGCGGGATGCATCGACCGCATGGAGCGAATGCTTGACCATGCGGAGGAGGAGCAGTCCGATGCCATCGCCGGCGACATCCATTCGTGGCTCCGTGTCGCCCATGACGAAATAGTCGGCGACTGGTCTTCCGCCGCCATCTGGGCGGAATCGATGGTGACAGCGGAAACAGATTCTTCAATCGCGACAAATGCGCAAAAAACGGCGCGCCGCGAAATCGCGCTTCGTCATGCCACGGTCGATGCCTTGCGGGCGCACGATTACGCCACCGCCAAGCGCCTTGCTGATAAGCTTGATGACTCTCTTGCCGCAGACTCGTCTCTCGCCCGATCCGTTGTCGATTCATACGTCGCGGGACATGACAAGTCGCCGCGTATCGGCGGGCTTCTCGGAATAATCCCCGGCATGGGGTATGCATACGCCGGCGAGTATGGCAACATGTTCAGGTCGATGTTCCTGAACGGCATTTTCATCTGGGCGATGGTAGAGACTGCTTCCGATGATCAATGGGCGCTTTTCACAGCCGCCTCATTTTTTGAACTCACATGGTTCACCGGCAGCATCTACGGCGGTGTCGATGCCACCCATCGTGCGAATCGCTTCCGTCTCGACTCTTCGGTCCGGGAACTTCTTCCGCCGGTGGAGCCGACAATCCGTCCTGTCCCCCGCCTCGATATCTTCCGCTTGCGACTTGAGTTTTAATTCCTTGATTCCCTTGTGTTTTCGCTATTTTTATTCTCAAATTGTCTGTCCCTTTAAGATAAAAAAAAGGATTGCGGGCAGGGAAAGGAAGAAATATCATGATGTTGACTGCTTTGGAGGCACGTGTTTATGAAGAAGAGTATTGCTGGCATATTGGTGGCTGCGCTTTCCGCAGTCGCGGTCGCGCATGCGACGCCGACGTTCTCATACCTTGGCTGTGAACTAAGCCAGGGCGATGGCATGAACAAGGGATTGAACTGGGGCGATTCGACCACGACTGGCTATAAGGCCGCATGGCGCTCGACCGACACCCCGCAAAAGGCGTTTGTTTTCGATGGCGAGGCGAACGCATACGGCCGCGACGGCTACCTCTGCTTCTGGACAGGCGATTCGTCCCAAGGCATTCTGGGCACGTCGTTCGACCGGGCGCTTTATTCCGGCACCTGGGCGGGCAACAACACATTCACCGATTTCGCCCCGTATGTCTCGTCGATCGAGGTCTTGAACTTCAGCGGCATTGGCAACAACGATGGCTCCAGCCAGTTCGACAATCCGAGCCTTGGAATCGGAGCCGATGTCGAGGATGTCCAGTCAGGTACGCTCTTCTGCAGGTTCTACGATGGTTCAGTCGTCGAGACGAACACGGTGTTGCGCCTGACCTTCGCCAACAATGTCGCCGCATACCCGCGCATCCGCGTCGGTTGCGTCGTGGCGCATGGCGGCCAGGCACCACGCTCGATCCAGGTCGGCGATGCCGTAGGCGTCGTCTGCGGCACGGACCAATACGGCTGGTTCGACTGGTATTTCTTCGAGATTGATGGCGCGGCCGCCGGCGATGTCGTCGATATCAAGCTTGAAGAGAACCGCGAGAGCGGAAGCGCCTCAATCGACGCATTCGTCATCGATGCGCCCACCCCGCAAAATTCCGCGCCCGTGATTTCCGACATCTACGCATCGCACCAGCATCCGACATTCTCCGAGGGCAGTGCTTTGACCATGCTCACCGTCACGGCTTCCGATGCCGACAACGATACGCTTTCGTACCAGTGGTCGTGCGCCAATGGACGCGACGCTTTTGTGACCTTTGACACCCCGACCTCCGCGACTTGCCCCGTAACCCTCCACGCGATCGGCGACTTCGTCTTCACCGCCCGCATTTCCGACGGCATCGCCGCGCCAGTCTATACCAACATCACCGTGCGCGCGGAACCGCTTCCCGGAGCCTTCTATGTCGAGTACATGGGTTATGACCTCAGTTCCGCGCAGCGCGGCAACAATGGCGCCGCAGGCTGGGGGACATCCACGACAACCGGCGCCAAGAGCGCATGGCGCTCCACGAATACCGCCCCCAAGGCATTTGTCCTGCCTGGCGAAGACAACGCATACGGCCGCGACGGCTACATCTGCTTCGCCACATCCGAGGGCAATCTCACGAGCGGATTCCAGACCGACAATCTTTTCAAAAATGTCGCGCCATACGTATCCTCCATCGCCATCGACAATCTGAACACGTATGCCGGCAATGACGGCAATGCCCAGATCGACGATCCCAGGCAGCCGATCGGCGAGGATCTCCCCAGCATCCGTTCCGGAGCATTCTTCTTGAGGTTCTACGATGCGTCGGTCCAGGAGACGAACCGCGCTTTCAGCATTACATTCGCCGACAACGTCGCCCACTATCCTGTCATCCGCGTCGGCGTCGTCAACGCATACGCGGGCCAGACGCCGGCGGCCATTATCTGCGACACCAGCATCGCGACGATGACTGGCGTCTCGTGGTATGGCTACTACAACTGGTACTTCTTCGACATCCACAACGCGCAGCCCGGGCAGACCGTGGATTTCTACGCCGTCGAGAATGCACTGCAGGGCAGTGCGTCGATTGAAATGGTCACGTTCGACGCCCCGACACTTTCGAACAGCGCGCCCGTGATCAGCGCGCTTGAGTCCGATCCCGCACAGGTACCATTCCTAAACGGAAGCGGTAGCGCGTCGCTTTCGGTCGTCGCCACCGATGCCGACAACAATCCGCTCACGTACCATTGGGCGTCTGTCGATGGACGCGACGGCAGCGTTTCGCTCGCCACGCCGGATGCCGCGGACTGCGACGCCACATTTGCCGGTGTCGGAGATTTCACCTTCATGGTTTCGGTTTCCGATGGTATCGCCGCGCCTGTCACTTCGAACATCACGGTGCGCGTCGAGCCCCCGGCCGGCAGCTTCTACGTTGAATATGTGGGCAAGGAACACAGCACGAACCGCCGTGACAACAACGGCGCCGCTGGATGGGGTGCTTCCCCCGATTCCGGCGCCAAGAGCGCATGGCGTTCCACCAACACTGCTCCCAAGGCATTCGTGCTTCCCGGCGAACCGAACGCCTACGGCGAAGAGGGCTACATCTGCTTCTGCACAAGCCACACCGATGCGCCGTTTACCGATGGAACGATCTACACCGGCACGCGCTACAGTGGCGGCGTGTCGAATATCGCGCCGTTTGTCGCGTCATTCGAGCTTCTGAACTGCGCGCAGATTGCCGGCAATGACGGCGGTGCGCAGATCGACAACCCGCTGCTCGGCATTGGCGATGATATCCCGAGCATCCGCTCCGGCGCGTATGTCGTCAACTTCACCAATCCCTCGGAGCAGGAAACGAAGCCCGCGTTCCGCGCCACCTTCGGCGACAGCGTTGAGTACTATCCTCTCGTGCGTGTCGGTTTCGCGATTTCCTATTTTGGCCAGACTCCCGGCGCAATCTCCTGCGCGGGCGCAGTCGCGCAGGTTTCGGGCGTCGTCAACTACGGCACCTATGATTGGTACTTCTTCGACATCCACAATGCCGCGCCTGGCCAGTCGATCGACTTCGATATTCTCGAACGCACGGTTCAGGGCAGCGGGTTCATCGATCTCGTCACCTTCGACGCCGTGGCTCCGGTCAACGGTCTCCCGGAGATTTCCGCTGTTTCCGCATCGCCCGCCACGCCAGTTTACCACAATGGTTACGCCGCCACGACGCTTGGCGCGACGGTGTCCGATCCCGATGACAATCCGCTTGCGCTTTCGTGGTCGGCCGATGGCAACTTCCCAGGCCTTGTCACCATGGCCACGCCTGGCGCGGCGGAGTGCGCTGTGACATTCGGCGCCCCTGGAACATACAAATTCAAGTTCACCGCTTCCGATGGCATCGGCACTCCTGTCGTCACAAACATCTCGGTGACGGTCGCCGCCCCTGACAACGAGCTCTATGTCTCGTATGCCGGCACCGATATCACAACGACCACGGACATCGGCGCCGCGCCTGGCGGATGGGGTTCCGCCACCACTGGCTACAAGCGCGACTTCCGCACTGCCACCGCGGGCAATGGCGATGCCGCGAAGGACTTCGTGCTGGCCGGCAACGTCAATGCTTATGGCGTCGATGGTTACATCTTCCCCGGCAACAGCAACACCGCGTGGCCGTACTCGAACGGCGAGAACCTCGGCCAGATATTCACTGGCACGGGCCATGAGGCCGTCAACGGCTTCGCCACTGTCTTCTCGAACGTCACAGACTACGTGACCGCCTTCGAGTTCACCGCGCAGTGGGGCGGCGGCGATGGGCAGTTCCATCTTGGCGATGGCGACATGACATTCATCGACGATCCGCGCGCGGAACCTGGCGCCGACCCGATCGCCGACATCTGCGCCGGCGACTGCTGGATCACCACGCAGGGTTCCGACTATTATCCGCTGGCGCGCATTGTCTTCAATTCTAAGGCGGCGCACCGCATGCCGATCCGCATCGGTTTCCTTACGGGCCGTGGCGAAATGCGCAAGCCCACGCACTATGCGCTTGGCGGGACTGTCGGCGAGTATGCTGGCGGAGTGAACAGCTACTATTTCTGCGACTGGACCTTCTTCGATGTCCACAACGCGAAGGCGGGAGACGTGCTGGAATTCGACATCCGCAACATCGTCAATAATACCACCACAATCCAGGGCATCGTCTTCGATTCCATCGACACAACGCCCCACGGCACGATCTTACTGCTTCGCTAAACCGCAAGGCGCTTGAAGATTCACTCTCGTCCCCCGGGAAAAACGGCGCGCCGTCGTTCACCACGACAGGCATGAATGGTTTCCCTGGCGTCTATTTCGACGGCACGACCGCCGATTGGACAGGCGCGGGCGTCCGGATCGACACCAGCTACCAGTGCCGCTTCGTCAATTGCGAGGCCAACGAAAATTGGTTCGGCTTCAATGTGGGCAACGGCTTCTCGACCTTCTGGACCTACGGTGAGTTGGGGACAGACCCCGTTTTGGTGAATTGGGGACAGACCCCGTTTTGACCCACGCGAAAAAACGGTGCGCCGTTTTTTATGGAATCATACGCCTGACTTCCGAAGTGCGACTGCATGGCGGCCCTGCAACAATTTCCCAACTGAAAAGCACACTTCCAACGAAGGTGTTTTTTTGTTACCTTATGTGCGTCGCATGGCGCGGGAATGAAGGTTTGTTTCGATGTCCGGGATTGCGAAATGAGATGGCGCTGGGATCAAGGCCGTCTGGCCTATTTCAACTATGAAAGCATCGTCAGAATCGCGACGACGCTGTGTTCTCTCAATGGAGTTTCCCTCGATTCCAACGAAGATCCATTGAGAGTTCCATTGATGTCGGCAACTGAATTGCCGTTCGCACCGGACCACTATACCGTGTGGAGAAATTACGCAAGGGTCTTTAGATGTTCATTGCTGGCGACATCCATAGGGAATAAGCTTGTTTGTACGGATATTTGTCGTCTTCTTGCCCAGGGTGTCGGCTCACTTACATCGGACGAATACCTTAACCTCGTATTTTCGAGGTTTGCCCTGCCTTTCCCCACCTTTGCCGATTACGACAGCACGAGAAGGCCAGTATATCCATTTTT
>JAZQOE010000092.1:0-16281 GCA_045627705.1 Kiritimatiellia bacterium | reverse complement strand
GGAGACTTTATGAAGAAAATTGAATTTCTAAATCCAAAGAATAAACTGGTTGAAGAAGTCGTGGCGAAGTTGTGTGGCGACGACCGTGTGCGTTTAGTGAACGGAGCACATTCGTTGTCTCACGTCATGGTTGTCGTACCGACTGCGCAGAGTGGTCGAAACCTGCGGTTGCTTCTTGCAAGGAAGAGCGCCGAAAAAGGCTGGGGCGGAATTCTGCCGCCGAAAGTCGTACTGCCCTTCCGGCTTGTCGTTCCGGCCGACCAGTCGCTTCGAGAAGCGAACGAGGCGGAAGCCGCGGCGTACTTCATGCAGTTCCTGAAAGACAAGAAGGACATTGCCTTAACGACCTGGCCGCATTTGTTCCAGCGGGAGGGCATGACAGCGGAACTCCAGACCGTCTTGGATGCCGATGCCGGATTCGCGCTGTTGGACCAAATGTCCGACATCTGGCATATCCTTTCGGGCAAAGGGCTCCTGATGCAGGATGTGACGAAAGACGAAAACGCAAGGCTTGTACTTGAATCGGCCAAGGGCGATGAATATGTTCGCTGGGAAGAACTCGCTTCCTTTGAAGCATGTTTCTTCTCATTCCTCAATAGGCATGGATTGCGTCATCCCACGGCATCAGTCGCGCTTGCCAAGAATGCCGCGGCGCCACTGGATCCGACGATCGAGGAAGTCATGCTGCCCGCCTTGTCGGATCCAATCCTTGTGTTGCACGACGTACTTGCGCAATACGCGGACAAGGTAACGATCACTACGCTTCTCCACTGCGAGGAGTCCCAAAGAGCCAAGTTCGATGAATGGGGATGCCCCAAAGTCGAAAGTTGGACGGGGAGCCAGCGACCGAAAATCCAAGGGCTTGTCGATGCCGACATCTTTAGTCTGCCGAATGACAGCCTCTTGGCAATGCAACTTGCCAAGGACTTCCCCACGGCTGATTCGGGATTAAAGTTGCCGACCTTGGGACTGTGCGACTCCGGACTGTTCACTGCGATTTCATCGGCAATTCTCGTCAATGGCCATACGATTCAAAATCCAGAGCGCAACCGCCTGGCTGTTTCGTCATTGGGCCTGTTGCTCCGAGACCTGCTCGCGTTTTGGCGACCGTCGGAAGCGGGAGTGCCATGGACATCCTTTGCCGCGTTGATGCGGTCCAATGATGTCCTCAATGCGCTAAAGTCCGACGGCTTCCTTGTCAGTCGTTCCCGCGTACTCACGGGACTTGACGCATATCAAAACAAGTGTCTGCCGACATTCATCAAAGGGAAGATAGAGGCACCCAATGTCGGGCCGCACGATCGCGACGGCAATGCGATCGCAGCCTTTGTCACTTGCGGCAATGGATTCCTCGGCTGGGTGGAAGCATCCCGAAAGGGCAACTCGTCGGTTGACTTCCTGAGACAGATGCTCGGCCTGATCTTTTCCTCCAAGCGTCTAGGCGGCACACATGTCGATAAGGAGTTCGAACAGGCCGCAAACTGCGTGCGGGAATCATTGTCGATGCTTTCCAGCGAGCAAATAGGCGAATTGAAATTGACGGATGCGCAATGGGTTGCGTTGGCGCAGCGCCTTTTCGCCGAAGCGTCCTATTCGCTTGAGACCGACGAGGAAAATGTAATCAAGACCGAAGGCTGGCTGGAACTTGTATGGAGCCTCGGCGACAAGATCGTCCTGGCTGGACTTCATGAAGGCGCTGTGCCTGATTCCGTTGTCGGGCATGCGTTCCTGCCGAATGAACTGCGGGTTGCGCTCGGGCTGACATCGAATGCCACGCGTCTCGCGCGCGACTCGTGGTTGCTGCAGGAGCTGATCGAATCGCATGCGCAGCATGATGTACATGCATATGTTTCGCGTACGACTGGCCAGGGCGACATCCGACGTCCCAGCCGCCTGCTGTTCCTGTGTGACGACACAATATTGACTGCACGTGTCAGCGGACTCTTCGGCGAAGTGGGCGAGACGACTTCGACGCCCTCGCGGGAGATTCCCCTGGCCTGGCGATTGCAACTGCCAGACGAGGTACCGATCAAGAAGGACAAGGAAGGGCATGAATACCTCTCTCCCTCGGCAATCGACACATACCTAAAGTCGCCGATCGAGTATCTTCTCAAGTACGGGATGGGTCTTGGCGATCGATACGAGGAAAAGAAGGAACTTGGATTCGACGACTACGGCACATTCGTCCATCGCGTCCTTCAGCTCTTTGGAGAAGAGCAGAAAGGGCATCAGCTAACAGACGAGCGAGATATTGCGGCGGCATTGAAGCGCATCATTGACGAAGAAGGCAAACGCTTCGGCGACCATCCCACGATGAACATCCGGCTTCAACTGCAGTCCGCGCGCGAGCGTCTCATGCGCTTCGCCAATATCCAGGCCGAATGGGCGCAGGAAGGTTGGCATGTCGAAGGAACGGAGATTTCCTATTTCATTAAACCATTCGAAGGACTGGATGTCTGGATCAAGGGTTTCGTCGATCGCGTTGACTATCGTGAGGCAACTGGCGGCGGCAGGGAGTTCCGAATCATTGATTACAAGACTTGGGACAAGTATGAAGGCGCATCTGGCAAACATATTAAATCCGGAGCCGGGAAACAGGGTGATTTCGCTTGCCGGCTAAAGTTGCCCACGATAATTGAAAGAAATCGCCCGACAAGGATGCTGACCATCCAACTGCCCCTTTACGGAGCTTGCCTCGAGGCCCAGTATCCGGGGCGTTTTAATGGGCCGATCACCAAATACGACTATCTCGTTTTGGCGGAAGATCAAGTTGGAGTCTTGGGAGTTGAAAAATATGCCGAGCTGTCGCTTGGGACGGCGCGTGCCGCCATTGAACGAATCAAGGCCAATATCTTCTGGCCACCGCGGGCTGATAAAAATACAGAACTCTATGACCTCGGTAGGCTATTCATGTTATCGCCCGAACAGGATCTCGACGACGGATGGGTGGGCAAGCAGGAAGCGAAGCTGAAGGAGCTTGAAAATGCGTGAGGGAAATCTGTTGATCAGGGCCTCTGCGGGAACTGGCAAGACATTCTCGATCGCGACACGGTATCTGCGGCTGATGCTGCTAGACAATGTCGATCCGGAGAAAATAGTCGCCCTGACTTTTTCGCGTGCCGCGGCGCAGGAAATCTACACAAAGATACTTGAACGATTGTGGATCGCCGCGAAATCCGATCAAGCCGCAGCGAAAGAATCCGAGGAAATCCGCAGAGGCCTTGGCATTGCCAAGTCGTGGGACAAGGCGGCGTTTGCTTCCTTGTTGCGCAGGCTGCTAGATACACAGCACCTCGGAACGATTGCGACACTCGACAGTTTCATTTTACGCATGGTGCGTAATTTTCCCCTGGAGATGGGATTCCAGCACGCCGTTGAAGTGCTCGATCCCGAAGGCGAAGACGAGGCCGTCAATGATGCCATCCGCGAGATATTGAACAATTCCGCCAGACGGGATGATTTTGTCAAGGCGTTTACTGATGCATTGGAAGGTGCATTGCCACGAGTCCTACAGCACAAGATCATGTCGATGTTGACAAATTGGCGCGGATTCATCGAAGGGCATCCGGATTGTCGGGAATGGACGGTTCAATCGATGTGCGCGGCCCTGGACGTTCCTGAAAAGAGCGAGTGCCCTGACCTGTCGGGATTGCCATTCTGTCAGAGTCAACGAAAAGGTTTTGTTCCATACGAGGAAAGTTTCGCCGAGTTCTGCAGTTCGTATGATGGAAGCAAGGGCGTGTTTGACGTCAAGGATGGTGTCAAGGACCTGATGTTGCATTTCGTGCGCAACCCCGATGCCGAAACATACGAATACGAAGCCTATAGAAAGCATTATGTCTTTGCCTGTGGCAAGGAGGGCGCGGCAAAAATCCGCGCGGCGGTACGCCACATGTTCAACGTCCATATTCAACGCCAGCTGACGAAGGTCAAGGCGCAATTGGACTTCGTCGGCTTCATCGAGGACATCTACAACCGAATGTCGCGTCGAAAGGGCAAACTGACGTTCTCTGATTTCACGGGAGTTTCCGCAGCCAAGAAAGGGTCGTTCGCCCTCGAGAATCTAGAATTCCGGTTCGACGAGAAATTCGATCACTGGGCACTCGACGAATTCCAGGACACAAGTGAACTTCAATGGTCCTGCCTGCGCAGTCTCGTTGAGTCGGCCGCTACTTCGGGCGAAGGACGGACGGTGATGACGGTGGGCGACCTCAAACAGTCCATCTACACCTGGCGCGGTGGCAATGACGCACCTTTCAAGGAAATGATGTCATGGGGGGCCTTTACCGATAATGAGTTTGGTTGCATCAAGGATAACGACACCTCGTACCGCTACGAAAAGAACATCTGTGATTTCATCAACCGGGTGTTCGGTCCCGACAACATGAGAAAAGGCGTGTTGCCTCGGGAGAACGCAATCGCGATCGACCAATGGCTTTCCGCGGACTGCTGGAAGGAACACAAGCCGGCATCGGGGAAGGATGGCCAGCCAAAGGCAGCCGACTATGTGAAGGTGCTGGGTGTGCCGGACTCAAACGGCAAGGCGAACATAGAATCGCTTTTTCAGGCGTTGACCGATGAACTGCATCGCGTCTGGGACGCACACAAGGCGGCAGAAAGCGCCGAGTCGGTCGGGATTCTCGTTCGCAGGAACGATGACGGCGATGCAATCGCCGAACATCTGCGCACGAATGGCTTCAATGTCGTGTGGGAAGGCTTGAGCGCGGTTTCGGATGTGCCGGTCGTGAATGAGATTATCGATCTGCTCCGTCTTTCGGAACATCCCGACGACACTTTTGCCTGGACTGCCGTAAGCAAACTCCTGCCGATCTGTTCAACGCTTTTCACGCCTCCCGAGGATGGCGAACTGAATGCTCCGTACGTCTCGCGCATTGTCGCGACGAGTCTTTCGCATCGTGGACTTTCGCGTACGCTTCAGGAGTACTACAAAACGCTGTCGAAGAATTCGGTTGGTCTTGATCAACTCTCGCTACAGAGACTCCGCGACATGATTGGTGTCGCCGTCACCTACGAACAGCGGAACGCCAGCCGATTCTCAATCGATGGATTCGAGAGGTTCCTGGCGGCGTCTTCAAAGCGTGAACTGGGGGCATCTTCGAAAGTGGTGCGGATTCTTTCGATTCACAGGTCGAAGGGGTTGACGCTCGATCGCGTGTTCATTCCCCTGCCCGAGGGCAATTCGTCGGGCATCGCGAACCCAGGCAACCGGGGCCTCTTGTACGCGAAAGATGGCAAGTGGATCCTGCCGCATTTATCCGCCGATGTCGCGGCATTGAATCCGAAAACGCATGCCGCCCTGAAAGCGCTTGCGGACGAGGAACTGCTGTCGAACATCAGGATGTATTATGTCGCCCTGACACGCGCCAGAAAGGCGATGTATGTGATAGAACCTCTTGGCGAGACCAAGCCATCGGAAACATTTTTCCGCGATGTCATCAACTCGGCCTTTGCAGATTTCGAGAGGAAGAAGCTGGACAATGGCTGCGAAATTGTTTTCGAGCAGGGCGCCGAGCCGGCATTTGCAAAAGCGGGGCAAACAGATGACGAGGAGCGTCAGCCGTGGCGCCACGTGGAACTGGCGAAAGAGGTCGAACGCATCTCCCCATCTGCCGCCGGGCACCAGGACTTTTCCCTTTTTAGACGTTCGGCATCCGATCTCTTTTCCGAAAACGCCGGTGCGGCGGCTGAACATGGCATGGAGGTCCACGGGCAATACGAAACGATCGAATGGGCGACGCCGGACGAACTCGCGACGCTTCCCGAGGCGTTTCACGTCGCGTTTGTGAAGCCAAGTCCAGAAGCGGTTGTCTGGCGCGAAAAAAGCTATGAGATCTATCGCGATGGCGACAGAAACGGAACGTGGGAGACCGGTCAATTCGATCGTGTCGTCTTTACGGGCGAAGGGTCATCGCGCACGGCCGTCATCTACGATTTCAAGACGAACGCGAAGAAGTCCGGCGAGTCGCCCGTTGCGTTCGAACAACGGATATGCCACACTTATGGAATGCAGATGAAGTCCTACCGCACCGCGCTCGAAAAATTGACAGGGATAGACGCAAGCCGTATTCGATCCGTCCTGCTGCTCCAGGCCACGGGCAGCGCAGTCGAATGCAAGGAGTAGCGAAAGGCGCAAGTGCAAGCCATGCTTGATTCCACGAATTTCGACAGTACGGTCCCGCCTGGAGCCGAGAGGTATCTCGCCTCGGTCCCATACGATGTCGCACGACGCGAGCTATACACCGCCAAGGATTTGTTCGATGGTTTCGATGCAAGGGAACCAAAGAGCAGGTTGAACTGCCTTGATGCCCGTGTGGCGCGTCACCTCGACGACACCGGACGTATCGGGTGCAGAAAGCTCGAAGACTGGGCGCGGACGATGCACGACTACCATATCCGCCGTGCGCTGTATCGGTATCTCGAATGGTTCGAGCCCGATCGTGTAATCGGGATAATGGGCGGGCATGGCTTGCGCAGGGACGACCCAAGGTACGCGCAAGTCGTCGAGGCTTCCAAGGCCATGACAGAAAAGGGCGCACTGATGATCAGCGGCGGAGGTCCAGGTGCGATGGAGGCCACCCACGTCGGCGCATGGCTCGCCGGAAGGCCGAAGTCGGATGTCGATGCGGCAATGTCGATATTGACCGATGTCCCGGACTCGCGGGATGAACGATGGCTCTCGACCGCATTCGAGGTGATGGAAAGATTCCCGCAAGACAAGGATTTCCAAAGCCTGTCAATTCCAACTTGGCATTTCAGCGACGAACCGCCCACGCCATTTGCGACAGTCATCGCCAAACTTTTCAACAATGCAATCCGCGAGGATGTGCTCCTGACCGAAACGTATGGCGGCTTGATTATTGTCCCTGGCGGCCCAGGGACATTGCAGGAGGTCTTCCAGGAAGCCGTGCAAGAACATTACGCGACACTGGACCATCCAAGTCCGCTTGTGTTCGTCGGAAGGGATTTCTGGACAAGGGAAGTGCCGGTGTACTCTCTCGTGAAGAGACTCAAGGACGATGGCTTCTACACGAACCTTGACATTTCCCTCGTCGAGACAACGGATGAAATCGTCGCCGCGCTAGTGTAAGATTCCGAAACCGCGCTTCTCGCGCACACGGAAACAAAGAGATCCACACCATTTGATGCACCATGACCACCATGAATAGAACCGCATTGGCACTCGCCTGCCTTGGCGCAATCACAGTTGCCGCCCCTTCGCTTTTCGCGCAGGATGAAATCCCGCAAAAGCAAATATGGCTTTGCGTCGCAAACGATGCACCTGCGGAGGTGCGCATGGTGCGCGATTCCCTTGCCACGGACGGCGCGCCGTTTTTGTCGGCACTCGCCGCGACGCAGGGAACAACCGGCACCGTTCTCGTCGATGACTTCCAAGTCGATCCCCCGCGTCCCAACCGCGACAAGACCTGGCTATGCCAGGCGTTCAACCACATCGTGCTGATCGGTCTTCCAAGCGACCCCGTGATGTCGCGCACAAAGGGTTTTGTGTTCGGCATCGACGAGCAGAAGCGCGAAGTTTACAGTCTTGGTTTTGGCCGTTTCAAGGGCGACATCGGCGTTGTAGAGGTTTCCTTCAATCCGTACCTCTACCACGACTACATCTTCGACAACCCATTCTCGACACTCATGGTTCGCCTGACAGGCACGACCCCAAAGGGCATCTCCCTCGCGTATGGTGCTTTTCGCAACGGACTTCTCAACGGCATTGTTCCCGGCGAAGACGCGGAGCGCGTCGAAACATCCATCCTAGACCGCGACCCCGACATGACACCTCCGCCAGCGGTTCCGGCGCGTCTTGCCGACAGCGATGGCGGCGAGTTCCTGATGGCGGGCTGGCTGCAATGTCCAGAAAGCGAATACCGCGCATTCCTTGACTGGGGCGCAAAAGTCCAACCAGCACGCATCACGCGCATTAAATATTTCACCAAGGGCTCGCTTGACCGCGTCGATGCCAAGGCATGGGTCGATGCGCCATTCGAAAAATCGTGGGGCAACGCAATCACGATTGTTGACTTCACGGACGAAGCCGATGCCAAAGCAGTCTTCGAGCGCGTGCGGAAAGAGACTCGCGATGCACAGCCTTCAACCGTTGGCGCCTATCAGGCATTCGCCCTCCCCTTCCCCAAGGATGAAGCCCAGGATGTTCCCGGACGCACGGTGTTCATCCTCAATGGAGTCAGGCTGATTCTCACGTCATTGCCCGATGCAACCCTCGAAGACATAGCGTCCTCTCTTTTCAAATAGTATTCGCCAAAGCACCTTGGCACTTTTTCTGCTCATGGAAACCAACAATCAAATCCCATGAGCGATATCGCCAAAAACTATTCGCGACTGCGCACTGCGCTGAACGCGGCGGGAAACCGCCGCACGGCAGTGGCTCGCCTTTTCGCCATCGCGCGCTGCGTTGCGCATGCGCCAGCCACGCTTTTGCTCCTCGCCCTGATCGACTGGGCGCTACCGCTTCCTCCGTACATCCTTCTTCCGGCTGCAGCCGCGACCGCAATATGGTTTATAGCCGACGCAATCCGCTTCTTCGCATCG
This sequence comes from Kiritimatiellia bacterium, assembly GCA_045627705.1. Taxonomy (GTDB): domain Bacteria; phylum Verrucomicrobiota; class Kiritimatiellia; order RFP12; family JBMNHG01; genus JBMNHG01. The sequence continues at coordinate 7,701 of JAZQOE010000092.1, read as the reverse complement.
CGTTCATGCCGCTCGCGCAAGCCCGCCGATGCCGCTATTGAACTCGAAGCGGAAAAGAATGGCGAACTCGACAACATCCTCATCGGCGCATGGCAGCTTGGCGAGGAGGCTGTCGCCGCCGAAGCAAACGGGAGCGATCCCGCGGCGCGGCATTCGCCCTGGTTGGTCGAGGCACTTCTCGCCGGCGCCGCGGAAAAGGCGACCGCGCTTTCCAAAGAACACGCACCGCGTCCGCGCGGATGGCGCGCGGCGTGCATCGGCGCGCTTGCGGTCGTCGCGCTTTGGTGCGCATTCGTCTTCGGCGCGAGCCAAGCCGCCACAGTGCGTCTCGCTCGCCTTGCCGATGCGTGGAACGCGGCGGTGGAATTTGTGTTTCCCGTTGAACTCGCTGTCGAACCTGGATCGATCAACCTGCTCCGTGGCAGTCCGATCGAGCTATCGGTCGTCGCAAAGGGCGCAAGGCGCGAGCAGATCGGATTCGAGATTCTCGACCAGGACGGCGCGCCGCTCGAGACCCGTCTTCTTCCGCTCGAAAAACGGCGCGCCGCTTTTTCGCTCGACCAGGTCAACGAAGACTTCCGCTATCTCTTCCGCTATGGGCACCGCCAGTCCGGCCCATTCGAAGTGCGTGTCGGCGACCGTCCAGTGATCCAGGCGATCAACTACGAACTCACCTACCCGATCTACACCGGCCAGATGCCTCGCACGCTCACGGGGCGACAGGCGCGTCTGCAGGCGATTGGCGGCACCGCGGTGCTGGTGAGTTTCGCGGCGACAACCGACCTCCACCCCGATCTTTCGTATGTCGAATGGCAGGATGGATCGCGGCAACCCGTCGCCGTGAACGGGCGCTTCGGCCACTTCGCCTTCACGATAGCGCAGGCGGACAGTGCGACACTCCATCTTGCGAGCCGTCTAGGCAAGGGCTTTGAAATGGCGGAGCCATGGCCGCTCGATATCGCCGTGATCCGCGACCATGCGCCGCAAGTGCGTATCGCCATGCACGGTGCGCGCGCCGTGATGCTTGCCGACCAGGCGGCCGCGCTTTCGGTACCGTTTGTCGCGGAAGACGATTTCGGCGTTGCGGAAGTCAGGCTTGAGTACAAGATCGAGGCTGTCGATGATTTGCTCGGACGCGCGCCACGCGAGGGTGTCCTCACACGCGCCGTCGATCCTGTCGCGGACCGCGTTGTCGGGCGATTTACCGACGCATTCAACGAGCTTGATCCGCCACTCGGCCCGGGCGACAAGGTGAAGATCGAAGTCGTCGCCGCCGACAACAACACCGAGACCGGTCCAGGCATCGCGCGCTCCACGGCATACGAGGTGGTAGTGGTTCAAAACGATCTTGGCGCATACACCGAGGCGCGTCTCGGCTTCGGCGCCAGCTCCGCATTGCTCAAGGGCCTCAAGCGAGTCCAACGCAACACGAACCTGCTTGTCGAGCCGACGAAGACACTCCACACCGAGGACAAGGTCGATATCGAGAGCCATTCGCTCGATGCCCGCAACAGCCCGGATCTCTGGCCCGCAGGATCGGAAGATGCGATCGGAGATTATTTCCGTCTTCTTTCTGGCGGCGGCATGTTCTAGAATATGACGCATGCTTACCTCCGATTTCGATTACGAACTTCCTCCGGAACTCATCGCGCAGGAACCGCCAGCAACCCGCGGCGACTCCAGGATGCTTGTGCTGGACCGCGCAACCGGCACGGTCACCCATTCCCACATCCGCGAACTCCATCGTTGGCTTCGTCCGAACGACCTGATGGTGATGAACAACACGCGCGTATTCCCCGCGCGTCTGCAAGGGAACTGGAAGGACACCGGAGGCCGCGTCGAACTTCTTTTGATCGAGCCTGTCGATGAATATGGCAATGTCATCCCGGGCGATGTGCATGGCGATGAGACCCGCTGGGCCTGCATCTGCGGAAGCGGGCGTCCCCCGCGTCCAGGCCAGATTGCCTCATTCGCCAGCGGCGAAATCCGCGCGGAAATCATAGATGCCCCGGGAGGCGGCAACGTCGTCGCGCGCTTTGAATCCGATGGTCCGCTACTGACGGTACTCGAACGCGACGGCGCAGTGCCAGTCCCGCCGTACATACATCGCGCGAATGGCGACCTCGCACACGCCGCGCTCGATCGCGACCGCTATCAGACCGTCTATGCCGCGCACACTGGCGCCGTGGCCGCGCCGACAGCGGGACTCCACTTCACTCCCGACATCCTCGACGACCTCAAGACGCGCGGCATCGACAGGGCGTTCGTGACGCTCCATGTCGGCCCCGGCACATTCAAGCCGGTGAAGGCCGATACCGTGGAAGAGCACGTGATCGACCCGGAACGCTATGCCGTGCCGCAGGAGACAGCCGATGCGATTCGCGCGTGCCGCGCCGCCAACGGACGCATCCTCGCAGTCGGCAGCACAAGCGTGCGCACGCTCGAGACAATGGCACGAATGCCCGATGCGCCTTGCGCGTGCGAGGGGCGTAGCGGACTCTACATCTATCCGCCATTCGACTTCGCCTGCGTGGATCTGATGCTCACGAACTTCCACCTTCCGAAGTCCAGCCTGCTCATGATGGTCTCGGCGCTCGCGGGACGCGAGCATGTCCTCGCCGCATATCGCGAAGCCGTCAGGGAGCGCTACAGGTTCTATTCTTACGGCGACTGCATGCTGATCATCTGATCGGTCTGAGACAGGATTCACACCAACAAAAGAACAAACGGCAACTGGAGGCATTGCAATGCACATAACGACAATCTGGGCTTCGGTCGGACTACTCCTGCTCGTGTGCGAGTTCTTCGTGCCTGGCGTCTTCCTGATGTTTTTCGGCTTGGGCGCGCTTGTTGTCGCGGCGCTCATGCTTGTCTGCCCATTCCTTTCCGTGGCATGGCAGCTTGTCATCTGCGGCATTGTCTCGATTGCGCTTCTGCTCCTGCTGCGCAAGCGCCTGGCCAAGACTTTCGTCGGCCGCACAATAGTCTCGCAAGACAATCTCGACGACGATTTCACCGGTCGCACGGCAGTCGTAACGTCGGACATTGAACCGGGCAAAGCAGGCAAGATAGAACTCAATGGCGCGGAATGGAAAGCGACCGCCGATGAGGCCATCACATCCGGGGAGACCGTGGCCATTGTCTCGCGTGATGGCCTCACCCTCCTTGTGCGCAAGACTTATTCCGCAAACCGGATAGGCTAGCGATCTCCACAACGCCAGCCCAACTGGTCCTTCTACTCCATCTAGATTTTTATCTATTCTCCAAACGGGGACAGACCCCGATTTCCTCGAATTGGGGGATTAGCGGAGCATGCCGATTGTGTTGCCGGCTGGATCGATTACGCCGGCAAACTCGGCGCGTGTCGGAGTGAAAGAAGTATTGCCGCCGCGTGTGGCGACCGTGCCCTTCAGACGGATCAGGACGATGTAGCGGCGATATTCGTCCTTGTCCATCACAGGCGAAATCGGGGCGGAATCAAAACCGCCGAGGTTGCTTCCGGAAAGCGAGCAGCTATCGCCAAGGCCAAAGGCGAGAAGGATGCCGTCGCTGGCATAGAGCGCCTTGAACGCGGATTCGTTGTCCGCCTGCTCGACATCGCCAACAAGGATCTTGCCGGTGTAGGTGTAGGCGACATTCGCGCCGAAAGCCTTGTAGATGTCGGGTCCGACAGGGGTACGCCCGCGAGTGGCGCCGGGATTTACAACCGCCACAGCCACGCCGTCGGCAAGGGCGGTCGCGACAGAAGCGCACTTGTCGGGGTTGCCGATTTCGCCCTGCGCCCATGCTCCGTCGTCGCCGGCACGGCTCATGACGCCATCGGTGCCGCGCATCACGTACTTGATGCCAAGGTCCTTCTCCAAGAGATTCGCCTCCGCCTCGGAAAGATAGTAGGTGCCGAGGACCTTGGCCGTCGAACCAGCGTATGGATTGGAAGTCCCGAGCAGTTTGGCGGAAGAAAGGCCGACATTACCAGGCTGGTTCGTGTAGATCATGAGGGGTTCGACGCTTCCAAGGCTGGCGGTCGAATTGGCAGTGCCATTCGCGGCTCCATACATCACCAGTGCATCGAGGCGATTGAAGTCGATCTTGTCGGGGTTCGCGGCGACGTATGTTTCGATGCCGTTTGAAACGCGAGTCAGATTGGCGAGATTGATCTTTTCCTTCGCCGATGTCTGGATGCCAGAAAGTTTCTGGATGGCAAGCATCGCGATGATGGCGATAACGGAAACAACGATCAAAAGTTCGATAAGCGTGAAACCAGTGCTGATTTTCCGGGCATTCATTCCAAGGCTCCTTTGATGGGCACGGCAGCGACTAATGCGCCACCGTCTTCAAGGGAGTAAACGAATCCCATCGGCAAATGGTTCACAGGAAAATGCGCCCTCCCGCACAGACGCTTCCCATGCGGAAGGAAATCTACGAACGGAACCAGATGATCGCGGAAAGGACGATAGCCGCGTAAATAGCCGAGACGACATCGTCGAAGAGTACGCCGGAAGCGGTGTGGATATTGCGGTCGATGTAACGCGCACCGGGCAGTTTGATGATGTCGAAGACACGCACCAGCACATACCCGAGCAGGATGTACCAGAGATTCGGTGCCTCGATCGAAAAGACAGGCACGCAGAGATAACCCACGACTTCATCAAGCACGAAATGCCCAGGATCGGAATCATGCCAGTATTTCTGGGCCCACGGCGTAAGCCAGTAGTGGATGGCGGAGAACAAGACGGCACCAAAGAGACACCACACGCGCAGGTCGGAGCCACGCGCGCCGAGATACCATGCGGCAAGATGCCATGCAAGCCCAAGCAACGCGCCAAAGCAACCAGGTGCGATAGGGCTCAATCCAAGACCAAAGGCAGTTGCAAGCAGTTTTCTCATGGCATCCCCCACCCCGACAATTCGCTAAGCGAGTTTAACGGGCATCGATTTGCGGCACGATTCATAAAGTCCGAAGACCATCCGCACCGTTTCCGCGGCGGAAGCAATCGGAACTTCGGGCGCCCTGCCCTCGCGTATCGCGGCAACGACATCGGCAATCTGGGCATTGTGGCCGCCGCCATAATACGCCTTGCCCGCGGTCGAGAATGGCTCAGGGGCCGAAGCCGCGCTTTCGAGCAGTGCGCGGATCCGTTCCGTTTCCTCGGGAATCGCCATCGAAATCTGGATTGGCTTGTCATCGCGCAGAACGATGGAGCCCTTCGTGCCGTGGAACTGGAGCATTGGCTCCCACGAAAGATTGCTGGCGTTCGTTGCGGCTATCGTACCGAACGCCCCTGAACGGAAGCGCAGGGATGCAACTGCCGTGTCTTCGCATTCCATCGAAGCCTTGTGCGCGAAGTTCTCGTAGTAGCCGGAGATTTCGGCGACGCCGCCCATCGTCCACTGCAGCAGGTCGAGGAAGTGGATCGCCTGGTTGATCAGGACTGCACCGCCCTCGAGTGTCCAAGTGCCGCGCCAAGCGTCGCCCTGGTAATAGGCGTCGGTACGCAGGCAGTTCAATTGGACGGACGCAGTGAGCAAGGTTCCAAGCGAAGCATCGCGAATGAGATCGCGGACAACGCGGTTTATCTTGTCGAAGCGGTGCTGGAAAACGCCGCTGGCGACAAGTTCAGGGTGGCGCGCCGCGGCGGCGACCATGCGTTCGAGATTCGCGCCGTTGTTCGCAAGCGCCTTTTCGCACAGCACATTCTTTCCCGCGTCGAGCGCGGCGCAAACCAAATCGGCGTGTGATGCGTGATCGGTGCAGACGCAGACGAGATCCACTTCGGGATCCGCGAAGACTTCCGCGGCATCTGTCGAGATTCTTGAGATTGAAAACTTCGCGGCGAGTTTTTCCGCCTTCTCGCGGACAAGATCGCAAGCCCAGCGCAATTCGACGCCTTCGATGCCCTTTAGGCCATTCGCGTGCGTCGGAGCTATTACTCCACAACCAACAATCGCGGCAACAATCCTTTTCATTTCAAATACCAGCTTTCACTGTGGAAAACGCTAATAGCCCGGACTTTCAGGCGACGCCGAGGACGGCGTCGCAACGCAATGCTTCAACCCTTCACAGATTTCGTATGAATCGTCATTGACCCAGTCATACGGGAAAGTGCGGCACTTGTCAGGCTTGACGGGATGAATCCGGCAACGGTTGTCGGACGCAAGAAAAGTGCAGGAATGGTCGGGGCGGCTCTTGAAGATCAAGCCCCTTCGGTCGGGGGCGATTTCGGTCTCGTCCTCGATCAGCCTTGCCTCCGAAATACCGAGAAATTCGGCGATGCGCTTGATCTCCGCATCGGAGACGCGCACGATGCCGTCCTTGATTCGGCAGCAAGCGCCGCAGCCGCGGCACTTGAAATCGGCAAGCGAGGCCATTGCGAACTAGCGTCCGGATGTATCGGCCGCCATTTCCTCGACGTGGAATTCCTTGCCGGAAGCCACGCGCTCGATCAGGCCGTCACGGATCCAGCAGACGCGGTCCGAAGATGCGAGCATCTTGGAGTCGTGTGTCGAGCAAATGACCGTCACGCCCTTCTCCTCGTTCAGGCTGCGGAGGAGCGAAATGATCTCGTTGCCGATGTGGGTGTCGAGGTTGCCCGTCGGTTCGTCCGCCAGAATCACATCTGGATCGTTCGCGAGCGAGCGGGCGATGGCGCAGCGCTGCTGCTGTCCGCCGGAAAGTTCGCCTGGCTTGTGGTGGAGGCGGTGGCCGAGGCCGACGCGCTCCAGGATCTTCGTCGCGCGCTCGGTGGCCTCCTCCTTCGACGCGCCCTGGAAGGTCATGGGCAGCATCACATTCTGGAGGGCGGACATCACGTTTACGAGATTGAACGTCTGGAAGATGTAGCCGATCTTGTTGCAGCGGATCCACGCCTGCTCGGGCTCGGAGCATTCGAGAAGCGACTTGCCCTCGAAGAATATCTGCCCTTCGGTCGGCTCGTCGAGCGCGCCGATCTGGTTGAAGAATGTTGACTTGCCGGAACCCGACGGCCCCATGATCGAAATGAATTCCCCACGGTAGATGTCGAGGGTGATGCCCTTGAGCGCCCAGACCTCTTCGTCACCAAGGCGGAAGCGCTTCTTGATGCCGTGCGCGCTTACGATCACATCGCGATTCTGACTGTTCTTTTCTTCCATTCCAATTCTCCAAATCATCATGGCGCCGGCGGAATCGCCAGGCGCAGTTGAATCCATCCGCGGCGCATCAGGTTGCCGATGTACACGACCACGGCCTGACGCGCCGCATCCTGCGCGATACCGAGACGCGACGCCATCGCCTGCGCGATGTCGCGTACAGTCCTGCGGCCATCTATGAAAGACCAAAAGGCGGCGCCGTTGGCGTCGAGCCTCGCGCGCACCGAATAGTCGTAGTGGAAAGTCCTGATGTACCAGGCCTGTATTCGGTTCTTCGGCTTGAGCTTCCTGCACAGCTCGACGCCGCCATCGGGCGTCGAAATGGAGGTCACTCCTTCCGGCACAAGCGGAACCGCGGCCATTGGATCGTGTTCGACCATGGTCGTATTCGCCTTTTGATTTCGCTTTTGCCAGAACATTGAATTAAGAATTGAATCAAATAGACGAAGGGAAGTCAAACAGGTAGAAATCCAGAGAGGCAACTGAACTTAAATAGCCTGCACTTTTCTCCCCCTCGTACCTCTTACTTTTTACCCGAAAAACGGCGCGCCGCGAAATGGGAGACCATTTCGC
>JAZQOE010000091.1:0-8620 GCA_045627705.1 Kiritimatiellia bacterium | reverse complement strand
TGCCGCCGTTTTGCGACGCGGGGTTGGACGATACTCTTTCCGATGGCACCGTGTCAACCGGAATTTCGAACTTTTTTTTCGAAACCCCCTTCGCCTCGCTCGGTGCCTCGCGGCGCCTCGTTTGGCAAAGCGGGGGCAGACATTACTCTTTTCATTTTGGGGAGTCAATAGGGAATTTTAAATTTTTTTAATTTTTCCGGCGCACGTCCGCGAGCAGGACTAGCGATGTCATGGCGATGTAGCTTGCCGGGACGAGCAGGAAGGCGCAATCGAGGCCAAAATGGTCGCCGGCCACGCCCATGAGCCACGTGAAGAAACCGCAACCAGGAACGCCCGCGCACGACAGGATGATGAAGGCCATCGTCGAATCGAGATGCGGCATGCGATCAACCGTGAGGCTTTGGATGCTGGGCCAGAACGGCGCACTGCCTACGCCACAGAGGAAAAGCATGAAGAAAAGTATCGGCAGGACAGCATTGGGCGGCAACGCATGGAAGTGCCGCGCAAACGGAAGGATCAACAGCGAGACGAGCGAGCCGAATACGCCGACGGCGACAATCAGATGCTTTAGATGACGCTGCGGCACAAGCGCGCCGAACGAGGTGCGTCCCGCAAGCATGCCCACGGAAAATGCGGCGGTACCGAATGCGCCCATGAGCGCCGACGATGCAAAGTTCAACTGCACGAAACTCGCGCACCAAAAAGTAAGGCAGTACTCGCCGCCGCCCGCGAAAAAGATCGCCGCGAAGTAGAGCCAGAATCGCGGCGTTCGCGCGATTTGGAGGGCGTTCCTGGCGACATCGCTGGACGATACGCCATGGTTGCGCTCGGGATATGCCTTCTTCGCGGGAAGAAAGAGAAGCATGACCGGCGGGATGCAAAGCGCAGCGGCAACGCCAAGGACGATGCGCCACGAAATTCCGGCAAAGAGCAGGACACCCGCGATGAGCGACATCGCCAATGTGCCGAATGACCAGAATCCATGGGCGATGTTCATGTACTGTCCCTGGTCGATATCGTGGATATCCTGGACAAACGGCGTGCCTATTCCCTCGATCATTCCTTCGCCGAGACCTGCGATAAGAAGCAGCGGCATCAGCACGAGGTATGACGGCGAAAACGCGGAGAGGAACATGCCGATGCCAATGAGGCAAAGCGAAAAGCCGACCGTGCGGCGATTGCCTATTTTCGCGGAGATGAATCCAGACGCCGCCATCGAGAGACACATCGCAAAGCTGCGCACGAGCTGCAGCACCCCGCCGATGTGCATGCCTCCTTCGGTCAACGGGAACTTCAAATCGACAGCGATATCCTTGAGCGCCACGGGCACGGCCAGCGACGCGCTTGCATACGCGGTGAACATGAGCCACGCTGCGACATCGAAGCGGGTGAATGCGAGTTTCGTCTTTTTCATTCCGATGAATCACTCAAAATCGTAGCAATGAGGCGACAGCCGATAGCATATCTTCAGTTTTTGTCTGGCGGGGTTTCCTCTTCTTCCTCTTCCTCGTCATCGCCCTCGACGGGCATGTAGAGCTTTGGAAGACCCCTTTCGGCAAGTTCCTTGTTCAGTTCGTCGTAAAGGGCATAGCATTCATCGTCGGAAGCTTCGGGATCATTGAGCATTTTCTCGAGTTCCTGCATCTTTTCTCTACGGAATGCCGCATCTTCATTTCGCTCTGCTTCCAGCGCCTTGATAAATTCGACGGCCTTCCAGCCTTCCTTCCTCATTTCCTGGAGATCCAGCTTGTCCCAGCCGACATTCTCCTTGCGCGTGGCGGTGGCTTCATCGTCATCCTCGGTAATTTCGATGATATTTTCCGCCCCGATGTCGGCATCGGCTTCGAGATCGTCGTCGATGGAGACGGGCAGTGGCGGCGGGGCTACCCCTGGCGGCACACTGTTTAGCATTGACAGTAGCACCTCTGTCCTGGACTTGAATGGCGACTTGCGCTTGGGCGGTTCCTCCTCTGTCTCTTCCGCGATTTCGGGGTCTGTCCCCGTTTCTTCGGGTTCGGGATTGTTGTATGCAGATTCATGCGCCACAGTTACTTGTGTCGGTTCGATTGGTTGAGTGTCAACCACCTCGACAACTTCTTGCTGGATAGGTTCCGGTGCCGGTTGCTGTGCTTCGGGGGCGGTTAGGCTATTGGTTTCGACCGACGAAATTTGGGGTGTGTCCCCGTTTTTTTCGGGGTGTGTCCCCGCTTTTTTTGACTTTGCGATGACGAACCCGGCGAGGATTCCGATAACTGCCATCGCAATCAGTATCAAAGGGAAAGAAGTCTTTTTACGGGATGGCTGGGACGCGGTGGTTGCGGCGTCCGTGCCATTGTGAAGAACAAATTTCTTCTGGGCCATTGCTATTCCTCTTCTTCTTCGTCTGATTCTTCGACAATCGGTTCCGCGCCTTCCATGCGGAGAAGCATGTCGAACTTGCCCTGGGCCGGCGGCGAGAAGTTGCGGGACAGTGAATCAAGCCCCTTGAGCGATGAAATGCGCTTCAGAGTGCAAGGCGGGCCAGGGGTGTATCCAAGACCGGCGAGAAGTCCGCAACCCTTTGCCGCCTGGCGGATCAAGCGGCGTTCAATGCGCTCCGAATCAGGGTTGTCGGAAAAAAGCGGCGCGATATCGACCAAGACAACCTTTGCGTCTGGCAGCAGAACAAGCGATTCCTTCAGATCGCTTTCCCCTTTCCAGAACACAACCTTGAAGGCACTTGGCTGTGGCGCGGCGGTTGCAGCCGCGAGTGCGGAAGGGACATTCTGTGATATTTCCGCTGAGGCGATGGAAGCCACCGGGAAATGAATGTCCTGCTGGAAGGTTTCCGCGACTTTGGCGACGGTTTCCTGCGCGATTCCAGCGGAGTTTACCAGCTGGATCGCAGGGGTAGCCGCCTCTTCGGCGATGGCGATGGCGGCAAATGCGGAGAAAACGATTGCAAGGATTGATTTAATCTTCATGGGTGCAATTTATCATCTCTGATTCCAAATTCCAAATTCCAAATTTGTTGACGTCAATTTACGGATGTCTGCGAGATTCTTTGAATTTGCAATCTGGAATCCGTATAATGCGAACCGCATGAAAAAGTTCCTTCCATTTCTTGCGCTCGCCGCGCTTTGCGGTTGCACGCACAAGGCCGCACATCCGAATGTGCTGATCGTAACTTTCGACACGACTCGCGCCGACCACGTCGGCTGCTACGCGCCGCATGCCGGCTATACGCCTAATATCGACGCGCTTGCCGCCGAAGGTTCGGTTTTTGAAAATGCGCGGACAACCTGCCCGCTCACGCTGCCGTCGCATACCACGATCCTTACGGGCGCGACTCCGCTCCGTCACGGACTGCGCGTAAACGATGCCGGCCGTCTCCCTTCCGATGTCCCGTCGATCGCCGAGCTTTTCCAGACGAACAACTACGAGACAGCGGCATTTGTTTCGGCTGTCGTCCTCGACAAGCGCTTCGGGCTCGACCGCGGTTTCGACCATTACGACGACCGTCTTCCGGATCCGAAGTATGGTTCCGAACTACGCGAGAATCTCGGTGCCGCGATGGTCCCTGCCTCGATTGACGGCGCAGAGACGACTTCGCGCTTCCTGGCATGGCTCGGCGCACGCGCCGATGATGCGCGCCCGTGGTTTTCATGGGTTCATTTCTACGACCCACACGGCCCGCACGATCCACATCCCGAATTCCGCTCGCATGGCGCGACCGACGAATACTCGCAGGAGATTTCCTACACCGACTCCCTTCTCGGCAGGATAGTCGCCCATCTGAAGCGCACTGGACAATACAGGAACACAATCATCGTGGTTCTTGCCGACCATGGCGAGTCCCTTGGCGAACACGGCGAACTCACGCATGGCATGACGCTCTACGATGGCACCCTCCACATCCCGCTCGTGGTCAAGCCCTCGGATGGCATGGAATGGCGCCTCCCAAGGCGCGTCAAGGACAACGTTAGCAACGCCGACATCGCCCCCACTCTGGCGCTTGGCGTTCTCGGCGTGTCATGGCGGGCGGAAGAGCACGAGGCCGCGGGCCGTCCCTTCCAGTCGATTGCCGCCGGCGCAAACGGCGCGGTGCGCAAGGTCTATTCCGAAACCATCAATCCGGAAGTCGCATTCGGCTGGGCGCCGCTCGCCGCCATCACGCGCGATGACTGGAAGTACATCGAAACCCCGCGCTCTGAACTTTACGACCTCGCGGCCGATCCGCATGAGAACGACAACCGCGCCGGTCCCGACGACGATATCGCTGAGTCCATGGCGCTCGACCTCGACGCCATCCGCGGACTTACCACGACCGCCGAGCCAGCCGCCCTTCCGCTCGACCACGAAATGATCGAGCGCCTCCGTTCGCTTGGCTACACCGCCGGCGGAGACACCGCCAAACGCGCCGCCGCATCGCGCGCCGCGACATCCGACGACACGCGCATGGATATCAAGGATGCCCTTCCCGACCTGAACGCATACCATGAGCTCAAGGCTTCACTGGCCGGCGGCTTTTGCACGACCAACGATTTCGAGCGATTGAAGGGTATCATCTCCCGAATGCCCGACTCCCCAAGTTTCCTGCTCACATACGCTGGAATGTCGGCCTTCTTCGGCGATGAAGACGAAGCGGAGCGCGTGCTGATCCGCATCGGCGAACTCAAGCCTGACGATCCCGACGCTTTCGGGGCGCTTGGATCGCTCTATCTTTCGCAGGATCGCTTCGAGGAGGCCGCATACGCATACGCGCGCTCGATCGAAGTCGGCGGCGGTTTGACATGCCAGCCGCTTGCCGCCGCGCGCATCGGCCACATCGACCTGCTTATCGGCGATCTCAACGGAGCGACGAACATGCTCGCCGCATCCCGCCCGTTCCTGAACGAACACCGCGCCTTCGACAAGCGAATCGGCGACGCCCTTCTGCGCCTCGGCGATGTCGATGGCGCAATCGCCGCGTATGACCTGGCGCTTGCCGAGCAACCAGATTGGGCTTCCGCCATTGAGGGCGGTGCATGGGCGCGCATGGTTTCCGAAAACGAAGACGAGCGCAAGCGCGCCTTGCGCGATGCGTATTCGCTCCGCCTGCTTTCGGATCGTCGCGAGCCGCGCGACCTCGAAACGCTCGCCGCCGCATACGCCGCGAATGGAAAGTTCAAGGAAGCTCTCGCCACGGCACACGAGGCGCTTGGCATCCTCAAGGGCGAAATCGAGCTGCCGCCACCGCCGCCGGAGTATTTCGCGGCGTTCGAGGGCGTCGGCGCAAAGTGGCGCGACCCTGCAATCCGCCAGCGCTTCTTCGACATGGTAGCGGCCCGTCTCGAGGCCGCGATCCCGGACTGGGAGGCCGGCAAACGCCCGACCCAGGAATTCGCGGCGCGCCGCCTTGCGGATCTCGATTACCTCATGGACGCCCCGATTCGCCAGTCCAAGCCCGAAGAGTATTGAGATAACGGCGATATTCGCCTATCATGATGCATTATGCCAATGACACGCCGAGAGTTCCTTAAACTCGCCGCAGCGTCGGTGGCGGCCGCGGCACTTCCGTCGGCTGCCTCCGCGCATCCGCGTGCTTCCGCGCCGCGCCTGAAAAAATGCGTGATGCTCGGCTTCGATGGCATGGATCCGGAACTTACGCGGCGCCTAGTGTCGGAAGGGCGACTCCCCAACCTGGCGAAACTGATGTCCGCCGGCCGCTTCCGTTCCCTCGCGACCAGCGATCCGCCGCAAAGCCCCGTCGCATGGTCGAATGTCATTTCGGGCGCGAATCCCGGCGTGCATGGAATCTACGATTTCATCGCGCGCGAAGCAGCGACCCGCATCGCGTATCTTTCGACCTCGCGCGCCTCCGGGCCAAGCCGCACATTCAAGCTCGGCGGCTACACCTTCCCGATTTCCGGCGGCGGAATCGAAAATCTGCGCGAGGGGCCGTGCCTTTGGCACCTGCTCGAAAAAGGCGGCGTGCCGTGCACCGTGCTGCGCATGCCGTCGAACTTCCCGCCAGCCCCGGCGGCGCGCCGCGCGCTTTCGGGCCTTGGCACGCCCGACATCCATGGCGCATACGGCATCTTCTCGTTTTATACCGATAGGCAAGGCGAACGTACGCGGGACGTTTCCGGCGGACGCATCGAACGCATGCGCCTTTCGGGCGGCCACGCCCAATGTGAGCTGCGCGGGCCCGACAATCCCTTCGCTCCCGCAAAAGGACGCGTCGATTGCCCGTTCGATGTCTGGGCGTCCGCGGAATCCCGCTCCGTGCGCATAAGGATACAGGATCGCGATTTCGTGATTTCGGAGGGCGAGTGGACTCCGTGGATCGACATCAGGTTTTCGCTGGTCCCCGGACTCGCTTCGGCGTCTGGCATCGTCCGCTTCCTCCTCAAGCATGCTGGCGGTCCCTTCGAGCTTTACGCGACGCCAGTGAACATCGATCCCGCGAAACCAGCCTTTCCGATTTCGTCCCCGCCCGATTATTCCGCCGACCTTTCATTCCGCATCGGGCGCTTCTACACGCAGGGAATGGCGGAGGACACCTCCGCGCTTTCGGCGGGCGTCTTTACCGACGACGATTTCCGCTCGCAGGCGCTGATGGTCCACGATGAATCCGTGCGCATCCTCGAAGCCGAATACAACCGCTTTAGGGAAGGCTTGTTCTTCGCGTACTTCTCGACGCTCGACCAGAACTCCCATGCCTTCTGGCGCGCGCTGGATCCGCGCCATCCTCTCTACACGCCGGAACTGGCCGCCGCGCATGGCGACGCCCTGCCCGACCTCTACGCGCGCATGGACGCCGTGGCCGGCCGCATCCTCGATTCCTGCGACCCCGCCGACACGCTTTTCATCCTGCTTTCCGACCACGGCTTCACATCGTTCCGCCGCCAGTTCAACGTAAATACCTGGTTGCTCGACAACGGCTATGCCGCGCTGACGAACCGCGATGCCGGCGCCGAGACGGACTATTTCGCCGCGACGCGCTGGGGCGATACCAGCGCGTATGGCCTGGGCATCAACTCGCTCTACTTGAACCTGCGCGGACGAGAACCCGATGGTTGCGTCTCCACAGGCGATTTCGATTCCCTTCGCAACGAAATCGCCCGCAAACTCGAGGCGTATGTCGATCCGGCCACGGGCGAGCATCCAGTCCATCGCGCATACCGCCCCGATGAAATCTTCCATGGGCCATGCGCCGGCCGCGCACCAGATCTCGTGCTCGGCTACAATGCCGGCTGGCGCGCATCGTGGAGCACGATCCTAGGCACATACTCACGCGAAATCTGCGAGGATAATCTCGATCCCTGGTCCGGCGACCACTGCATGGATTCGCAATTCATGCCTGGCGTTCTGTTCGCAAACCGCGATATCGCATCGCGATCCCCCGCGCTCGTCGATATCGCGCCTTCCATCCTCTCCGCTTTCGGGCTTCCATCCGATCCGCTCATGGATGGCAATGACATCTGGGCGTAAGGTCAATAGGCCGTTCCACGCATTCTAAAGGGCCATGATTGCCGCCAGCATGCTTTTCATTCCGGAATCGCGTCCAAAAGTTTGATCATGTTCGAAAGTCGAGATAGCTCTGCTTCAACGAAGATTCGAATCATTGGCGTTGCATCGCCATCATTGTGAAACGCGGTAAAAGCATTGTAGTAGGCAACACGATTTTCATATTTGATGCTTATAGGGAGATATCCGGCACGCATGAGGACGAAATTGGCCAACAATCGTCCAGTCCTGCCATTGCCATCGATAAAAGGATGTATGGCCTCGAAGCGAATGTGAAAGAGCGCTGCTGCGACAATTGGATGCAGATGGGTCTTTTTCAGTTCGCGCACCCAGTTTTCCATCTGTGGTTCAATAAGATATGGTTGTGGCGGAGTATGTACCGCACCCGTAATCATGACTGGCAGACGACGATATACACCGCGATCCATTGGTTGGTCGGCGAGGACGAGAGAATGAACTTCCTTTACAATGCGAATGCTGATTTCTTCGCCACTACCAACAATCTCTTCCAAATAGTTAAAGGCATTTCTATGCCCAATTGCCTCAAGATGATCCTTGAGCGGTTTTTGGCCGATAGTCACGCCTTCAAGAACAAGCGCCGTTTCACTTATTGTGAGAGTGTTGCCTTCTATTGCCGTCGAGTTGTGTGTGTAATCGACCATGAATGATTCATGCAGGCGTTTTTTTTCGCTTTCGGTGAGCGGATGCCGTTGAGCCAGTTCGTCTTTCAAGGCATCAATCTGGAGTACGTTATTCCTCAGTTCTTTCGGTATCCCTCCAAATCGTATGGAACGTCCATCTATTGGATGTGGTGTGTCGGAAGGAATAAACCACAGTTTTCCAAGCCGCAATGCGCCGTTGACCTTCCCTTCTGAACACAACATTCGGACACGACGCTCCGAAATATTCCACTTTTCTGCCGCTTCTCGTACGGAAACCATCTTTTCCTTAACTTTCATCATTAGATAATTGTATTTAATTTTCGGAATGATAGCAATGAAAATTATGATGATAAATTTTACTATCATTCCGCAAAAACGGGGACAGGCCACGTTTCCTCAATAACTGAACAGCGTCAGATCGATCGCGTCGAACAATTCGATCACATCGATCATCTCGACATGATCGA
>JAZQOE010000090.1:0-20537 GCA_045627705.1 Kiritimatiellia bacterium | reverse complement strand
TTGAGGGTGTACTGGAAGTTGTGGTACACGGCTGGCGGCCCGTTCTTCCTGGGGCACCTGTAGGACGAGATCGTCCCCTGGATGGACGGAGGAAGGGCGGCGATCTCGGCAAGGATCTCGGCCCGCGAACGTGCATTTCCTAGTGAATTTTCTTTCATGGCATATATTATAGTATATGCACATGAGAGAAGCAAGTGGAAAATTTGGGGTGCCTGCATAAATATTTCTGTGCACCCGGGTTCGCTGGAACGGGGCATGCCATCTTGACTCTTCATGCCGCGATAAAGTAAAATCACAAACTTCACGCGCAGCGAGACGTTGTTTGTCCCGGGCGCAAATGAAAGGCAATGATTACTATGGCTCGTGTCTATAATTTCGGCGCCGGTCCGGCGACCCTTCCGCTTCCCGTCCTCGAGGAGGCTCAGCGCGAATTCCTTGATTTCAAGGGCTCAGGAATGTCACTCCTCGAAAGTTCGCACCGCGCCAAGGAATACGACGCCGTCCATCAAGAGGCCATCGCCAACCTTCGCGAGCTTCTCGGCGTCGGCGAAGACTACCACATCCTTTTCCTCCAGGGTGGCGCATCGCTCCAGTTCGCGATGATCCCCATGAACTTCCTCCCCGCCGGCGCGACTGCGGACTACATCGATTCCGGCCATTGGGCGGATCAGGCCGTCAAGGAAGCCCGCCGCCTCGGCAACGTGAACATTGTCGCCGACACTTCGAAGGAAATCCCGACTCGCGTCCCGTCGATTGACGAGCTCAAGTTCTCGCCCGATGCCGCGTACGTACACATGACCGCCAACGAGACAATCGCCGGTTCGCAGTGGAAGTCCTTCCCGAAGACCAATGCCCCGCTCATCGCGGACATGTCCTCGGACTTCCTCTCCCGTCCCTTCGATACCCGCCAGTTCGCGATGGTCTATGCCGGTGCCCAGAAGAACCTCGGCCCCGCTGGCGTCTGCATCGTCGCCATGCAGAAGGACTTCGCCGAGCGCGCTTCGAAGGCGCTTCCGACGATGCTTTCCTACACGACCCACATCTCGAAGAACTCGCTCTTCAACACGCCGCCTTGCTTCAGCATCTACATCGTGATGCTCGTCACGCGCTGGATCAAGCAGATCGGTCTCGAGAACCTCTACAGGCAGAATGTCGAGAAGGCCGCCAAACTCTACGCCGCGATCGACGCTTCCGGCTTCTTCCGCGGCACCGCCGCCAAGGAATGCCGTTCCGACATGAACGTGACCTTCCGCCTCCCCACCGAGGAACTCGAGGCCCGCTTCTGCGCCGAGGCTTCCGCCATCGGTCTCAAGGGTTTGAAGGGCCACCGTTCCGTTGGCGGCATCCGCGCCTCGATCTACAATGCCTTCCCTGTCGAGGGCGTTGACAAGCTGATCGAGTTCATGAAGGACTTCGAGCGCCGCAACGGTTGATCGAATTGCCCTGATCGATTCCCTGGCCCGCGTCCGACACCGCTCCCGCGGCCGCTGACGCGGGCCAACTTGTTTCAGGAGCCTATCGTGAGCGAAATCGAAAAAGCGAATGGTGGAGTCGCCACATCGAAAGACGCAGCGGTTCACCATCATCATCACCACCATCATCACCACCACCATTCGGGGGCTTCCGGTTCATCCCACTCCTCCCATGGCGAAGGGCATCGCCATGATGGCTCCCACCACCGCCACGCGCATTCCAATACGCATGGCTCGCGGCGCAGGAAGACGAATCCGAAGATTTTCTTCTCGATTCTTGGCCTGCTCGTAATTGTCGGCGCCGGCATCGCGCTCGTAGCCTATAATTTCCATACCGAGAACATTCTTCAGACGACCGCCTTCGAAGAGGATTTTGGAGAGGCGCAGAATGCAGAGGCCCAAAAGGCGCTGAAGAAAAGGCGCGATGAAAATCTTGGAGCCCGCTTTGTCAAGGTCACGAAGATCATCGATGGACAGACAATCGAGGTCGCGCGTGGCGAAGAAGTAGGCATTGTCCGCATCCGCGGCATAGAATGTCTTGATACCGCAAACCGCAAGCACGGCGAAAGCCAGGGCGAGGAACTGAATCTCGAATGGGACAAGGTAAAGTGGTACGGCGAAGCGGCAGCCTCATACGTGCTTGGTTTCTGTACGTCGAGCGATGAAGTGGCAATCCGCATTCCGGTGGATGGGGATGCTCCGCTGGACGACTACGGGCAACTCCTGGCGTATGTCGAGATTGGCAACCGGGATTTGGGCGCGGAACTGATCCGCCGCGGTCTTGCCAAGGCATCGACTGAAACGCATCCGCGTCTTGCCGAGTACAACAAGACCGAGGAAGACGCCCGTGACGGCAAGATCGGGATGTTCGGCGCACTCTAGTTGAAATGCGGGATAAATCGACACCGTCGCCTTTGCGCCAGGTCTGCGCCATTGCCGCCGCTACTCTCCTTGAGACGATGCAGCAGCCAGCGATCCTGTTGATATTGCTCGCCGGTGTCTTTGCCGTTGTCCTCGTGCCAGTCCTCCAATTCCATCAATTCGGCGAAATCGGACGCCTCGCGCGGGACGGTGGGCTTTCATACACGCTTCTCGTGGGCCTGCTCCTAGCCGCGACCGCGGCTGGTTCCGCGATTTCCCGCGAGTGCGACGGCGGCACCGCGGCGGTAGCGCTTTCGCGCCCGCTCTCCCGTACTTCCTTCCTTTTCGGGAAATTCTTCGGCGTGCTGGCGCTCCTTTTCCTCTTCTGGATTGCGATGGCATCATCGACTCTCCTTTCCGAACGCATGTCGCGCCTCGCCTCCGACCTCAATGCCTTTGAGGAAACGCCGAAGGACATCGTGACCGGGCGTCTCGCCATGTACGCGCCTGTCATCGCCCTGGCAATCGCGGGTGCATTGAACTATGGCCGCCGCGCACGATTCGGAACCGCCGCGTTCAATGGCGTTTGGATCGCGCAGGCCATTTCATGCGCTGTCTCCTGCGCCCACGCGCATGCGATCGATTCGTTGCCTGGCGGCATCTCCCTTGCCTGGCGCATCATCCCCGCCGCCGTGCTTGTCTTCGCGGCGCTCGCCGTCTTCGCGGCGCTCGCTACGCTTCTCGCGACACGCCTTAAGCCGGCCGCGACAATTTCAGGTTGCGCGGCCGCCTTCGCCCTTGGGCTTTCCGTCGATCGCCTTGCCGCGCTCGCGGCTGTCCGCGGCCTGCACCTTCCATTTTGGATCATTCCCAATCTCCAGGCCTTCTGGCGCGCGGATGACCTCGCTTCGGGCGGAACAGTCCCGATATCCTTGCTTGTATCGGGACTCATCTATGCCGTTGCATGGTGTGGCCTCGCGCTTCTTGTCTCGTCCGCGCTTTTCCGTCGCCGCGACATCTCCTAGGAACTTTCAAACTGCGCACCCAAGGTCCTTGAATGCCAGCGAACAAAGAAACAGAGATTGCCTCGAAGCCCAGGCTCCTGATTGTCGAAGACGATCCAGCCGGCGCCATTTCCGTCAAGGAGGCCGCATGCGACGCCGGTTTCGACGTTGCGCTCGCCTGTACTGCGGCCGACGGCGAATCCTTGTTCCACACCCGTTCGCCCGACATCGTATTGACCGACTTGGTGCTTCCCGATTTCGACGGCGTGGAACTCCTGCGGCGTCTGCGCCAGTTCGACGGCCGCGTGCCCGTGATCGTGATGACGGCTTATGGCTCCGTCGATTCCAGCATGGACGCCATTCGCGCCGGGGCATACGACTACATCCAGAAACCGCTGAATCTCGATGACCTCGAATCGACTCTCCGCCGCGCGATGGAGGCGAGCCGCCTGCGCCGCCAGGTCGATGACCTTTCCGCGACCGTGCGAGAGCGCTATTCGGCAAAGGCGATGATCGCCGCTTCCCCCGCGATGGGAAACATCGTGCGGCAGATACAGGCGCTCGCCGACACCAACGCCACAGTTCTCGTGCAAGGCGATAGCGGAACGGGCAAGGAACTCGTCTCACACGCGCTCCATGCCGACAGCCGCCGCGCTTCGCATCCGTTTGTCGCGGTGAACTGCGGCGCATTCGCCGAATCGCTCCTCGAATCGGAACTTTTCGGACATGAAAAAGGGGCCTTCACTGGTGCCACATCGCGTCACGAAGGCGCCTTTGAACGCGCGAACGGCGGCACACTCTTCCTCGATGAAATCGGCGATGCGCCGCCTTCTGTCCAGGTGAAACTCCTCCGCGCCATCGAGGAGCGCGAAATCCGCCGCATCGGCGGACACGAGCCATTCAAGGTCGATGTCCGCCTTGTCTCGGCAACGAACCGCAACCTTGGCGAAATGGTCGCGCAAGGGAAATTCCGCGAAGACCTGCTATACAGGTTGAACGTGGTGACGATCCTTGTCCCGCCGCTTCGCGAACGACTCGAGGATATCCGTCCGCTTGCCGACCGCTTCATCGCACGCGCCTGCGAGGAGCACCACCACGCGATATCGAGAGTCGATGAGGAGTTCTACCGCCGCCTTGAATCATACGATTGGCCGGGGAATATCCGGCAGTTGCGCAACATTGTCGAATCCGCGGTCCTATTCGCGGACGGCGCCACGCTTACCGCCGATTCAGTCCATCTTCCGATGGCGTCCTCAGTCAATGCCGCAAAAAACGGCGCGCCGTTTTCCGTGCCGTCCGGCATGACTCTCGCGCAGATGGAAAAGGAAATCATCGCGCAGACACTGGCCCGCAACAAGGGCAACCGCACTCTTACCGCCGAGCAGCTTGATGTGTCATGCCGCACCATCCAGCGCAAGATACAGGAATACGGGCTGCCATTCTAGGCGCTTGAAACCCTAGTGGGTCATCGCATATACGAGCAGATTGATTCCGAGGTCGATGCCGGATGGGGCCTCATGGCAAAGGGCCAGGGGGTAGTCGCATCCCTGCCAGGCGCATGCGAGGTCGAATGGCGAATAGATCACCCTCAGGTCGCCATCGATTTCAATCCCTTCGAAAAGCGGGGCGTCGAGTTCGGGATGTAGCGCAAGCGCTGCGGGCGAATACTGCGCATGCTCCACTGCCGATACCGTCGCGAATAGCGGGTGGTCCGGCGCGATCGGTTCGAGATCGCGTCCGGGAAGCAGCCGCGCAAGCTCGCGCCGTACGGCCGCATCGAATTTCGCCAGGCCAAGTCCATTGTTTATGAAAATCGTGCCGCCGCGGTCGATGAACGCGCGCAACGCGCTGATTGCTTCGTCACTCCAGGCGAATTCGTCAAGTCCCTCCATGTAGAGGAATGGAAGCGCGGAAAGATCGTCCTTCGCGGGATCCACGCCGATTCGCTTCAGGCTTACGCCCAGCGCGCTTTCGCGGCGCATCCTGCGCAGGAGCGCCGCCGCGGCGCCGGGATGGACGTTCCATGCGCCTTCGTGGCGGATTTGCGCAAAGACCAGTTCGTCGGTCGGACGCTGTTCGTCGAGAGCTCCGAAGATCTCCGGCCGCGCTTCCTGCCTGCCTGTCGCCGCATAGCCGATCGCATACGCGACAATGTTCACGCCAAGCCTTGTCGCCGAATCGACGTCGTAGTAAACCGCTTGTTCGAGGAGTGGAACCTCGTGGTCGTCCCATCCGCATCCCAGTCCGCGCGGCGAAATCAGGCACGCAATGCGGCTGCCAAGGTAGATGCCCTCGAAGAGAGGCGTGGTTTCATCGCAGTTCTTCGGGCATGCGGTTTGAGTCGCATCCTGCAGCATGTGGAAGATCGGATGGTCGAGCGGAATCCTGCGGATTGTCTCGCCGGGGACAATCTGCTTCGCGGCTTCGCGGGCGGACTCGGTGAAATACGGCGATCCCGCGATCGAATCGAACACGACCATTCCCCCGAGCGCGACGTGCTTCCGTATCACGTCGAGCTGCTCCGCGCCGAGTCGCAGGCTGCGCACGCCGCTCAGGAACAGCACCGGCACTTCCGCTGGGTCGGGGTCGAATGTCGCAAGGGATACTGGCTGCGAGCCATAGTTCAGGCCAAACCATGCACCGGCCTTGCGCATGAGCTGCGAGATGTCGTCGGGGCAGGCATTCCAGTCGCTGACCTGCGCAGTCTGCCCTTCCGCATAGCGGTATTCGGCGGTTTCGCCCCAGACGATCTTGCCTATGAGCTGCGGTGGACGCGGCTCGCGCTTGCGTTCGGTGCGCCTGAGCGGTGTGGCGGGAAGCGGAAGAGGGGGAACGCCTTCGCCGCCGGAGATGTGCTTTGGCGCGGCGCGTGGCGGACGGCCAAGGGGCACTAGCCAATCGTCTTCCCCTCCGGCCATGGAATTGAATGGGAGCGACATTGCGATAACCGCTAGGATCGTCAAAGGCAAATCGCAGAAGCCGCGACGCCGCGCTTGAAGTCTGGCAAACATCATGAGGACATTTTCCCTTGTGAATCCACAAGTGTCAATTCACAAGTGGCAAGGCGCTCTGCTAATATTGGTTTTCGATGCGTACAATCCTACATGTCGATATGGACGCCTTTTTCGCGTCTGTCGAGCAGCGCGATCATCCGGAATTGCGCGGTAAGCCCGTGATTGTGGGTGCGCCGCCAGACCAGCGGGGCGTCGTTTCGACATGCTCGTACGAGGCGCGCAAGTTCGGCGTGCATTCGGCAATGCCGTCCCGCGAGGCTTACGCGCGCTGTCCGCAGGGAATATTCCTTCCTCCGGACATGGCGCGGTACGTCGCGGTTTCCCACCAGGTCATGGACATCTTCGGACGTTTTACCCCGTTTGTCGAGCAGGTCTCGGTTGACGAGGCTTTCCTCGATGTGACAGGTGCTCGCAGGCTTTTCGGAACAGGCGTTGAAATCGCCGGGAAGATCCGCGCAATGATACGCGACGAGCTGCATCTCACGGCGTCAGTCGGAGTAGCCCCGAACATGTTCCTCGCCAAGCTTGCGGGAGAAATCAACAAGCCGGACGGACTCACGGTTGTTCCGGAAGGGCGCGCCGCGATCACTGCCTTTCTGGCGCCGCTCGACATCTCGCGCTTGTGGGGCGTCGGGCGCGTGATGCAGGAAACGCTTCATTCGCATGGCTATCGCGTGGTCGGAGATTTGCAGCGTTCGGATCCAGTGCGCCTGGCGGCGCAGATTGGAGGCAATGCCGCCGGGCACTTGCTGAAGCTTGCCTTTGGCGAAGATCCGCGTGAACTGGTGATGGATTCTGTCGAGATGAGTTTTTCCCGCGAACACACGTTCCTGCATGACACGGCGGATAGGGCGAAGGTACGCCGCGCGCTTGCGATGCTTGTCGATGATGTCGCCGGGAGGCTTAGGGCGGACGGACGCTATGCCAGTATCGCGCGAATCAAGTTGCGATGGTCGGATTTCAAGACCATCACGCGGCAACGCCCGCTTTCCCCTCCGGCAAACGACGACATGGCGCTTCGTGAAACCGCCTTCTCACTCTTTGATGCGGAGCCGCAGCCCCAACCAGTCCGCCTGATAGGGTTTGGCGTTTCGAATCTTGTCGAGGAACGGGTCGAGCAGCTTTCGCTTTTCGATTCTCCGGCGCAGACCCATGAGAAACAGGAAAATGTCTCCCGCGCCATCGACAAGATCAAGGATTTGCTCGGGCCGCGCAGCATCAGGCGCGCGGATACCCTTCCGCCAAAGAAGTGAAGCCTAGCGGAAGCGGATGATTCCCTCTATTAGTTCGACGAGGCGGCGGGCGACTTCGGCCTTTGACATTAGCGGCCATGGATCGGGCGCGGCTTTTGGCGAGAGGATTGTGACACGGTTCGTATCGACTGCGAATCCTGCGTCTGGCGCCGAGACATCGTTTGCGACGATCAGGTCAAGCCCCTTCGCGGCAAGTTTGCGCGCGGCTTCGGGAAGTGGATCGCCTGTTTCCGCCGCGAAACCTACAAAGAGGCGATTGCCCTTTTTTGCGGCGAGGGTCGCGAGAATGTCCGGATTCGGGACTAGCTCGAGAGTCGCGTTCATTTCGCGCTTCTTGAGTTTTGTCGCCGACATTTCGCGCGGACGCCAATCGGCGACTGCGGCGGTCATCACAAGCACGTCCGCTTCATCGAGGCGTTCGTCGAGAGCGGCAAGCATTTCCCGTGCGCTAACGACATCAATGCGTTCTACGCCAGGCGGGGTGGGGAGGGTGACGGGTCCCGAGACAAGGCGCACATCGTGTCCAGCCTCCGCCGCGGCGGAGGCAATCGCGAATCCCATCTTGCCCGTCGAGCGATTGCTCAGGAACCTGACGGGATCGAGATGTTCTCTGGTCGGGCCAGCGGAGATTAGGAAGCGCGCCATTGTCGGATGGAAGCGTTACTTCGTTGTGAAGACGCGGCGTCCCTCGATGCGGAGTCGGCCCGCGCCGAGAAGCCGAAGGGCTTCGGGATAGGCCAGATGCTCCTCGACCTGGATGCGGGCGTGGAGCGATTCGGGGGTGTCGTCGTCGAGAACAGGCACCGCGCGCTGGATGATGATAGGTCCGGTGTCGGTGCCTGCATCGACGAAGTGCACTGTCACGCCCGCGACCTTTGCGCCGTAGTCGAGCGCCTGCTTCCATCCCGCAATGCCTGGGAATGAAGGCAGAAGCGCGGGGTGGATGTTTAGCACGCGGTTGGGGAAGGCGGCTAGAAGACCGGGCTTGACGATGCGCATGAAACCCGCGAGGACGACGACCTCCGCGCCATGTTCCTTGAGGTAGGCGATGTAGCGCTCTTCGGCGGGGCCTTCGAGCTTCGTCTTCCACGGCGCGGGGTCGAGGTAGTCGCAGGGGATGCCATGCTTGCGGGCGCGGTCAAGAATCTTCGCGCCCGGAACATCCGCGATCACGCAGACGATTTCCGCGTCGAGCGTTCCCGCTTCGATGGCGTCCTGGATAGACTGCATGTTCGAGCCTGAACCGGAACCGAGCACGCCGATCCTGAGTTTGCCCATGATGCTTTCTCCGAATGGATCAGACGAGGCCGCGCTTGACTAGCTGCTCGGCGATTTCGACGGCGTTGAGCGCCGCGCCGCGGAGGAGCTGGTCGCCCGAGACGAACATGTCGATGCCCTTCTTGTCGTTGCGCGAAATGTCCTGGCGGATGCGGCCCGCGAGCACATCGTACTTCGCGGTGGCGTCGAGCGGCATCGGGTAGCCGCCGTTTAGCGGATCGTCAACGACCGTCACTCCATCGGCGGCGTTGAGGATCTCGCGGACCTCTTCGGGGGTCACATCCTCCTCGAATTCGAGGTTCAGCGACTCGGAGTGCGCGCGGGCTATCGGTACGCGGACGCATGTGCAGCTCACCATCAGTTCCGGGGCGTGGAGCATCTTGCGCGCCTCGTTGCGCATCTTGAGCTCTTCGAGGGTGTACCAGTTCGTCTCGTCGAATTTGTCGATGTGCGGGATCAGGTTATAGGTGAGCTGGTGCTGGAATGCCTTCACGGTAAGCGGCTTGCCCTCGGCGTACTCGTGGATCTGCTGCTCGAGTTCCGCGAGGCCGGGCGCGCCAGCGCCGGATGCGGCCTGGTAGGTCGAGGCGACGAGGCGCTTCAGCTTCTTGGCCTTGTGGAGCGGGGCGACAGCCTCGAGCATGATCGCGGTCGTGCAGTTGGGGTTCGCGATAACGCCGTGGTTCCAGTCGAGGTCCTCGGCGTTCACCTGCGGGACCACGAGCGGGACGTCGGGATCCTGGCGGAAGGCGCGGGAGTTGTCGATCATCACTGCTCCGGACTTGACCACGGCGTCCTTGAGCTGGATCGCGACATCGGTCTTTCCGGCGAAGAGGACGATGTCGAGCCCGTCGAAACTGGTTTCGGTTGCGGGCATGACATGGTATGTCTCGCCGAGGATCTGCTCGTCGCGCTCGCGGCTGGCGAACACCTTGACCTGTCCATCAAGCGGGAAGTTGCGGTCCTTCAGGACCTTGATCATCTCGGTGCCAACGGCGCCGACGCCAACGAGACCAACGCGGTACTTTTTCATTTTTTCTCCTTCCAATGGTTCAAGCGAAACGAACATCGCCGCGATTTTGCGGCGCGCCGTTTTTACGGAAATCAGAGTTCCTTGTTCACCACTGCGCTGATGCAGTAGTCGCTCCAGACATTCTCCGCAGTCTCGATCATGTCGATGATCGTGTAGATCGGGAGGATCACGCCTAGCACGCCGAGCGGCATGTTGCCGACGCCGGCCATCAGCGAGAGTGTGAGGAAGTAGCAGCCCATCGGGACACCCGCGTTGCCGATCGCGCAGAGGACGGCGATCGCGCACCAGACGACCATCATCGGGAGCGAGAGGACCATGCCGCCGCACTGCATCACGAAGAGCGAGGTCACGAGGATGAAGGCCGCGCAGCCGTTCATGTTGATCGTGCAGCAGAGCGGGAGAATGAAGCGGGCGATTTCGGGACGGATTTTCGCGTTCTTTTCGGCTGTCGCGATCGAGACGGGAAGCGTCGCGGCCGAGGACTTCGTGAAGAGCGCCATGAGCAGGGCGGGCGTCATCTGCTTCATCAGCTTGTAGCCGTTGATCCCGCGAAGGAAGCAGAAGAGCGGGAGGATGATGAAGAACTGGATCAGGTTGCCACCGAGGACGACTGCGACATACTTGCCGATCGAGCCTACAGCCATTCCGCCGAAGTCGCGGGCGAGCTGGGCTGCGAAGGCGACGATGCCGACGGGAAGGGCCCAGATGAGGCCGCGGATCATTGCGAAGAGGACCTTCTGGAGTCCGACGAGGCAGTTTAGAAGCGCCTGCGCATGTTCGTCGCCGTGGAGGAACGCAAGCGTCGTGCCGACGGCGGCCGCGATGATGATGATCGAAAGAACGTTGCCGGAGAGGAACGGATTGATCATGTTGTTCGGGATCGCGTTGAGGATGTGGCCATATACGGTGAGTGGCTTGGCGCTGAGGTTCTTCACCATATCGACATCCGCGCCGGCTGCGATTGCGTCGGCCGTGAGTGCTTCCGGACGAATCAGCCGGAAGAGGATGAGCCCGATCAGCGCCGCGATAAACGAGGTGAGCAGCGTGTAGCAGAATGTGCGGCGGAAGATGCGGCCGGAGTTGCCCTTGCCGAGCCCGGCGAGGGCGGTGAGGACCGCGATGGCGACCGTCGGAACCGCGACGAACTGGAAGCCGCGCGTATAGGCGGAGGCGACGAAGTCCAGAAAGTTGTTCAGTGGCCCGTTGTTCAGCATGCCGAGAATCACACCGATGATGAGGGCGGCTGTCCAGATTATGATCTGCTTGAATTTCATAGTGTCACTTTCAGGGTTTGGGTTTAGGGATGAACGCATGAAAGATTATTCCTTGTCGCCAAGGGGAAGGGGCTTGCCGTCCATGCGGATGTCGGACCTTGACCAAAGCTCATCGACATGCGACGCGAGGAGGTCGCCGCGGCGGGAATGGCGCAGGAAGTCTCGGATCTGGTCGCGAACCATGTCGAGGTCGGCCTCTGCGGCTTCCTCGAAATCGTTCTTGAGGATGAGATGCCAGCCAAACTGCGTTTCAATCGGCTCGCTGACTTCGCCAACTGGCAGCTCGAATGCGGCCTGGTCGAATTCGGGGACCATCATGCCGCGCGAGAACCAGCCGAGGGAGCCGCCATCCTTGCCTGACGGGCAGTCGGAATTGGCCTTTGCCTCTTCGCCGAAGTCGGCACCCTCGATGATGCGCTGGCGGATTTCCTCGATCTTGAGAAGAGCCTCGGCCTTCGCTTTGTCGGTGTTGTCCGCCGGCTTTACGAGAATGTGCTGTGCGCGGACGCGCTCGCCCTTGCGGTATTCGGCGCGGTGTGCCTCGAAGTGCGCGGCGATCTCAGCCTCCGTCGGCTCTGCGGCGGATGATGTCACTTGCTCCACAAGCTTGTCTGTGCGGCGTCCGAGACGGACCTGCTCGCGATAGTCCTTCATCGTGAAGCCCTGGCGCTTGAGAAGCTCTTCGAATTTGTCGGCTCCTCCCGCCTGGCGGCGCATTACCGCCACATGGTCGTCGATCTCCGTTTCGCTCACCACGATGTCGAGGCGCATGGCTTCCATCGTGAGGAGGCGGGCGCCAACGGCCTGCTCGACCGCGCGGCGGCGGAGGATCGGGAGCTGCGCGCGAATCTGGTCTTCCGGAAGATGCTGCGAGTAGAAGCGGATCAGGCGCGAAAGCTCGAACTCAATCGCCTGCGGCGGAATCTCGCGGCCATCGACGGTGATTGTCGGCGGGTGGCCGTGCCCGCACTTGCATTCGTGGCCGTCTTCGTGACCGTGGCCGCCGCACTTGCACTCATGACCGTCTTCGCCATGGTGTCCGCACTTGCACTCGTGGCCTTCCCCATGGCCATGTCCGCCGCACTTGCACTTGTGGTTGGGATCATCGTGATGGTGTCCGCATTTGCAGGTGTGTTCGCTCATTTTGTCTCCAATCGTGTTTCAAGGGGTTTCAAACAGTGGTCATTTGCCGTCGAGCGCGCCATTATAGACATGGCGGCGGATCTTCTGGGCGGCGGTGCGTTCGAGTGGCTCGCGGCGCACTTCGACGACGCGTGGGTGCTTGTAGTCCGCGAGTTTCATGCAGGCCTTCTGGAGACGCTTGCGGACGATCTCGTCGATCTTCTCCCAGGCCGGTTCGACGCCGCCGTTGGCGTCCTTGAAGGCGTCGATGTCGGGCACGACGATCGCACCGACCTTCTCGCCGGTCACGCCTTGCTCGTGGACGCCGAGGACAAGGAAGTCGTGGATCAGCGGATCGTTCGCCAGGCACTGCTCGACCTCTTCCGGGTAGATGTTCTTTCCTTCGCGGTTGACGATAAGCGCCTTTGCGCGGCCGCGGATCGAAAGGTAGCCTTCCTTGTCGAGCGTAACGAGGTCGCCAGTGCGGAGCCAGCCATCGTCGGTGAAGGCCTCCTTCGTGGCCTGTTCCTTGCCAAGGTAGCCCTTCATCACGATGGGTCCGTGGACCTGGAGTTCGCCGACACCCTGTTCGTTCGGGTTGTCAACGCGCACTTCCACGCCCGGAAGCGCGATGCCGATGGTGCCTGGCCGCGAGCGTTCGGCGGATGTGACGGAAACGATCGGCGAGCACTCCGTGAGTCCGTAGCCCTCGATCACAGTTATTCCAAGCTTGCGGTAGTCGCGGATCATGTCCACGGAGCAGGGGGCTCCGCCAGTGACGAACATGTTGAAGTGCCCGCCGAGGTTCGCGCGGATCTTGCGGCGCACGATGAAGCCGAGGCCGACCGCGTTGAGGAAGCGCGCCGTGGGATTCTTGCGGACGTTGTCCTTGATCTTTTCGAGCAGTTTCTCGAGGAGCAGCGGCACGCCCATCATGAGCGTCGGGCCAAGCACGCGGAGGTCTTCTCCAAGGGTGCGGAGGCTTTCGGCAAACTGCATTCGCGCGCCGAGACGGAGGGGGACGATGAGGTTCGCCGTGAAGCAGAAGGCGTGGAAAAGAGGGAGAACAATGAGGAAACGCGCTTCGGGCGTAAAGCCCGGAACGGCCTTGAGCGCGAACATGGCGTCGCAGCAGAAGTTGTCGTTCGTGATCATCGCGCCCTTGGGCTTGCCCGTTGTGCCGGAGGTGTAGATCACCGAGGCGAGATCGTCGCTTGCGGGCTTGTGGGCGAGGTAGAACGACTTGGCTGATGCCGCTGCGGCCGCGACTTCGCCATGGCGCGCTTCGACATCGAACGCCTGCCTGCCCGCTATTTCGGCGGGGGCGCCATTGGCATCGACCCAGAAGACCATGCGGATCGATGGAAGGGTGGGGATGATCTGCTCGACGAGAGCCTTGCGCTTTGGAATGGTGACAATCGCGGCGGCCTTCGCATCGTCGAGGATGTATGCGGCTTCTTCTGGCTTGAGCTTGGGGTCGAGCGGGATCACTGTGATGCCGCAGCCGACAAGGCCAAGGTAGAGTTCAATCCATTCGGGACGGTTTTCAAGCATGAGGCCGACGATGTCGCGGCCGGGCACAAGGCCCGATTCACCTGCGATTTCGGAGACTTCGCGGACTCGTTCGAGGAGCCTGGAGTAGGGAACGGACTCCACACCGCCATTTTTAACGCGGTATTCCATCGCGGGCAGTCCGGGATGCAGCTGCGCCGCTTCGTCAAGAAGTTGTCGTATGGTCATTTCGTCAGGTGTTCCGATAAATGCGAAAAGGCGATTTTACCCCATGGCAATTCGTTGTTCAATCCATTTGGCGATTCGCGCTACTGGCAGCGGCCATCGGAAAGTTCGATGGTGCGAGTGCATCGGGCGGCGACATCCGGGGAGTGCGTTACGACAACCAGCGCGCGCGTCGCCGAGGCAGTGAGGGAGAAGAGCAGGTCGAGCACCTGCGCGCCCGTCGTGGCATCGAGGTTGCCGGTTGGTTCGTCGGCCAGAATCAACTGCGGCTGGTTCATCAGTGCGCGCGCGATCGCGACACGCTGCTGTTCGCCGCCGGAAAGTTCCAGAGGGGTGTGCGTCGCCCGGTCGGCAAGTCCAACCTGTTCAAGTAGTTCAAGCGCGCGCTTCCGGGCGGCGCGCCGCGATTCCCCGATCGCCATCGACGGAAGGAGGACGTTTTCGGCGACATCCATTTCGGGAAGCAGGTGGAATGACTGGAACACAAAGCCAATCGACAGCGCGCGCAGGCGTGTGCGGGCTTGCGGGGCCATCCTGAAGATGTCGTGGCCGTCGATCGACACCGATCCGGAGTCCGGACGATCCAATCCTCCCAATGCGTGAAGCAGGGTACTCTTCCCAGAACCGCTGTGGCCGACAATCGCCACTCGCTCCCCGCCAGCGACTTCAAGCGACGCGCCACGGAGCACATGCACTGCACCGTGGGGTAGGCGGTAGTCCTTTACTAGATTTTCGGCTTTGAGTAGCGGCATGGTTGATTCAATCGTGTCCATCGTGAACCTCCTCCTCCCTCTACTCGTGGTGCAAGGCCTTCACCGGATCCATCGAGGCGGCGCGCCATGCCGGGACGATGCTGGCGACTGTGCAGAAAACCACCACCATCACCGCCACTTGCACGACTTCACCCGGGATCACGCGCCATGGAATCTGCGCGAGTCCGTACACATTCTTTGGAAAGACATCCATGCCAAGCGTGCCGAGGAAGACGACGATGTTCTGCAGGTTGCGGAGAACGAGATGCGCAAGCCCTATGCCAAGCGCCGTGCCGGCGAAACACTGGATCCAGCCGTGCAGGACGAATGTGCAAAGAATCTGCCATGACGAAAAGCCAAGCGCCTTGAGCAGGCCGATTTCGTCGGTCTTCTGGACTGTTACCACGATCAGCGTGTTCATGACGCAGAAGATCGCTACGACAGTGATGAACATGAGTAGGATCACCATCATGTTCTTTTCGACGGCGAGAACGCTGAATAGCTGGCTGTCGATTTCCTGCCAGGAATGGGTGACGAGTGTCGGGTCGATCCCGGCCAGGCGTTCCTCGACGGTTTCGCGGCATTTGCCAAATATCTCCGGTTCATCCGGGTGCGCGAGTTTGAGCTGGATGGTGTAGGCCGAATCCTCGTCGAGCGCCAAAAGGTCGCGCACAACGCCGATCGACGTTATCACGAAGCCAGTGTCGAACTCGCTGTGCCCCATTTCGTAGATGCACGAAATCTCAAGCTCCTCGGGGAAATAGACTTCGTCTTTGCCGATCAGGGTTAGCGGGGAATAGACGAGTATCTTGTCGCCGACGGCCGTTCCAAGCACGCGCGCGAGGTCGATGCCGATTGCCGCCTTGTCGCCGGAGAGGTCGAATTCTCCGAAGACGACGCAGTTTGTCATCTGCGGAATCATCCGCATCGCGCGCTCGGCGTCCACGCCCATCACGATTGGCGCGGCAATGCGCCTGTCATGCTCCGAAAGAACGCGCATTTCCGCGGATGGGGAGGCGGCGACAACGCCATCGAGCTTCTCCATCTCTTCGCAGATGGATTCGGCGTCGGTGATTACGCCATCGGCGGAGGTGATGGTGAGGTGCGGCTTGAATTCAAGGATCTTTTCGCGCCAGGTGTCGCCAAAGCCTGTCATCACGGCGCGCACGATAATCACGATCGCTACGCCTAGCACGACGCCCAGCACTGACACTATGGTCACGACCGAAGTGAACGAGCGCTTCGGCTTGAGGTATTTCAAGGCAAGAAACAGTGAGAATGGCATGGGAGAAAATTATTGGTTGGCCCTACAGCGCCGAAAGCGGACGGACCGTGCAGTTTCGTTCTTTTAGCTCGAGCATCTGCTTGCGGAATGACTCGGCTTCGGTGTTGACCCATGGGTGGACGCGGTCTGGCGTTCCGTGGTAGCAGAGTACTAGCGGCAAGCCGGCGTCGAGGACCGACATCGCCTGCGTCCAGTGTTCGGGATGCGAATCGTCGAGGGCGATCGACGGGATGCGCATTGGATCGAAGGGGCGGGGGAGGGAGAATGGGTCCTCGACCGTGCGCGCATGGGTGTATCCCATTTCGCGCAGGATTGGAACTGCCTTTTCGCAGAAGGGACCGCCAGGGTAGGCGAATGTCGTTGGCTTCGCGATGCGGCGCGCCGCGAACCACTCTTCCATCGCGGAGATTTCGCGGCGGATTCCATCGTTGTCGAGATTCGGCAGGAATGCGTGCGTGAGCGTGTGGTTGCCAAATTCAAAACCGAAATCCGACATCGACTTTATCTGGGCATCGGTGAGAAGCGTCTGCGCATGCTGCGCGCGCCACTCGCCGGAAAAGCATGTGATGAAAAAAGTCGCGCCGAATCCGAACTCGCGAAGGACCGGCACGGCATTCCCGAATTGGGTGGCGACAGCGTCGTCGAAGGTGAGATAGACCTCGTTCATGCCATAATCCTCGGAGGAGCTTTGGGGCTGGGCGCCTTGCCCAAATGACGCCGTTAATCGGCGAAGTGCGACTTTACGTAATCGACCGCATCCTGGAGCGAGGGGAGGATCTTGGTGCAGTGGCGCACCATCCAGGGCGAGCAGTCCTTGAAGGGAATCGGCGAGAATGCCACGACGAACTTGCCGAGGTCGTGGGCCGCGTAGAAGACCTCCATCGAAGTGCCGATGGAAACGCGGGAATAGTTCACGAGAAGGATGTCGGCGTCGCGGACGTCCTGGAGGTCGAATTCGACAATCTCGTTTGCGCTATCTACTTCGCGGTCCTTGAAATTCCTGCGCATCGGGTCGAGCATGTAGAAGGTGTCGCCGAGCTTTTCCTTCGCTTCGGTGCGCCATGCGACGGCGCCATCGCCGCGCTCGTCCATGATCGGTCCGCTGAGATAAACGACTTTCTTGTTGTTCTTCATCTTCGCTTGTTCCGAAAAGATTGGGGCGCGCCGCCTTCGGGCGACGCGCCCCAACGATGCTTGACAGTTCAGGTTACTTGATGTTGCAGAGCATCTTCGTGGCGGCGATGTCGCAGGCGGAATCGTCCGCGTAGTCGGAGCGCTTGATGCCCTTCATGCGGGCCGCGAGATCGACGGCGAGGTTGAGGGCATCGACGCAGTTCTTGATGAAGCGGCGGCGGCAGCCGATCTGGTCGTCGAGCGAACTCTCGGCGCGGAGCATGTGGCAGTCGAATTCGACGACGCCCTTCCAGCCCATCTGCTCGAGGGCCCAGAACATCTGGACTGTTTCCTTGAGGCCTTCGGGACCGACCATCGGCGGGAAGTCGTCGTCGAACTCCGCCTTGATCTGGCTGCCGAAGTGGAGGAAGGAGAGCTTCTTGAGGGAGACGAGATAGCCGACCGTCATCACGGAGTTCATGAGGGCCATGCTCTCGTGCTGGAGGAGCTCGGGGTTGATGCCCCAGAAGTCAGGCTTCTTGAGCGAGGCGATCAGGCCGACGGCGTGGCCGCTCGTGGGGAGGAACATCTGGCCGCGGGGCTCGTTTGGCTTGGGCTCGATCGTCGCGCCCTTGTAGTTCGTGAACTTCATCTTCTCGATGTAGTCGGTGACGCCGTTGAGGCCGTCCTGCAACCAGCCATAGACCTTCTTCCAATCGACGGCGACAGGCACTTCGAAGCCGTCGCGGGCGACCCAGTAGGTGTAGTGCGAGGCCTTGAAGAAGGCACCGATGCGGAGGCAGCGCTGGACCTTCTTGATGGCGAGGGCGCGCAGCTTGGCATCGGGGTTCGTGAGACCGCCGGCGCGGAAGAGCTTGTTGCCGTGGAGGGAGCAGGTCGCGGTGTTGACCTTGAGCCCTGCCTTGTCGAGTATCGCCTTGATCTCGTGGAGGGTCTTGTAGGTCTCGCTCTTGGGATCGAGATCGTCTTCGGGATGCTTGGGATCCCACGGCACGAGGTCGTCATCGTGGAAGCTTGTCGCATCGATCAGGCCCTTGCCTGCGGCCTCGGCGAGAAGTTTGGCGACATCGACTGACGAGATAGGGTCGAGAACCGCGCCGCCGAAGGGGTCGGGCAGCGTGTTGGCGACGCACCAGAAGGGCATCGAGCAGAGGGTCACAGGACCTTTGTTGAACGTTTTCTTGGTTGCCATGATATGACTTTCCTGGTTTGTTTGCCGCCGCGCGGAATACCCTCGCGGCCAAAAGAAAACAACGAACGATAGAGTCAATTTTGCCGTAAACCGGGGTAAATGACAAGTCGAAGAATTTCAATGGTGACTCTCCATTGGCGGGGTGGCTATACTTCTTCCAATGAACTCAAGCGCCATGTCGATCCGTGTTTCTTTCGAGCCTTCAGGTCGCACAGTGAATGTGCCGGCCGGGTCTTCCATCGCCGATGCCGCCAGCGCGGCTGGTATCGCGATCCGTTTCCCGTGTGGCGGGAATGGCACATGTGGCAAATGCCTTGTCCGCTTGCGCGCTGGTTCGACAGTCGAAACCGCCGATGATTCTCCCGCCATCGGCGCCGAGCGCTTCGCGGCGGGATGGCGCCGCGCCTGCCAGTCGCATCTGGTGACAGACGCCGTTGTCGAAATCCCCGCAACCTCGCTCGAGGCCACGGCGCAGCAAATTCTCACAGCCGATTCCGGCGTTTCCCAAAGCGCTCCTCCATCGGATCCGTTCATCGAAGTGATCGATGTCGCGCCCGCGCCGCCAACGCGTGAAGACGACCGACCCGACACATTGCGCATTTCCGCCGCCGCGGGCCGACATCTCAACTTCCCGCGTTCCCTGCTTGCGACGCTTCCCCGCACCGTGCGCGATGCCGGGTGGAACCTTCGGATCGCCCATGTCGATGGCGATGTCGCCGCGGTTCTTCCCGCTGGCCGCGAGGAATCGTCGCGCGTGCTGGGAGTTGCGTTTGACCTCGGTACCACGACTGTCGTCGGCACACTGATCGATCTCGAAAACGGCGCGGAACTCGGCGTCGCTTCCGCGCTCAACGGACAAATCCCATTTGGCGACGATGTCCTCGCTCGCATCCTCCGCACGCGCGAAAACCCCGCTGGGCTTGCGGAATTGCGCGCCGCCGCGATTGAAACCCTCAATACGATCTTTGCCAAACTGCTTTCCCCGCAGGATGGAACCCGCTTCGACAAGTCGCAGATCGCGAGCGTTACGCTTGCGGGCAATACCACGATGCAACAACTTTGCTGCGGCATCGATCCATTTTCGCTCGGCGAAATCCCCTTTGCCCCGGTGTTCTCGGAAAATCTCGATTGTACCGCCGGCGATATCGGCTTCGATGTGAATCCCGCTGCGCGTGTGTTCATTTTTCCGCAGGTTGGCGGCTTCGTCGGCGGCGATACCGTCGCGTGCATGCTTGCAAGCGACTTCGATCACAAATCCAAGGCCACGTTGCTTGTCGATATCGGGACAAACGGTGAAATCGCGCTTCTCAAGCCTGATGGCGGAATACTCTGCGCCTCGACTGCGGCTGGTCCCGCCTTTGAAGGTGCGCGAATCTCGCAGGGAATGCGGGCGACAGCGGGAGCGATTTCAAAGGTCGATGTCAAGGATGGCGAGCTTGCGCTCGAAGTGATTGGCGGGGTTGCGCCGTCGGGGCTTTGTGGAACCGCGTTGATCGACGCCGTCGCCGCCATGCTGGATGCAGGAGTGCTCGATGAGACCGGACGCATCCTCGACGCATCGGAACTCGATGCTTCGGTGACGGCAGATTTCCGCCGACGCATTGTCGGCGAAGACGGCGATGCCCGCTTCATCCTTGCCTTTGGCGATGGCGCCGGGGCAGGGGAGGTGGCGCTTCGTCAGCGCGACATCCGCGAACTTCAGCTCGCGTCCGGTGCGTTGCGCGCCGGCGTCGATACGCTTCTTTCGCGCGCGGGACTCGATGCGGACGACCTGGATTCGGTGCTTCTTGCCGGCGCTTTCGGCAATTTCATCCGACGCGAAAATGCAATCCGCATTGGTTTGCTTCCACAAGTCGATGTGTCGCGGGTGAGGTTTGTGGGCAATGCCGCGTCGCTTGGCGCGAAAATGGCGCTTCGCTCTCGCGGCGACCGCGAACGTGCATCGCATCTCGGCGCAATTGCAAAGCATGTCGATCTCGGTACCGATCCCGAATTCCAGATGAACTTCAGTATGGCGATGCTATTCCCTGAATAACGAGGGCATGGCGGTTCGCGTGCGTTGCGACGGCGCCCCCGCCGTCGGCGATCGCGCGAAGGTTTGCGCTGCGGCTCGCGTGCGTTGCGAC